>CAZFMS010000279.1:0-5621 GCA_964520125.1 uncultured Planctomycetaceae bacterium
CTGTTGGCGCATCCACTCCCCAACCCTACTTTCGTCGGGAATGCACGTGCCGTTCCAGAGATGGTTGTCTTTGTCGTGAAGAATGACGATTCTCTCAACCTGGGTTCCTAGTTTGACCAGACGAACGTTGAGTTCCGTGCTCATCCTTCCAGGCGCATCTTGCCAATAGTCGTCGCTCTTGGCGTGCGAGACACTCTTATAGCAGTCGAGACCCGGTTGCAGCAGGACCGCCCTGTAAACTGTGCGCCACTGCTCTCCAGCGAAATCTAGGACGCCCGGCCTTACGTCCTGAAGCTCTGCTACGAGTTTCGCAACTCGAATTGCAGCAGCTTCGCGGAACACTGAGTCGTGGTGTTCCGCAATCTGCTGGAGCGTGTCCGTCACCCTGAGGTACTGCTCATACAACTGAGGACGGCTGGCGAGTTTCTTGACGATGCCAAGCGCCTGCAATAGCTGATCTGTAGCGATACGGCGATCCTCTTCGCACTTGGCAGCGATATCCAGATAGGATACTAGAAGGCCTCCCAATATGCTGACATAGATGCCCAGTACAAGGATTTGGACCGGAAGTGGGAACAAGACATGAATCAAGCCTAGGACCAGGGAGGCGATGAGGACCGTGGCAGCAAACCTGAAGCTCGTTGCGATCCGGGTTCGTCCCAACTTGGGTGTCGCGCCCGGTTGCCTCCACATTAACGTTGGGCGCTGTTGCTCGTCCATTTCCTTGATCCTCATTGCAGGGGCGAAAAGGGCTCTCGTACCGTGCCAGCCGCTTTCTCAGTGTCCTCTCAATTGTATCCGAGGAGGCGGCTGCCGACCAGTCCTACTTCACCACCGTCGGGATGCGGAGGCCAACGCCCGGGACCGCGGCGTCGGGCAGGCTCTACCGCCCGGCGTCGGACTGCTTGGGCGAATTCATCTCGATCGATCACCTCGTCGTCGTTGAGATCGCAACGCTCGAAGAGGCGATCCAGCAGGGGCGCCGGGGCCGGCGGCCGGGCATGGGCCTGACCGACAAACGTCATGGCCACACCGGCCAGCAGCATTGTCAGGGTGCTCTCATCCATCATGGCCCTCTTAGCCACAGGGTGGGCGGCTACCGGCCGATACACCGCCGGGCTTGCCCTCGGTGATGGTACCGGTACAACTAGGCGAATGGTACGGCCAGTAGCGATGTTATGAGTCCCAATTCGCCGGGTGGGGCCGGGAAACGGCGTTAGGGCGGCGGGGGGGGACCGTTATCCCACCAGGGCCCCGGGATGGGTTCGCCTTCGGCGGGTCGGTTGCGGGACCGGCGCGGTTGACCGGCGGCCCCTGAGCGGGACCAAACCCTCGCGCAGATTGTCGATGGAGTGTATGTTTAGGAATCCAGGGAGTTATCAGATGACCAAGCTGTTTCGAACGGGAGTTGCCAGTTTCCTGCTGCTGAGCGGACCGGCGGCGGGCACTGCCGTGGCCCAGACGGATATCACCAAGTTTCCCTTGGCCAAGGCCCTGCCGGCGGACGTTTTCATCGCCATCGCGGCCAAGGGCAACCCGGAGCGCGAGTTCCTCAACCAGTATTGGGATGGAGTCATCCAGGAGTTTCTCAACCAGGGCATCTTGGATGACGTCTGGGACCTGATCACCGATGCCGTTCCCGACGAGAACCTGGACGCCGTAGAGGAGGCCCGGGAACGCTTCGGGGAGCTGGCCCAGGCGGTTGACTGGAAGAACCTGCTGCAGAAGGAGATGATCTATGCCGGTCGTTTCAATGCGCTGCCGATTGGCAAGGGCCTGAGCAACCAAACCTTGCTCATGGGCCGGATGAGCGAGAAGCAGGCCAAGGCGAACTACGAGGGGCTCAAGGCTATCCTGGGAGAGATCGAGAAACTGGTCAAGCTGCACGCCGAAGAGGGAGTGGTCAAGCTGACCGAGACCAAGGAAGACGGCGTGGCCATGACGGTGTTCGGCCCGGCCGAGCATCCGGGCCTGGGGATCACCCTGGCCCACTGGAAGGACGTGCTGGCCATGTCGTTCGTGGGTGACGACATCCTCCATGACGCACTGGGATTGCTGCGGGGCACCTCCAAGGAGACGGCCTTGATAGACACCCCGCGGTTCAAGAAGGCGTTCGCCGACCTGCCGGCGGCCGAGGACTCGCTGGTGTTCTTCGACGTCGACGGGATGATTGGTCCCATGCGGGCGATCTTCACGGGCATCGCCGCCGCCCAGGCCGAGGATGCCGAAGCGGCAAAGGAAGGCGAGGGCGCAGAAGCCGGGGCGGAGGAAGGCGATAGTAAGCTTTGGCTGGGAGCGATGTCCAGCTTATTGAACGATGTTTCGATTGTGGACTACGTGGCGGAAGTGGAGTGGACCGAAGGCTATCGGGTCTTCAGCGAGGTCAACACCAAGCTTAAATCCGACGCCAAGAAAAGCCCGCTGTATGCCGTCATTGCCGGCAACAAACCCATCAAGGGCTTCGAGAAGTTCGTGCCCCGGGAGGCGGAGAGCTTCAGTTGCAGCTCGGGCATCAACCTGTCCAAGCTCTACCAATACCTGACCGGCTTCGTTACCGAGCACGTTCCCGACGGTAAGGAGATGATCGCGGGCTTCGAGGCCATGCAGACCGAAGAGTGGGAGCTGGAGATCGACCAGGACCTCCTGAAGCTGTTTGACGGCTCGATGGCCTCAGTGAGTATGGGCAGAGACTGGTTCCTGCTGGCCAAGGTGGCCGACGAGGAGAAGGTCGCGGGGCTGATCTCGCGCCTGCTGGCGACCGTCAACGGATTGCTGGGGGCGGACAATGCCCTCATGACCACCGAAGTCGAGGTGGCCGGCGAGAAGGGGTTCATCCAGCTTTCTCACCCCATGATGATGATGATGGGTGGGCTGCGACCTCCGGTGGTGGGCTGCGCCGACGGTTATCTGATCATCGGGTCCTCGGCCAGGGCGGTGGCTACTTGTCTGGAGACCGGCCGAGGGGATCACCCCAACATCACCGAGAGCAAGCGCTGGCAGAAGGAGGCCTTGGCCCCGAAGTCCGGCGCCGTAGACTCGATCAGCTTCAGCGACGAGAGCAACTTGGGTGCGGAAATGCAGCAGTTGCTGGGCGGCCTCTCTATGGGACTGGGCATGGCCGGAATGTTCGCGCAGGAAATGCCGCCGCAGATGCAGAAACTCCTGTCGACGTTGCCGCCTCTGCTGTCCAAGCTGGGAGCGGTGGCCGGCACGGTGGACTTCTACCAATCGTCGGCCAGCTATTCGACGTTCGATGGCAGTCGCTGGCGGACCCACGCGGTGCAAAACTACAAGACCCCTTCGCCGAAGGCCCCGCCGGCCGCCGAAGAGGACGTAGCCGACGACAAAGCGAAGGGCCAGAAGAAGGTGGGAGAGATTTAGAACTCCCCAGCGTGCGTGGGGAACGGACGCCCTCGCGGTACGAAAACGCAATGGGTGATTAATCAGAAGCCTGCGGCAGGCCGACTGCCGCGGGCTTCTGTCGTTTCGGCGCGGCCTGCAGTTCAAGGGCGGGCCGGCGCGGTGTCCGGCGGCTCGGTTTGACCGCTGCCGTACTCCGTCTCGTACCACTGGAAGGTTCGGCGCATTCCTTCGGCAAACGACACCGCCGGGCGCCAACCGAGCAGCTCTTGGGTGTAGCCGCTTCGCAGGCGTTGGGGCAGGCCGGTCAGGGCGATGGCCGATCGTCGCATCACCGCGTGCCGGAGTCCGCTGCGAATAAAGATCTCCCCCAACCAGCCGAAGAAGAAGGCGATCTTGTAGGGCACGCGTTTTTCTATGCGCGGCATGCCGAAGCCGTCGGCCAGGGCGTCGAAGTAATTCCGTTGGGTGATGTGCTCCGAAGCGCAGACGATCAAGCTCTTTTCCTTGGCCTGGTCATGCCGGCCGGCCAACACGATGGCTCGGACGGCATCATCCACATAGATCAGGGCCATCTCGTTGTTACCGTCGCCCACGATGGTGATGATCCGGTTGCGCATGGCGGGTTCGAGATAGGTGCGCATGGCCCGGTTTCGCGGCCCGTAGAGATACCCCAGCCGCACGATGACCCATTCCAGGTCTGCCGCGGCGGTCCGGCGAACGACGTGCTCGGCGTGGTACTTGGCCCGGGCGTAGGGGAACCAGCGGGGCGGCTCGGTGGCCGCGGTGGTCTCGTCGATTTCCTGCCCGGCGGCCAGCAGCGCGGGGGGGTACACCGCACACGAGCTGACCTGCACGAATCGCCGGACTCCCTCCTGGTTGGCGGCGGTGATCAGGTGCTGCGTGCCGGCGACGGTGGCCCGGTGGAACTCCGCGTCGGATCCGAGGATGTCTACCCGTGCGGCACAGTGGTAGACCACCTCACAGCCGCGGCAGGCGACCCGCAGGGAGTCCGGGTCGTCAAGATCACCGGTGACGACATCGGCTCCCAAAGCCTCGACGAATTCTCGGTTGCTGCCGGGGCGAACCAGGGCCCGGACCGTGTCACCACCGGCCCGGAGCTGTTCGACCAGGTGGCCGCCGACGAATCCAGTGCCGCCTGTCACCAGGACGTTCATCAAGCTGTGGCTACCAGTGACTATTGTGGGTCGGCCTCCGTCGAACCGGCCGCGTGGGTATTGGGGCGTCTGGGAATCCAGCGAGGCACGCGCCGGCAGTAATCGGCGTAGGTATCGCCGAACCGAGCCGCCAGCCGGGGCTCTTCTATGCGCGTGACCTGAAGCTGGGCCATGGGCAGGCCGAGGAGGACCAGGACAAGAATCCCCGGCGAACCGAAGAAGATCGCCTCTCCCAGCACGACCACGAGGAGTAGGGCGGCGATCGGGTTTCGCATCCATCGATAGGGGCCGGTGGCGACGAATTTCGTGGGCGGGTCGAACTCCACGAAGGGACCCTTGCCGACAATCACCAGCCACAAGGAGCAAACCAGATAGCCGGCCAGTCCACCCAGGGCCAGGGCGGCACCGAGGACCTGGCGGAATGGGCTCGGGGAGATGAATTCGTGGATCGATTGGGGCAGGAGCAGCCTTCCGAGGTGATGAAAGCCATACGGGACCGCAACCAGGATGAAGGCCAGGAAGCAGATCGTGTAGGCGACCATCTTGCAGGCCAGCCAGGTGTAGGAAGGGGCCTCGCGTTTTTCGGGAGCTACCATCGCACTGCGAAACCGGCGGTCATCCATTTGCTGGATTCCACGGCATGGACGATGGCCAATTCGCCCGACTTTATTTCACCGCTACGGACCATCTCATCGAAGTGGAGCAGGGTCGCGGCGCCACCGCAGTAGCCGATCACCTCGCTGCGGAACTTGATCTTCTCGGTGGGAATGTGGAGCCGCTCGAGAAAGGTGGGAATGTGGTCTTCATAAAGTTGTCGGGTGGGGATGGACACGACGTAATGATCCACGGTGCCGGGGTCGATCTTCAACTGCTCGGTGAAGCTGCACAGGCCCTGCAAGAGTAGAGGGGCGGCGTAGTCGTTCACCGCGGAGAAGTCCTGCCACAAATGATGGGTGCCGGCGTCGTAGAGCTGGGGAATCTGATGGCTGGCCCGCATCAGGTCCGTGGCGGCGCCGCCGGCGGTCATGCCGGCGGGGCGTCCGGCGCCCACTGACTCGACAAACGTGCCGACGATCTCATGGC
>CAZFMS010000280.1:0-5570 GCA_964520125.1 uncultured Planctomycetaceae bacterium
GGGAGAGGTTGTCAAGTACAAGGGGGCCTTCGGTGACGGGGTCATCGTCGTGGATATGTACCGCCTGGAACACGACCCAGGGTCCCGTGAAAAGGCCGTTCTGGTCCACAAATGGGAGATGCCCCCGGAAGAGGCCTTCGTCTGGCGGGCCAAGAAGGAGACCATGCTCGGCTGGGGCTACGGGCTGCGGTTGCAGTGGGAGGAGGGATTGGACGTGGAAGGCAAGCAGGTCGCCTTCGTGATCAAGTACATCCGCCACGACGGGCGAGTCGTCTCCTCATCGCGCCAGGTGCTCCGGGTGCCGATTCGAGGTACGGGCGGCTTCGACATCGGCTAGCGGCCGCGGGAGGTCGGCAGGCACTTCTCTCTTGCCGGCTGCTCCGTCGGATGATCGGACGCCGATATCCTGCTGGGGTGCGTCCCACCGCTTGAACCCAGCAACGCGGGACACCGGGTCTCGGGGCTTTTGTGGATGCTGCGGGCATGGATGAGATCGACCCAATCCCCCGAGAACTCAGCCGCGAGCACCTTGCGGTACTCGACGTCTTGCGGCATGCCAAGAACCTCTTCTTCTGGCTGGCGATCGTCGCGGTGGCCTTGCACCTGGTTTCCTGGATGATCGTTCGATACACCGACACGCTCGACCCCCATCGGCCGCTCCTGGAATACCGCGGCGATGCAGACAGCCCCACTCCTCCGATGCCCACCGCGAACCAGCTCACCGCCGCTTATCGTCGAGAGGTGGCCCTGGGGTCGGCCCTGGCCCTGGGCGGTTTCGTTGGTCGGGCCTCGACCCTGGTGGTTACCGGGGTGTTCATCATCGCCCTGTTGGTCAGTCTCACGGCTAGGCTCGGGGGAGCGGCCGACCTGGCCAGGGCCTGTGTGTGGTCCCTGGCCGCCCTGGCGATGCTGGTGCCCTGGATACGCGCTGCCGGGGAGTCGGCCACCGTGGCTTCGGCATTCCATGGAATAGAGGAGCTGAGCCGGGCCTACGTCAGCGGGACGGCGGCCGGCGGCGGCCTGCTGCCGGTGGTTCGCTTCTTGATCTGCCCGATCTTGGTGGCGGTCTTCTTGTTGGTCGCCCAGCTTCGTTTTCGCAGGGCTCGAGCCCATATAAGGGCCGCTCCCGGGTCGAGACTCCCCATTCACGAGGTGTGAGAGGCAGAGATGATACCTGGTCATCAGTCCTCGCCCCCGGCCCAGGGAACGTAACTTCGGGTTCAGCTCGGGCCCGGAGGGGGTCGCCGCGCTTCGTCGGCCGACTGAGGATACAGTAACGCACGGTTTCACATGTCCAAACATCCTCCATCAGTGAAAAGCCCTGGATCGGCGATGCTGCACCGCGTCGGTCTGATAGGGTTGGCCGCCGTCGGTTGCTTCGTCTGCCTGGTGCTTGCGGACCTGGGTGCCCCGGGCGAGGAGTCGACCACCATCTTCGGGGCCGCGGTCTGCTCACCTTCGCAGTCCGTCGATTGCGACTACGTCTTGAGCAGCCGTTGGGCAAAGTTGGGGCCTGTGCCCGTTGCGGTCTTGGGGGCGGCATACTTTCTCGCCGTCGGCGTGTGGTTCGCGGCCCTGGGATTGCCGAACTACAAAGGCCGACGCTGGCATTTGCTTCCCCTGGTCGTCGTGTCGGCCGGCCTGGGGGGCTCGGTCTTCTTCTCGTACTTGATGGCCTTTCGCCTGCCGGTCTGGTGTACCTGGTGCGCCGCCGCCCATGTGGCCAACGCCTTGATCTTCCTCTTGTGCATCCTGGCCTGGCCCAGGCGGTCGCGGGCCATGAGTCGGGAGATCGAGGCCGGGCCGCCCCATCCGTCGAATCCGCGGGCCCTGGCAGTGCTGGCCACCTGCCTGGCCCTGATCCTGCTGGTGGTGACAGGAATGTTCGCCCGCCGAGCCCAACTGGTGGCCTGGCAGTATCAGCGGCAGTACCTGGCGGTGACTAACGATGTGGACTACCTCGAATGGCGTTATCGGGAGGCGCCGGTGCAGGAGATAGCCGTCCGGCCCGACGATCTCGTCCTGGGGTTGCGCGGGGCGTCCAATACCATCGTGGTGTTCACCGACTTCGAGTGTTCCCGCTGCCAGGCCTTCTTCCTCAGCGCAGGGAATCTGGTGGAGCGGTTTCCGGAGAAGCTCCGCTGTGTATTCAAACACTATCCGATCGCCGCGGCGTGCAACCCCGACGCGCCGCGCGGCTTTCACTACTTCTCCTGCGCAGCAGCCCTGGCGGCCTTGGCGGCAGAGGCGGCCGGAGACGCCGGGCAGGCCCTGGACTATCACCGAGAGCTGTACGCGAGTAAGTCCCGTTTCGACGAGCGCCCCTATGCCGAGATTGCCGCCCGCCTGGGGATAGACTCCACCCTCTTTGCCCAGGCCCAAGAGAGCGACTCCTGCCGTGACCGCCTGGCAGAGGACATCGCTCTGGCCCGCAGACTTGGTGTGGAGGCGACGCCGGCGATCTTCCTGAATGGCCGTCGTTTGCCGACCTGGAAAATTGTGCGGGCAGATTCCGCCGGGAAACTGGATGTCGACCGGACCGTGGCCCTCTGGGAGCGAATGGTGGGGGAAAAGTCAATACGTCGAAAAGTCGAAACGTCAAAAAGTCAAAACGTCGAAACGTCCAAAAATCAAAAAGTCAAAACGTCAAGATGACAGCATCTTGGAATGAAGTTCATTCGCTGCCGGTCAGCTTCTCAGATCGCCACCCGCCAGGCGGTAGAGTTGTGCCTTCCGGTGTTTCGACTTTTTGACTTTTCGACGTTTTCCTAATCCAAGTACCCCAGGTCGCCCAGCCGGCGGGCCACTTCGGCCATTTGCTCCTTGGAGAGCACCGGGGCTTCCTCGACCTTGCGATCTTGCGGCGGCTCGTATTCCACGGTGACCGGAGTGCTGAATAACTCCTGCAGCACGCGGCCTTCCATGTCCTTGGGCACCCGCTCGCCCAGGCCCGCCAGGATGGTCGGCGTCAGATCGGCGATATGGGCCCTGATCTTCTGGCCGGGGGCGATGTTGGGTCCATGGGCGACCAGAACGCCCTCCAGCCGGTGGGTGCCTTCCATCCTGCTCAGCGGGACCCATCGGACCGGGGATCGACCGCGGATCTTCTTCACCACGGCCAAGCCGTCCATCGGGGCCAGGAGCAGGTCAGGCATCCAGGGGTAGTCCCGGCGGCTGCAGCCGTAGAGTTCCTCGGTGGTGTAGACCTCCGGGAAAATGGCGGTCTCCCGGCCCTCGCGATCCCGGCACTTGGCGGCCAGGAGCTTGTCGCGGATCTCGCTTCGCAAGGACTCGAATTCGCCCGGCTCAACGGTGGCGATCTCCTTTGGCTGACGCCCCTTCAGATTGAGGTACAAGAAGCCGTAGATGCCGGCGTGGAGCACGCAGGCTCTCGTTCGCGGCCAGTCGATCGCCAGATCGTGGTCCAGGTTGTCCGGGTGTTCGGTTGGGGATCCGTTGCGCGACTTGGTGAGCCGCCGCCACCAGACCTGTCCGCGCGTCCTGGTCCGGGCCAGGTTGCTCCGCAATCCCAGATAACCCCATCGGGCCAGGAGCAGGTTCGGTTGTGCCTTGCCGTCCAAGCTGCCGTGGCCGTGGTCGGACATCAGTATGATGGTCGCCTGGTGCTCGTCGGCGAAGCGTTTCAGCTTGCCGATGACCACGTCCAGCTTGGCCAGGCATTCGATGGTCAGATCGCGCCTCCGGGGGTTGGAGTCTCGAGTCCGGGGGTCCAAATGCCGCCAGGCCTTGTGCTGCAAGTTGTCCACCAGCTTGAACAAGACCATCATTATGTTCCAGCCGTACTTGTCCCCGCAAAAGCGGGCCAGTTCGTATCCGCGCTGGAAGCTCTGGCTGATGTAGTCGAGGTTCCGGGCGAAGAGCCGGTCTCCGCCGAAGGCCGAGCGCTCCCACTTCTTTTCATGGGTATAGTCCGGATACCTGGCAAACAGCTCGGCCTGCAATTCCTTGGGATAGGTGAAATCCTCGCCGCTGGGGGTGTCGAATCCGCTGATCATGAATCCGTTGACCGGCTCCGGCGGGAAGGTCATGGGCACGTTGATCGAGCCCACCTTGTACTGCTTGTCGCTCAGGATCTGCCAGACCGTCTTCTGACTGATCTTCTGGTTGTTGTTGAAGAAGAGCCGGTTGTTGGTCGGGTCGTAGCGCAGGAAGTCGATGATGCCGTGCCTGCCGGGGCCCTTGCCGGTCATGAAGGTGGTCCAGGCCGCAGGGGTGATCGGCGGCTTGGTGGACTCCAGAATGCCCGAAGAGCCGCCCTCGACCAGCTCCCTCAAATTGGGCATTACCCCATTTGCCATCAGTGGGTCAAGCACGTCGAAGGTCGCCCCATCCAGACCGACCAAGAGCAGCCGCGAAAAGGGAGCGTCTGGCAGACGGGAAGCGGGATGACCTTCGAGGTTCATTGATGTGTCCGCCTTTGACTGGCGACTGTCGGACGCAGGGTCTCGACCGGACCGGTGGGCCTAAGGTCGGCCGGCCCACGGCCCACCGCACCGCCCATTCCAACCGGCATGTTAGCCATCCGTCTCAGAGGCCGCAACGCCCCCCCTCCCGTGCCGCCGACCGGCGTTCTCCAGCCCCCGCGGCGCCGTCAAGACACCCGCGAGACGCCCGGGCCGCCAGGGCCCGAGGATGCTCTGTCAGAACGCTCATCGAGTGTGGTCTTGTAGAGCGGCTCGGCCGACCGATGGTCCCCAGGGTGCGGTCTTCTCGAAGACTCTCAGGTAGGGCTGCTCCTGGTAGGGGGCTGGGCGCGTCGCATGAATGAGACGAAACGCCCGATTGCCGGTGAATTCTTCCAGTTGCAGATCGTGATCGACTGCCGCGGCGAACTGTCTGTCCCAGGCGAACAAGGTTCCGAGTTCGGCACGCTCCAGGTACACCCGGACCGACGGCCGGCCGGGGGGCAGCCTGCGCCCGGTGGCGAAGTCCAGCCAGACGTTTGCGGAAATGACCTCTCGATCGCCGAACTCGTGTGCGGCGAGCCAGGCCTGCAACTCGTCGATGATCTCCGCCTCGGGGGGCCTGGCCAGCGGATGACAAAGCCCGCAACTGGCCAGGAGAATCATCGCGGCCACCCCCGCCGGCACCAGCCCCTGGGCAGGTCGGACCAGCCCGGGCACGGCCGCAGTGGCGAGGGAGCCGGCCGCCAGCAGCACCATCGACGCCGTCGCCAGCCGGACCGCGATCTTGGCCCGATGGAGGTACGGCAGTTCGGTGGCCTGGTCGATCCTGGCCTCGTGGAGAACGAGCTGCCGCTCCATGGCCAGCCACAAGAGCGTCATCGATGCCGCCGTCAAGATCCATGCCGCCCGACGTCGTCGGAAGGGCGCCGCCCATAATTGCTGCCAGCCGACCAGCGCGATCACGCCCACCAGCGGTGAGATGGCCACCAAAAAGCGGGCATAACCCCCCGAGTCAAACAGGCCCAGCGCCCGGATGGCCGTCTGCACCGAGAAGTAGCCAACGACGCAAGTGACCGCCAGTCGTCCGCCTCGCCCCTTTCTCCAGGCGGTCGCGAGGCCGACCATGGCCAGCACCATCACCCC
>CAZFMS010000281.1:0-5563 GCA_964520125.1 uncultured Planctomycetaceae bacterium
CTGGAGACCTGCCCGGCGGCGTCGTTGACCTGGTCGGCCCCTTCGTTGAGGCCGGCAATGATGCGGTTGATGGGCTTGGTGATGGACCGGGTGATCAGCCAGGCCGCTGCGAAACTGAGGATGATTGCCGCCAGCCCGGCCAGCCAGACACTGGTCTTCAGTTCTGCGGATTGATCGACGATGCCCGACATTGATGCATTCAACTCGGCGATCTGTTGGTCTACAAACGGGTCGATAGCGTCCGTCATGGCCGCAGCGTAGGGATCGAACTGCCCCATGATCTTGTTGCCTTCCTCACGTCCCTGCTCGATGTAGGTCTTGGCCATGGTCTTGCCCATCTCGTAGTACCCGGCGAACCTCCCCTCCAGATCGGCCACCTTCTCGAGTCCGGCGGTGTCGTTCTCCTCCCGGTACATTTGCTGGAACTGTTTGAGCCCCTGGAGGAATGCTTGGGCGTTCGTTTCGGCCTCGTCGTACCCGTCGTCGAGTCCTTCGGCAGCGCCGGTGGCCGAGATATCGGTGAGCCACTGCTGCACCTGCACGATGTTCAACTTCATGTCCTGGGCGAGCTTGGCATAGACCACACTCTCTTCTTGAGTGAGCCGGGCTCCCGATTCGACGTTGGTCGCCTGAACGTACGCGTACCCGCTGATGGCGATCAAGATCGCTACGGGTAAGGTGAATCCGGCGAAGATCTTGGTTCCAAGTTTCATGTTCTTAATCACTTTTGGAGGCTCCTTTTTAGATGGGTCGTGGCGATGTCGGCCCTGGTTGTGCATTCCGCACGGGTTTGGTAAGACGCCAAAGGTCGCAAGTGAGAGTCAATAAAAGCCGGATCGGTCTGAAGATAAGATGACTTGAGAAGCAAGCGATGTGGAATTGTGAATTCGAGAATGGCGCACACGCGCCATTCGGGGTACACGTTCTCATCAGACGAGATCGTGCCACGAGTCTGGGGAGAACGCTTGCTTCGAGGTGCCTGAGGGCTGGTCGAGACCTCAGAGGTCTGCTCGGCCACGGTCGGTGGGCGGCAGGGCGGGCGCAACGTTTCTAGGAGACCTGCTAGGCCTTGGCCAGGGCTTGTTTCAGGTCAGCGAGGATGTCGTTGGGGTCTTCGATGCCGACGGAGATGCGGACCAGGCCGTCGGTTAGGCCGCGGGCGTGGCGGTCGGCTTCGGGGACGTCGGCGTGGGTCATGGTGGCCGGGTGGGTGATCATGGTCTCGACGGCCCCGAGGCTTTCGGCCAGGGCGCAGAGGCGGAGGCTGTTCATGAGGGTACGGCCGGCGGAGATTCCGCCGACCAGCTCGAAGGAGATCATCCCGCTGTAGCCGTCCATCTGGGCGCGGGCCACTTCGTATTGGGGGTGGGAGGGCAGTCCGGGATAGGTGACCGTCTTTACTTTGGGGTGGGCTTCGAGAAACTCGGCGATGATCTGGGCATTGGCGGCGTGGCGCTGCATTCGCAGATGGAGGGTCTTCACTCCCAGCATGGTGAGCCAGCAGTCGAAGGGACTGGGCACGGCGCCGATGGTCTTCTGAATGAAGCGCATCTCCTCGAAGATGTCGGTTCGATTGGTGATGATGACGCCCCCGATGAGTTGGTTGTGGCCGCTTATGTACTTGGTGGTGCTGTGGAGGACGATGTCGGCGCCGAACTCCAGGGGACGGAGGAATACGGGGGTGGCGAAGGTGGAGTCGACCCCGAACAGCAGGTCATGCTCTTTGGCCAGCTTGCTCATGGCGGCCAGGTCGGTGACCTTCAACAAGGGGTTGGTGGGCGTTTCGACCCAGAGCATCTTGGTCTGTGGTCGGAAGGCCTCTCGCACCTTCTCCGGGCAGGAGGTATCGGCGTAGGTGAAGCTGAGATCGTATCTGGTGAGGACATTGTTGAAGTGGCGGGACACGCCGCCGTAGACGTCATCGGAGCAGACCACGTGATCGCCGGCCTTCAACAGCTTGAGGCTGCTATCAACGGCGGACATCCCGCTGGCGAAGCAGACCCCGTGCTTTCCTCCCTCGATGGCGGCCAACTGGGCTTCCAACATTTGTCGGGTGGGGTTGGAGGCTCGGGTGTAATCGAATCCGCGGTCCTTGCCGACTTCCTCGAGGACGTAGGTGGCGGTCTGGTAGAGAGGGGGGACGATCGCACCGGTGGTCGGATCGGGGGTGATTCCGGCCCGTACGACTTTGGTGTCAAACTTCACGGTTAGCTCCCTTCATTGTCTGGCACGAACACGAACCTATGCTTGTCGGATGAACATCAGGGGTCCCACGCAGGCGTCAGCGGGCGAGCAGGTGCTCGTCTCTCCGCCGGCGATCGCTTGGATGCATGACGATCCCGCCCAGACGGCGACGGCGCGGTCTCGGGGTCGTAGGGCGGGTCGCTGCAGTTCGCTGCCCTATACGCCATCGAGCCCGTCAGCTAACCTAGCAGACGGTCGCCTCTTGGGCAACCGGCGTCGCGGCCCGGTGGCCGGCGGCTCTACGGTGAATCAGGATTGCGCTCATGACCGAACCGATCCGCTTTTATAGCACCAACCGAAACGTGGGGCTGGTCGGCCTGGGGGAAGCCCTGCTGCAAGGGCAGGCCGGGGACCGGGGGTTGTTCATGCCGGAGCGATTTCCCTCGATCGAGTCTGCGGAGATGGCTTCGTGGGCGGGGTTGAGCTATGCCCAGATTGCCCGTCGGGTGTTGGAGCGGTTCACGGTGGGGGTGATCGAGGAGGCCCGGCTCGAGGCATTGTGCGAAGACGCCTACGACTTCGAGGTGCCTCTGGAGCAGGTCACTGAACGGCAGTACCTGATGCGGCTGGACCGCGGGCCGACCGCTTCGTTCAAGGACTTTGCCGCCCGGATGATGGCCCGTTGGATGGGCGTCCTGATGGAGGGGCGCGAGGGGGAGCTGGTCATTCTGACGGCGACTTCCGGAGACACGGGCAGTGCCGTGGCTCATGCGTATCAGGGCGTCGAGCGGATGAGCGTGGTGGTGCTGTTTCCGGTGGAGGAGGTTTCGACCCGTCAGCGCAAGCAGATGACCACCATCGGCGGGAACGTGACCACGATCGGCATCGAGGGCAAGTTCGATGACTGCCAGGCTATGGTCAAGCGGGCGTTTGGCGACGCGGAGCTGTCGGGCATCCGGCTTAGCTCGGCGAACTCGATCAACATAGGGCGTTTGCTGCCTCAGGCGGTGTACTACTTCTATGCCTATGTCAAGCTGGCCCGGGCCGAGATGCAGGAGCCGGTGATCTTCTCGATTCCTTCGGGCAATTTCGGCGACATGATGGGGGCGGTGATCGCCCGACAGATGGGGCTGCCGATCGAACGGCTGGTCATCGCCACCAATGCCAACGACGAGGTGCCGATCTTTTTGGAGACCGGGCGGTACCAGAGGGTCTCCCCCTCGCGCGGGTGTATTTCCAATGCTATGAATGTCGGGCATCCGTCGAATCTGGCCCGGTTGGTGGACGCGTACGGCGGTTTGATGGATGAGACCGGGGCCCTCCGCGAGAGGCCGGACATGGAGCGCATGCGGGGCGACTTGTACGCGGTGAGTATCTCCGACGCCCAGACCAGGGAGGCGATCAAGGACGCCCACCGGCGGTGGGGGATGGTGCTGGAGCCGCATGGGGCGGTCGGTTGGGCGGGGTTGGGGCGCTACCTGGACGAGAACCCCTCGGCGGCCGGGGGCTTGGCGATTTCGGTGGAGACGGCCCATCCGGCCAAGTTCCCCGAGGAGATCGAGGCGACCATCGGGGTTACGCCCGATCCTCCGCCGAGCCTCATCGGCCTGGACGATCGGCCCGAGGATTATGCGGTCATGTCCACGGCGTATGAGCCGTTCAGGGACCTGCTGCGGACTCGTTTTGGCGGTCCGTGAGGGCCGGTCGTTTGGTCGCGGAGCCGGAGCGCAGGCCTAGCGTTGGGTCCGGAGTGGCGCGCGGGTGTCCCGTCCCCCTTCGGCGGGCGGGCGACCGACGGGTGCCACGGGCAAGCTCAGCTTGCCCGTGTAGGCAGCGCGTAACCTATCCCGCCGATCCGTCATGTGCACTGCTCACCGAGACGCGGGCTGGCGAGACGTAGGAACCACCCTGGGCCCGAGCGTCGGGCCTGGGATAGCACTGAGGTACAACGCCTGGGCAGTCAGGTCCTCGACAACGGTGACGTCGATGGTGGTTTCGCCTGTGTTCTGCGTCACCCCGTCGACCAGCCAGGCACCGAACACCAGGCCGTTGGCCTGCGGTGGGGCGGACAGGGTGATGACCGTTCCGGGGTTGTAGATCCGCTGGAAGTCGGCAAAGCCGGGGCCGTCCACGTTGAGGTCCGTCGGGCTGAGTTCAACGAACAAACCCGCCACGTTCGAAGTGACGCTGGCATTCGAGGTCCCTTGCGGCACGATCAGGATGCATTCCCCGGCGGTGGTGAACTCGGCCCCGCCGACCAGTGTGCCCGTGGCCACCAGCTCGACCTCGTCGCCATGATTCAGATCATCGAGCAGCAGGGCCTCGACCACCGCATCAGTCCTGAACTTCAACACCAGATCAACGATCCCGTCGCCGGACAGGTCGTGACAATCACACTCCTCACCCTCGAAGGGCGTAGCCACGTCCTCGAAAGTCGAACGCGGCCCCGGCGGCCCCTCGTTGGGCGCCACCGGCCCGCCGACCCCGTCCGCCCGCCAGAGCAGCACGGACGAAACACCGATCTGCGTCACGTCGAACTCCTCCAAACCGGATAGCGCGACCGGCAGGATACCGTGACTGTTGCGATTCAGCGGGTTCGGACACCCGCCCGGCCGAACATCCAGCCCGACACAGGGCACGACCTCTTCCTCACACTCATCGGGCACGGCATTACCGTTACAATCCGGGCTGGTGCCGCTGGCGATATCGTCCTCGTCCGGGATGCCGTTGCCATTACAGTCGAATAGACCCGGGATCTGATGCAGCAAGACCGAGTTGCGGCTGGGGTTGCGGCCGTTCAGGTAGAAGTAGGGGCCGTTCAGCACGGCCAGGTCGGGCGCCAGGTCGCCGTTCAGGTCGCCGATCGCCACGAAGCGAGGCTCGGGGCCGGTGAGGTAGTGCATTGCGGCACCAACCGTTCCGTCGCCAACCCCCAGCAGAACCGAGACGGTGCCGAAGTAGTAGTCGTTCGCCACGGCCAGGTCGGGCACCTGGTCGCCGTCCAGGTCGCCGATCGCCACGGAGTGAGACGCGTTCCCGGCGGCGTATTGCACCGCGGCAGCAAACGTCCCGCCGCCCACCCCCAGCAGAACCGAGACGTTGTCGCTGTGGATGTTCGCCACGGCCAAGTCGGGCACCTGGTCGCCGTCCAGGTCGCCGATCGCTACGGAGACTGGCGCGTTGCCGGCGGGGTAGTCCACCGCGGCGGCAAACGTCCCGTCACCGATCCCCAGCAGCACCGACACGTTGTCGCTCTGCCAGTTCGCAACGACCAGGTCGGACACCTGATCGCCGTCCAGGTCGCCGAGCGCTACAGAACCAGGTCTCAGGCCGGCGGCGTAGTCCACCGCGGCGGCAAACGTCCCATCGCCGGCCCCCA
>CAZFMS010000282.1:0-5542 GCA_964520125.1 uncultured Planctomycetaceae bacterium
CTGGAGACCTGCCCGGCGGCGTCGTTGACCTGGTCGGCCCCTTCGTTGAGGCCGGTGATGGCCCGATTGATGGGGCCGGTGATATTGCGGGCCAGGAGCAGCCCGAGCCCGATGCCGATGACGATCGAGGCGAGAGCGAAGCCGAAGACGGCCTTCTGGACCAGGGCCCGATCGGATTCAAACCGGGCCACGGCCTCCTCGGCCTCCACACCCAGCGAGGCGACGATCTTTTCTACGTTGTTGTCAACTACGGCCAGATGCTCGTCGGACTCGCCGTCGAGCGTGGCGATGCGGTTCTCCATGATCCGCTGCACCTCCGGCACGATCTTGTCGAAGAAGAGGGCGTCGTAGGCCTCGTCGGCCTCGTTGATCTTGGCGAGCAACTCGCGTTCTCGGTCGGTGTCCACCGCGGCGGCGACCAGCGCCTTGTACTCGTCCATCTTGGCCACGCTGTCCTTGAAGTCCTCGATGCACTGCTCGTTTTGATTGATGATCAGGTCGGCTTGGTTCTGGTATTGCTTGACCATCCAGAACATCATGTTTCTGGTGGCCAGCAACTGCTCGACGCGCATCTGCAGTTCTTCATCGTCACTGTCGGCCAGGGCTTCGTCCAACTCTCCTCGGATCGACTTGGCGATCTCCTCGGCCGCTTCTTCCGCCGTGGCGATGAGTTCATCCGACTCGCCGTCATACTTCCGGACCAACTCCTCGAGTTGATGCTTGACCTCCGGCAGGATGCCGTCGTGATACACCGCGTCGAATGCCGCATCCGCCACCTTGAGTTCCTGCATCCAGGCCTTCTCTTCGGGGGTGTCCACGATCCGGTCAAGCTGGTCGCGGAACATATCCATGTTCTCGGCGGCGGCGTCGAAGTCTTTCACCAGATCGGGGTTGGTGTTGATCACGGTGTCGGCCTGGATCTGGTACTGCTTGACGGCCCAGAATGCCGTTTGGGTGGCGACGTTGGCGTCGGCCAGGCGCTGGTTGGCGGCGTTGGCGGCGTGGTTCATCCGCCCGACTCCCCAGTAGGACACTCCGCCACCGGCAACGGTCAGTGCTACGACGCACAAGAACCCTAGAATCAGTTTTGCTCTCAGACTCAATGACATGCTCAGGTCTCCTAACAAACTGCCAATCTTCGCCCAACCGCTGCGAGCGGGATGAGGGCGTATCCCCGGAAAGAGGTTACGAGTTTGGTACTCAGTGTCGTGGTGGCGCTCTCCATTCGGCGAAGATCACGAGACTGGATTCGCTCTGGGCACGGCGACGCGGGTCGGATCGATCGCCATGAGAGCAACTGCATCATCTGCATCCCCCGGTGGGGAGAATCCCCTAACTGAGGTTGGGGGAAAACACCGATCGGCTGAAGCCGGCCCTAGGACGCGAACCCCGGCAACCGAGCCCTCTGGTTGCAGCCGGAGGCCGCGCCGGGGCTGGGCCGCGCCGGGTATAGGGAGCTGTTTCAAGACTGTGGCACGGGCTCGAGGCCGGTGGCGGATCGGGGCTTGTGTCCAAAGCGCAGAGCCGCGAGACGCCGATGCCGCATCAAGTTACGAAGAGCTCCCAAGTCACGCTCGATAGTCGACTGCCCTGCGGGCAGCGGCAGTCAGGACTCGCCAGGCGAGGCGCGATCGCCCCGACCGGCTTTGGAGGATCGGCATAGAGGAACGATGGAAATATGGTGTGTGGTCGCCATTTTTGGCGGGCGGGGGCGGGACGGCCGGGAGGGTGGTCCGGATACTGCAGAGTCCGGGGGGTCAGGCCTCGGCGAGGCCTTCGCGTATGGCGAAGCGGGCGAGTTCGACGCGATCGTGGATGTCGAGCTTGTTCATGAGGCTGCTGGTGTGGCGATTGACGGTATTGACGCTGATATGCACGGTCTCGGCGACTTCCTTTTTGGACATGCCGCGGGCCAGGTAGCGGAGGACTTCCATCTCCCGCTGGGTGAGGGTGGAGGTTCGGGATTGGCCGGCGTGGGCCAAGCGGGGCCCACGGGCATCGACCACCATGCGGGCCTGCACATCGGGGGAGAAGTAGGTAACTCCGGAAGCCACCCGGCGGACGGCCTCGACCAGGGACTGCTCCGTTTCGTTCTTGGTGACATATCCCCAGGCCCTGACCGCCAGGGCTTGCTCGATGTATCGGTCATGGAAAAAGGCGCTGAGAAAGATGATGCGGGTGTCCGCATTGCGCAGACAGATAGTCTTGGCGGCGTCGAAGCAGAGCATGCCGGGCATGTCGATGTCCATGAGCACTATGTCGGGGGAAAGCCGGGCGCCTTGGGCGATGGCTTCATCGGCGGTGCCGACGCAGGCCACGACGGTCATGTCGGGCTCCTGCTCCAGGCGATCGCGGAAAGTGGTTCGTACCATGGTGTGGTCATCAACGAGCATGATGGAGATTTGATCGCTCACGGTCATTCCTCCGAAGCCTCGACGTGGGCCAGCAGGCTGCCTACGAGTCTCCCGAGATCGGGCCCTTTGAAGGGTTTGTGCAGCAATTTGGTGTTCTTGTCAAGTCGTTCGGTGAGGTCAGCGGTGACCTTGGCGGCGACGATGATGGCCGGCGTGGTGACGCCGTCCCGGCGGAGGTCCTCCAGACAATCGAGGCCGCCGCGCCGCGGGAGGTCGGCCCCCAGGATAATCAGGCGGAGTGCCCCGCGGTGCCTCAGACAGCGCTGGCCGGCGAGGAGGCCGTCGTCGGCCTGGAGGACCTGGTAGCCCATGGACTCGAGGGTCAGGGCGACGATACCGCGGAGGTGGGGGTCATCTTCGGCGAGCAGGATCAGCTCTCCGTGTCCTGGAGGAGCTTCAGCGGTGGCGGGCCCGGCGTCGGGCGGGGCAGTGAGCCGGAAAAGGGGGAAGAAGAGGCGGAAGGTCGTGCCTCGGCCGGCTTGGGACTGCACGGAGATGTGTCCGCCGTGCTCCTTGACGAACCCGTGGACCATGGCCAGGCCCAGGCCGGTGCCCTTTCCGCGGGGCTTGGTGGTGAAGAAGGGTTCGAAGATGCGCGATTGGACCTCCGGAGGCATCCCGAAACCGGTATCGAACACGGTCAGGCAGGCGAACGAGGTGGGCGGCTGGGGGACATCGCTCAAGTCGGCCAGATCCTCCTCGGTGGCGATAGCGGTGGAGACGCGCAGGGTTCCGCCGTTGGGCATGGCGTCGCGGGCGTTGAGGGTCAGGTTCAAGAGGATTTGCTGCAGTTGGGTGGAGTCAGCATCGATCCACAACGGGGCGTCGTCCGGCAGGGCGGCGTCGGATGGTCGCGGCGGCTCGAGCCGGAGTTCGATGGAGGCGGGTAAGACCCGTTGCAGGAGTTGGATGGCGTCCTGCACGGCGGCCCGGAGGCAGAGGGGCTCTTTCTTGGCGGATACTTCGTGGCTGAAGGAGAGCAGCGATCTGGTCACGGCGGTGGCTTGTTGGGCGGCCTGATCGATGGCGCTGAGGGCCTCTCTGGCGGGGGCGTCGGCGGCCAGGGTTCTCTTGAGCCGATCTACGGAGCATAGGATGACGGTCAAGAGGTTGTCGAAATCATGGGCCACTCCCCCGGCGAGTTGCCCGACGGCCTCCATTTGCTGGACTTGATGGAGGTGCTCCTCGAGCTTGGCCCGCTCGTCCTCGGTCCGCTTGCGCTCGATGATCTCACCGAGGCGTGCGGCCACGACGTTGAGCAGGCTTCTCTCCTCCTTGAGGAAAGGTCCCTCATCGACGGCCGGTTTTTCTTTAAGATAGCAGACCTGGACGGCGCCGAGGGGCTCGCCGGAGACCATGATGTCCTGGGCCTGGGTCCACTCGGTCTCGATGAAGTTGTCAGTCTCGAACCGCTGATCCCGCAGGGTGACGCGGGCTCCGGTGATCTCCGGGTATCGCCAGGCGGAGGGAATCAGGTCGACGGTTCCCTGGATGATCCGCTGCAGCGAGATGTCCGGTGTTTCGGCCAGGCCGGAGATGGCATAGAGGCAGTTCAACTCCTTGACCCGTTCATCCAGATCGTGGGTCCTGGTCTGCAAGGCCTTTTCGGCTTTCTTGCGCTCGGTGATGTCGAGGACGACCTCGTTGATCTGTTGAACCTGGCCCTGTTCGTCCTTCACCGGCGAGGCGATGACGTAGAAGACTCTCACCTGGCCCTTGACGACCACGGTGAAGCTCTCGCTGCGGACGGTTGTTCCGGTTCGCAGGGCCTGCAGGCCGGCACATTCCTTCTCGGGGTCCCGGAGCTTGAACACCTCCCAGCAATACTTCCCCCGGATGCGGTCGAATGATCCGAACCACTCCTGAGCCAGTTTGTTGGCGTAGGCCACCTTGGTCTGCTCATCGAGCAAAAACAGGCCGCAGTTGGCAAAAGTGGTGACGTCCTCGAGCAGGCGCTTTTCGCGGAGCAGGTCCTCCTCGACCTGCTTGCGCCGGGTGATGTCCAGGCAATACTCGATCATCTGGACGACCCGGCCTTGCTGATCGAGGACCGGGAAGCCGTGGACCTCGACGATTCTCTGGCGGCCGTCCTGGTCCCAGTGGACATGCTCCACGGCGACCGGCTTCTTGGTGGCCTTGACCTGCTCCAACGGACAGACGTGTTCATGGCCCTGGCAGGGTTGGTCTTGGTGGTGGGTCAGCTGGTGACAGGTGTGGGGGCCGGCACCCTGCCCCAGGTTGGCGGCAGAGTTGGCCAGCTTGATGGTGTAGTCCTCGGCATCGATGACGTAGAAAGGATGGGTGAGCGAATCGATGACGGTTCGCAAGAACTCCTGCTGGCCGCGGGCCTGCTTCTCGGCCTGGTGGCGCTGGGTGATGTCGATGCCGGTGGCGATGACGAAATCGACATCGCCGAGATTGTCGACCAAGGCGGTGTTCGACCAGGCGATCAGCCGGCGGGTTCCGTCCTTGGTGACCCATTGGTTCTCATGGGTATGGGGGAAGCGTCCGGCACGTAGTTCGCTGAAGACGGCCCGGACCGGCTGGACCTCTTCGGGGATCAGGAACAAGTCCCAGACGTGCTTGCCGAGTACGTCCTGGGAGGTGTAGCCGGTGGTTTGCTCGCACGCACGGTTGAAGCGCACGATGCGGCCCTGCCGATCGAGGACCACCACGAGTGCGGTGACCACATCGAGGATGGCGGATAGAAGGTCGGCATCGTTCCGCAGGCCTTCGGTAACCGCCGGACCATTGGCGGAACCGCTGAGTGAGGTCAGGTCCAGCTCGATGCGGTCCTTGAATTGCCTCAGTAGCTTGCGGTTGGTATCGGAGTAGGCGTTTTCCTTGCTGTCCAAGACGCAGATGGTTCCGAAGACGCCGCCGTCCGGCCAGAGCAGGGGAAATCCCAGGTAGGAGATCAGGCCGAACTCGGCATCCGGGCCGCCGGCCCATCGGGGGTGGTGGCGGGCATCGGCGACGGCCAGCGGGGCGCACTGCTTGACGACCGACTCGCAGTAGAGGCCGGTGCCGAGTTTCGTCCGGGCCCCGGGGGTGTAAGGATTTGACGGGGAGTCGCTGGCCACCAAGACCGTGATCTCGGAGGTATGGAGCTGCCGGATGAGGGCGGC
>CAZFMS010000283.1:0-2893 GCA_964520125.1 uncultured Planctomycetaceae bacterium
TGGTTCGGCCGTCCCCGTCCTGGTCGTGGAAGCCGGCAAACAGGCGGTCGGCCGTCTCGGCGAAGGCGTCGATGTCCACGGCTCCGGCGATGGTGAGCTGCATCCGCCGGGCGACAAAATGACGGCGCCAGTAGGAGACGATGGCGGCTCGGTCGAGGCCGCTCAAGGACTCGGGGGTGCCGAGTTCGTGGCGGCCAAGCAGGGGGCCGAAGGCCCGAGGGGCCAACAGCTTGCGGGAAAGCTCGCCGGGCTCGTCTTCCAGGGCGATCAACTCCTGACGAGCGAGGTCTAGGGCAACTTCACAGAATTCTTCTGGGAAGGTGGGGGTGCGGAGCATCTCGGCATAGAGGGTCAGGGCTTCTTCCACGTATTCCGGCAGGCAGCTGCAACGGAAGGAGAAGGACTCGCGGCCGACCCCGGAGGCGCACTGGGCGCCGATGGCGTCGAAGGCGTCGGAAAGCTGGCGGGCGGTCTTCCGGCGGGTGCCCTTGCCGATGGTCTCGTCGACCAGGCGGGCCACGCCGAGCTGGTCGTCGGCTTCGTTGGCCAGGCCTGCCAGGATGCGGAATCCGAAGGCGGTGGTCCTCCGTCCGGGTAGGGGCAGGGCGGCCAGTTCCACGCCGCAGGGCAGGCGTCGGTGATGGAATGTTTCCTCGAGGGTCATAAGGGGGTTATAGCGGCTATCCCGGGATGCTGACAGCCCCTGGCCAATGGTGGGAGGGGTGGATCGACCGGGATGAGCGAGAGTCGGCCTCAATGAGGGGGGCGCGAGGGGGTGGTCGGACTGGCGGGCGGTGGGTCCCGGGGGGGAGGCGTCGCAGGCGACGCCGCTAAACCGGGGGGCGCGGGCGAGGAATCTAGACGGGGGGTGACGTCGGCGGAGGAGGGTTGGAATCGGGCAGGGACAGGAGGATTGGTTCGGGCGGTTTGAGTTGAAACAGATCCAACGCCAGGGGTTTGTTGGCCAGGAGGTCGTAGTAGCTGCAACCCATGACGGTTCGGACTCGGCCGTCGGGCTGGCGGACGACCAGGGCCCAGCCGCGGACCAGGTAATGATCCTGATCGATCCACACTCGTCTGGTGGTGCCGCGGTTCTTGCCCAATCCGGGCCTGGAGACCAAGTAGCAGGGTCGTTCGGCGTGCCACTCGACGCCTTCCATGGACCAGTCGGCGAAGCCACGGGCGGGGTTGTCCATCAGGGCCCGTCGATTCTTGTTGAAGAGCACGGGCAAGAGAAAGGGGACGCCTCTGGACAGCAGGTAGGCCGGGGTCTCCAGGGGAGTCTTGGTGAAGTGCTGATAGCCACGGTAGCGGCCGGTGTCGCTGTCATACCTCCACCAGCGATCCTTCGAGATGAGGGCCAGGTCCAGGTCGATTTGCAGCCGGCAGCGGCCGGGGCGGAGGAAGTCCCAACTGATAGTGGCTACGCGTCGGTCCTGGGAGCGATAATCGCGCAGCAGTCCCTTGGCCTGAAGGGTATCCAGGCTTCGATGAACGGCTACGCAACGTCGGAGGATGTCGTCGACGGTGAAAGAGGTCGAGTTGGTGCGGGGTTGGGTCTTTGTGGGTCGGGTGCAGGCCCCGGCCGTGAGGATGCCGCAGAGGCAGGTCAGATAACAAGCGTGGACCCAGCGCCGGCGCCGGGAATGTGGGTTGGCCACAACAGTTACCCCCGGGTCTTCAGCTGCATCCTCGGGCGGAATCGACCACCGGAATGCACCCGTAGGTGGGTCACCATCCCTGTCTTGCAACGCACTGGCCCGCGATTTCAGTACTGGCAAGCGGCACGGGAGCCGAGCCGGCCGCACTGATCTCGAGGGTGTGAATTCCTCAGCGTATCCGTCTGTCGGCGGTTGTGCAACTGCGCCGAGTGACTGGGCCTTTGCGGCGTCCGGCCCGTGATCCAAGGCCGTCGGCGACCGCCCCGGCAAGGGGCCAGGGAAGGCGGCCGGGATGGCTACCGGCTAAGGACATCGACACCGTTGCACGGCGGGTCAGGCGGGGCGAGACTGGCCTGGGGCCGCGATTGCGGTTATACTGGTGTTGGATGGTTCATTGGCGCGGTTCGCGGGTCGAGTGCCGCCCGGGCCTCTCGCATGGCATTCTAGTGACCGGCAGCGCGAAGCGATTGGACCGGAGCGGACTCGGGATGAGCGGTCAGTTTCTGGCTTCTGGTTCGGCCCTACACGATTCAAGAAGATCATAACCATGATTGAACGAGAAGATTACGGCAAGGTGCAGGTGCAACTGCAGTCATTCCTGGCCGAGCGATTCGATGATGTGGTGGTCGAGATAGGAGACAACGTCCATTACCCCGGCACCAACATCGTGGTCACGAGTTCGTCGTTTGCGGGCTTGTTGCCGGAGCAGCGTTTTTCTCACGCGGTCCGGGCGATACCGCTGGGTTTTTATGAGCAGTATCTGCGCGGTGGGGTGGTGTGGTTCGAGTTGGCTCCGGGAGAGCGGGCCGGCGATCTGATGAAGATGCCGCGCTCGGATGATATCGTGGAAGAGGAAGAGGACATCTTCGAGCGACTCGGGGCGACCCGTTTCTTCGAGGAGCTGCAGGCCAGATCCTGCGCCGGTCCCCGGGAGGCCTCGTCGGACGACTTCGGGTTGTCGCGGGAGGTTCTGGCGGGGGCGGGGCTGGAGAGGGAAGAGGTTACCCGAGCTTGTCTGTTCTTCATCCGCCAAGGGGCGTATTGCGACGCCCAGGTCCTGGTTGATCTGGTTCCCAAGCTGGCGGCGGAATACGCCGCTTGAGAAGCGGATCATCGGCGGGGGCCGGGGCTCACATCTTTCGGAGGGGGCGCATCTGGTCTTCGGAGGGCCGCGCGGGCTGAAGCCCGCGGCTCATCTTCGCAATGCAGTAGTCGTATTATTTGTGGAACAC
>CAZFMS010000283.1:2903-5535 GCA_964520125.1 uncultured Planctomycetaceae bacterium
GCGCCTTTGAGGGTGCGGGGGAAGCGGTTGCAGTGGGGTTGCTGCGCGATGGCGCCCGCCGTGGCGGCGGTCTTCCGGGGGGGCGGCGCGGGGCGGGACGCGGGGGCCACAGGGGGGGGCGGTGCGGGGGCGGTCAGATGGTGCCGAGGCCAAAGACCCACTGGAAGGGCAGGAGGATGATGCCCTCGACCGCGGCGAAGAGGGTGTTGGCCATGACCGCGGAGGTCTGCCGGATGCCGGTGGAGCACTGGGCCAGTTGGAGCAGGGGCGCGGCGGCCATGAAGATGGCCACCTTGCGAAAAAGCCGGTACTGGTGATATCTACGCTTGGTCATTCTGCAAGCCTCGACGGTTTTCGAATCTCGATATAGATCACGGGCGGGCACCACCTGGTTGGGACCGGTCCTATCCGGTGAACAGCGGCGGCGGCGGGGCCCCGCCGAGCAGTACCTGCAGAATATCGGCCGAAGGGAAGCTCTGGAGCAGCACCTGCTGAGCGGAGCCGACAAACAGGCTGTAGGTTGTGTTGGTCAGATCCCAGAAGAAGGTGGTGAGGGTCGGGTCGCAGCCGCCGGCAAGCTGACAGACCGGCAGGGCGGCGATGGTCAACAGGAGGCGTTTGCTCCATCGGTGAACACGCATGGTCATCGAGAATCTCCCTTGCAGCAAGAGACAGATCCAGGCAACAGATCGAACCAACCGGGCAGCAACCCCCTACATTTCAGCCTGATGGGGCGCGCCAGATGAGCCCCAGGCTAACCCCGGTGCTCCGGAGACGCAACCCGGCGCACGTAGTCAGGGCGGCATGGGTTGTAGAACGGAGTTGGGGCCGCCGAGTAACGGCGGCCATCGATTGGTTTTCGTCTGGCCGGCCCGGTGTGGCAGATGATCGTTTGCGGGTCATGGCGGTGGGGGCGGTCAGTCCTGGTCCTCGTCGAGCTTGCTGAGGAACTTAGCCAACTCCTTGGCCATGGACTTGGCTATGTCGGCGGCTCCGGTTCGGCTGGCGGCCTCTTTGGTGACCACCTGCACCCTGCCTGCCGGGACGCCCTCAGAGCTGAGCCAGAAGAGCACCACGGCGTAGGAGTCCGAGCCCATGATGCCTCCGAGTCCGCCGGATTCGTGGAACCAGGTGATTTCAGGGTCGATCTCCAGGGTCGGGGATCCGCCGGGGAACACGGGATCGTCGCCCTTGGTCAAGGCCTGGTGAAGGGCCCCGGTGAGGGCGGTGGCGAATTGCGGATCGACCAGTCCGCCGAGATCGCTGCGGGGCTGTCCGATCCGGACGCCTCGGCATTGGGATAGGGCGTCGGTGGGTGTGCCGGGTATGGCCTTGGCCTTGGAGCTGGCCCCTTTGAATTCCTTGAGGCCCCGTTTGAGGGCCGTGGTGCAGCCGGAAGCGCCGAAGAGTAAAGAACCTACGATGGTGAATGCCAGGGTCTTGCGCATTAGGTCAGTCCTCCTGCTAATAATGGACCACGCCCGGTGACTGGTGGTGCCGGACGTTGCTGAGGCACGGCGGCATTGTATGGGGGTGGGGGGGGCGGTCAATCGGGCGGCCGGTGGCCCCGACTCCCGAGGCTGAGTCGGCATAGTCGGTTGGTTGGGCGTCGCGATCGTCGGGGAAGGTTCAGGGGTTCTGGACGCCCCGGTCCTGGTCCTCGGCTCCCTGAGGGTCGCGGCTTTGGATCCGTCCGGCGTCCTGACGCGGCCGCGCCGCCACGGCGATCGGGGACGGACTCGACAGAAGTGGCACCGCCTTGCTACATTGGGAGGTTTGGGAACCGTACGCTGTCCCGACCAGGCCCGACGGCGGTCGGACTGCGAGGCGGTACGGGTGTCACCGGGTCGAGAACTGGCGGTCAAGCGATGCGACTACTGAGCGGCGTACAACCTTCCGGCAAGCTGCACCTGGGCAACTACTTCGGGGCCATGAAGCAGCACATCGAGGATCAAGAAGAGCATGAGTGCCTGATCTTCATTGCCAACTACCACGCCTTGACCACCATCCAGGATGCCGAGTTGCTCGGCGACCTCACCCGCGGGGTGGCCCTGGACTATCTGGCCCTGGGGCTCGATCCGAACCAGGCCTGCCTGTTCCGGCAGAGCGACGTGCCGGAGGTGACCGAGCTGGCGTGGATCCTCTCGACGGTGACCGGCAAGGGCCTGATGGAGCGGGCGGTCAGCTACAAGGACAAGGTGGCCCGGGGTTTGCCGTCGTCGATGGGGTTGTTCTCGTACCCGATCCTGCAGGCGGCGGACATTCTCATCTATCGCAGCGCCGCGGTTCCGGTGGGTCAGGATCAGTCTCAGCACATCGAGATGACCGCCGACATGGCCCGCTACTTCAACAACACCTACAATTGCGAGGCCCTGGTGATTCCCAAGGTCAAGCTCAACGAGGCCGCCGTGGTGCCGGGCCTGGACGGCGAGAAGATGAGCAAGAGCTACGATAATACCGTCGACTTGTTTGACGATCCCCGGAGGGTGAAGAAGCGGATCATGAGCATCAAGACCGACAGCACGCCGGTGGAGGATCCCAAGGATCCGGAGGGGTGCAGCGTTTTCGCGCTGCTGCGGCTGTTCGCCGATCCGGCGGAGACGGCCGAGTGGACCGAACGCTACCGCCGGGG
>CAZFMS010000284.1:0-5531 GCA_964520125.1 uncultured Planctomycetaceae bacterium
GCGACGTGGGAGTGCGTCAAAACCAAAAAGTTCTCAAACTCACAGCGGACCCTACAAGAACTCTATCTGGGCAATCCGGGTCCAGGGGACTCGGCGTAGCGCCGTGAAGATCGGGATCACCGGGTGAAGACGCCCGCGGCTGCGGCGACGGCGGCGACGGCGGCGACGAAGGCTAGGACGACGGCTACGGTGCTGCGGTGGGTGGCTCGGTCGATGGCCTGCGTCAAACGGTCGCAGGTGTCGGCCAGGCGATTGCACTCGGCGGTGACGTACTCGGTGAGCTGGCGGTAGCTGTCCTGGGGGGCCTCGGCGAGCCGCTCCAGCCGATCGGCATTGGCCTTGAAGAGCTGGTTGGTCTCGGCGGTACGATCGTAGAGGCCTTTCACGGACTCGGCGATGTCCTGCTGATGGCCGGCCAGGTCGGTCTGCACCTGGCGACAACCGGCCACCGCCCGGCCGACTTCCGCGACGGCCTCGGTTAGCTGCTCTGCACCTCGAGTGTTGGCCGCCACGGCATCGGAGATGGCGGCGCTACGCTGCCCGAGGCCCTCGAGACGCTGATCCAGGCTGTCGATGGTTTCGGCCTGGTCGGCGGAAATCTCCGGCAGGGTGGCTACGATCTCCCGGAGGCGCTGGGTGTGTTCCAGGACGGCCTGGGTGTTCTCCAGGACCTGGGCCAGATTACCGATCTGGTCGGTTCCGGCGGCGGCGAGATTGTCGGCCGCCGAGGCGAGGTGATCCATGTTGGCCAGGACCTGGTCGGCCCGGGTCATTCCCTCGGTGAAGCGCCGCTCGGTCGTCTCCGCGAGATCGGCCAGACGGCTGGAGAGATCTTGGTTTGTGGGACCGCGGTCGGGACCGGTCGGAGGCTGGGGCATGGCTGCGGACCCCGCGGGATCAAGTCGGGGGGAGTTGGCAGAGAGATCGCCCTCCTCCGGCCGATCGAGTTGATCTCCGGTCAGGGCGGCAACGATCTTCTTCCACCAAGCGCCCATGAGACACCAACCATTTATTGTATACGTTGTAACGGCGGCCGGCAAACCGCATCTCGCCCAGGCACGAATTGCGTTTACCACTCAGATGGAAGAAAATCGACTCGTCTGCGGCGTTCGCCAGGCCGGACCGGCGTCGCCGGCCGGAGCCGAAGACGCGGGAGGACACGGACCATGTCACGTTTGGAACTGCTGGAAAAACACCTGTCGTCGGAGCCCGATGACGTATTCTTGAACTTCGGCCTGGCCATGGAGCTGGCCAAGGCCGGCCGGTACGAGGATAGCCTGGCCCGTTTCGACCGGGTCATCGAGCTGGACGCCGGATACGTCGTCGCCCACTTCCAGAAGGCCAAGACTCTGCTGCAGATGGGGGATCGGGAGGCTTCCAAGCAGGCCCTGGCCGCAGGCATCAGCGGGGCCGAGGCTTGCGGAGACCATCACGCCAAGGGTGAGATGCAAGAAATGCTGGATACTCTGTAGGCGATGGCGGAATCGAGTCCTGGGGGATCGTTCGCCCCGGCGGACCGACTCCGACATATTGGGGGAGTCCCGGACTACTTTGGAGGTCGACGGTCAGAGGTTTCGCCTGCCCCGGCGGGCTCGTCAGGACCGGCCGATGGGGTTACAATGACCGCCCTGGTTTGGGATGCCGGGACCCGGTGAGGATGTACTCTGGCAAGGCGCCGGCGAGCAGGGTCTCGTCCGGTTGAGAAGACGACGAAATGACCGACCAACAGCAGCCCGAAGCGATCAAAGACCTACTGATCAAGGACGAGATGCAGGATTCCTACCTGCGCTACGCAATGAGCGTGATCGTTGCTCGGGCGTTGCCCGACGTCCGCGACGGGCTCAAGCCCTCCCAACGGCGCATCCTGACCGCCATGCACGACCTGAAGCTGGGTCCGCGCGGGGCCCACCGCAAATGCGCCAAGATCTCCGGCGATACCAGCGGAAACTACCACCCCCACGGCGAGGCGGTGGTCTACCCGACGCTGGTCCGCATGGCCCAGCCGTTCTCCTTGCGTTACCCCTTGATCGACGGCCAGGGGAACTTCGGCTCAATCGACGGCGACCCGCCGGCGGCGATGCGTTACACCGAGGCCCGGATGACGGCGCCGTCGACGAACATGCTGGAGGACATCGATAAAGATACCGTGGATTTCATACCCAACTACGACGAGACCAGGACCGAGCCCACGGTCCTGCCGTCGAAGTTTCCGAATCTGCTGGTCAACGGCAGCACCGGTATCGCCGTGGGCATGGCCACCAACCTGCCGCCGCACAATTTGGGAGAGATGTGTGACGCCCTGGTGGCCCTGATCCAAAACCCCGACCTCACCGTAGAGGAGCTGCTGAAGATCGTGCCCGGCCCCGACTTTCCTACCGGCGGACTGATCTGCGGACGGCAAGGGATCATCGACGCCTATACCCGCGGCCGGGGATCCATCACCCTGCGGGCCAAGACCCACATCGAGGAGATGAAGAACGGGCGGAAGCGAATCGTGGTAGACGAGATTCCCTACAACATCCTGAAGAACACCATCACCGAGAGGATCGCCGCCAGCGTCAAGGCCAAGAGGCTGAATGAAGTCAGCGACATCCGTGACGAGTCCGACCGGAAGCACCCGGTGCGGCTGGTGGTCGAGTGCCGTCCTGGAGTCAGTGAAGAAGTAGTGCTGAACAAGCTCTTTCGGCATACGCCCCTTCAAACCAACTACACGGTGATCAACATTGCCCTGGTCGGCAAGCAGCCCCAGACCATGCCGCTCAAGCAGCTCATGGAGCACTACCTCGATCACCGCAAGAACGTAATCACCCGGCGTACGCAATACCTGCTGCGCAAGGCCCGGCAGCGGGCCCATATTCTGGAAGGCTTGATCCTGGCGGTCGGGGATATCGACGCGATTATCGAGCTGATCAAGTCGTCCCCCGAGCCCCAGGTAGCCAAGAGCAGGCTGATGGAGCGGCCCCTCCGGCTGGCGGAGAAATCGGCCATTCTGAAACTGCTGCCCGAGCAATTCGTCGGCCAGGCAATGGCGAAAGATCAGTTCCTCACCGCAGTGCAGGCCGCCGCGATTCTGGCCATGCAATTACAGCGCTTGACCGGCCTGGAGGTGGAGAAACTGGCCAACGAATACAGCCGGCTGACCGAAGAGATCGACGGCTATCAAGCGGTGCTGCGCGACCCGGCCCTGGTGTTGGACATCGTCCGCGAAGACCTGTACGAAATGAAGGCCAAGCACGCCGACCAACGCCGGACGGAGATCATCGGCCCTGTGGGCGAGTTCATCATGGAAGATCTGATCGAAGACCTGCCCATGATCGTGACCGTCTCGCACAAGGGCTACATCAAGCGGGTTTCGCCCGAAGCCTATCGACGCCAGGGCCGTGGAGGTCGGGGCAAGCGGGCCAGCGAAATAAAGGACGACGACTTCCTGGAAGATCTCTTCGTCGCCACCACCCACGACTACCTGCTCTTCTTTACCAATCGCGGCCGGGTGTACTGGCTGAAAGTGTATGATATTCCCGAGATGGCCCGGACCGCCCGGGGACGGTCGATCGCCAATCTACTCCGCATGCAGGACAACGAGCATTACACCGCCGTGCTGCGGGTGTCGGCCTTTGAAGAAAAATTCGTCTTCTTCACCTCGGCCAAAGGAAGAGTGAAGAAGACCGCCTTGGGAGCCTTCTCCAGGCCCCGGCCCAGTGGCATCATCGCCATCGCCTTGGATCCCGACGACTCCCTGATCAACGTGGAGTTGACCGAAGAAGACGACCAGATCGTCTTGGGAACCCGCCGCGGATCGGCCATCCGTTTCAAGCAGAGTGACGTTCGGGCCATGGGGCGGTCGGCCGCCGGAGTCAAGGGCATAACCCTGAAACGAGACGATCAGGTGGTGGACATGGCCGTGATTCGCCCGGGGATGAGCCTGCTGACGGTGTGCGAAAACGGCTTCGGTAAGCGAACCGATATCGACGCCTATCGCTTGCAGAAGCGCGGAGGCGGCGGGGTCATCAATATCCGCACCACTCAGCGGAACGGCAACGTCGTCGCCTTGCGGGCGGTGGCCGACCAGGACGAACTGATGTTCATCACCGCCCAGGGCATCATGCTGCGAACCGGCGTCTGGCAGATGCGCGAAATCGGCCGGGTCACCCAGGGAGTAACCCTCATTCGACCAGATCCCGGTGACCAGGTCGTGGCCGTAGCGCGAATCGCGAAAGAAGATGATGCCCCCAACGGAGCAGGGCCGGAGCATGCCGGCGAAGCAACCGCAGAGTCAAACTCGCCGGCCGCTGATTCACCCGGGGCACCACCCGAGGATGTCGTCGGTCCCCAGCCCCTCGAGCCTGACCAGCCTGACACGACCGAAAAACCAGGGCTTTGATGACCATGAAGGCTGTGCAACTGGCGTCGTGGGCGGCCAGAGGAGGGGCCCGCTTCGCCGACCTCCTGCTTCCGCGCAGGTGTGCGGCCTGTCGCAGGTCCCTCGAGCCGGGAGCCGGAGAATTGTGCGCCGGCTGTGCTTGGGAACTCGAGAGCGTCGTCGGGGGAAACTACTGCACCACCTGCGGCGAGGATCGCAATAGCCATCTCCTGATCGACGGCAGGTGCACGGTCTGCCGACTCGGCAAACCACCGCTGCGTTTCCGCGGCTTCGCCCGGGTGGGCCACTACTCCGGGGCCCTGCGGACGCTGGTGCTCCGCTTCAAGCACGAATTCGTCCTCGACGGCCTGCTGGGTCGGCTACTGGGGGAGGCCGTCCAAGGACGGTTCGAGCCGGCCTTGGTGGATCTATGGGTCCCGGTCCCGTCACATTGGCGGCGACGGCTGTCCCTTGGCTTCCAGCCATCAGCCCTGTTGGCCCGGGCAGCCGTCCGAGAGTGGGGCGGACACTTGGAGCCGGCCTTGAAGGCGATCCGGTACGTCCGGCCTTTCCACCTCAGCGGAAAGATGACCGCGGCACAACGGGCCCAAGCCATCAAGGGTGCATTCCGGGTGGCCGACCGGAAGGCCGTCCAGGGGCGGACCATTTGCCTGATCGACGATGTAATGACCACCGGAGCGACCCTGACCGAAGCCAGGAGGGCCTTGCGGGCCGCCGGCGCCACCCAGGTCTATGCCGCCGTGGTGGCCAAAGTCTCCTTCCGGGAGGTCAACGAGCCGGGGCTTGACCCACGAGCGGCGGGCCATTAGACTCCACTCGAACAGCTCCGCCGCGGCACATAACTACCTGTCAGACGGTATGTTACGTGGCGGAGGGAGCGGTTTCCTGGAAGCCTGTTGCACGAGCGTTGCATCCAATGGCCCTGAGAGGGGCGGAGAACGGGTGATGCGGATAACAGTCACTGGTCGCCGGATGAACATGAATGACTCTCTGAAGCAATACGCCGAGAAGAAAGCGGGAAAGCTGGAGAGATTCTATGACCGGGTACAAAGCGTCGAGGTGATCTTCGACCTCGAGGCCGGTAACCACCGATGCGAGGTGATCGCCAGAGCCGACCACCACGCCACCTTCGTAGCCAAGGAAGACCACG
>CAZFMS010000285.1:0-5527 GCA_964520125.1 uncultured Planctomycetaceae bacterium
TGCTCATAAGAAGAACATCGGCAACTACGACGTTTCAATCTTAACATGCTCTAAGTGGAGCGAGACCGCAGTGACCTACAACGAAGTCCGCGGCCAGTACTTCGACGGACTCGGCGGGCCGCGCGGGGTGGAGTTCCGGGTCAATCAGGATAACAGCATCACCGATGACTACCCTTATTACGATTACGCGATCCGCCGCCTGGCAAAGAGCGGACGCCACACCCTGGCCTATGGGCCCGCCGGCCAGGTTCTGGCCACCTGGACCACAGCCCTCGAAGTCCCGGAGCACGATGTATTCTTCACCCTCTTACCCGTGGACTATTTCGAGACCACCTGCGCCGCGGCGAGTTGCACAAAGGGCGACACCAACGGCGACGGCAATGTCGACGGCCTGGACATCCAGAACTTCGTAGACGCTCTGCTCGGCACCTACCGAGCACCGGGGGCCTCCCAGTTCGAGCTAATCTACGACATTTGCCCGTTCGACATCAACGGCGACTGTCTGGTCAACATGGACGACGTACCGTTGTTCGTCTGCATTCTGCTCGGGGAGTGCATGGGCCGAATGTTGGATGACTGCAACAACAATGGTGTGCCCGATCCGAACGACATCGCCAACGGCACCAGTGAAGACTGCAACAATAACTTCATCCCCGACGAGTGTGATATCGATCCGGCTGACCCGGACGGTGACGGGCAGGTCAGCAATGATCTGAATACCAATACTATACCGGACGAGTGTGAGCCGGACTGTAATGAGAACAACATTCCGGACGACAAAGACATCTCCGACGGCACCAGCAATGACGTAAACGGCAACAGTGTGCCGGATGAGTGTGAGGGCGACTGCAATAATAACGGTGTGCCGGATGAGTGGGATATCTCTCAGGGGACGAGTGCGGACTGCAACGCCAATGGGCTGCCGGACGAGTGTGAGTATGACTGCAACAGTAATGGGGTGCCCGACGATTGCGACATCGATCCGACCGACCCCGACGGCGACGGCGAGGTCTTCGAGGACTGCCAGGGCAGCGGCCTGCCCGACGAGTGCGACTTTACTCTGCCGTTGATGGCCAGTAGCGACTGCAACGAGAATGGCGTCCCCGACGAGTGTGACATCGCCAGCGGCACCAGCGAGGACTGCAACGACAACGGCTTCCCCGACGAGTGCGACATTGCCCGCCCGCGCAGGCCGAGCCCGGACTGCAACGCCAACGGCATACCCGACGAGTGCGACCTGGCCGACTGCCCGCCGGAGGACCCGGGCTGTCAGGACTGCAACTTCAACGGCGTGCCCGACGAATGTGACATCGCCAGCGGCACCAGCCAGGACGCCAACACCAACGGCATCCCCGACGAATGCGAAGGCGGCGGCGAAGGTGGTGGTCGCAGCGGTGCCCCGACCGCCGGTGAGGAGTCATGGCCCGGTGGCGAGGCGGAAACCGACCCCGACAACGAAGCCTCCTGGGCCGAGTTCTTCGCCTGGTTCATCGTCCAAGACTGGGGCCCGGAAGCCGACACGAGCGGCGCCGAGCAACACCAGATGATGGTGGACAAGCTGGAAGAGCTAGGCCTACCCATCGCCGACCCGTGGCAGTAGGTGCGGATCGAAACCCGCGGGCGGCATAGGCCCAGGGCGTGCCGAGAAAGGACTCTCGGCCCGGCAGGAGTGCGCCCCCGTGCCGAGAAAGGATTCTCGGCACGGCGGATGGCAAGGCCCGTCACCCGACGGCGACTCGTTCAACGGCGACCCCTCCGGCGGTTATACCGGCAACAACGTCTGCGGTTACAACCTCGACGGTGACTACGACAACAACATGTCCGTGCACTAATTGAGCTCCACGCCCTTCGACCGACCACTCCGTCAAAGAGCCCCCGACCTCGGGCGGGAGGTAGCCTCACTTGGGTCTGACAACCACGCCCCGGGCAAGCTCGGGCGCCCCTTCGGGGCCAACACGGCGACCTTGAATGGTAGAGCTAAAAGCTGTGTTTCTCGTCGGACCTGAGGTACTTGGCCCGGGCCTCGGCGTAGTCTCCAGGCGCTCGATGCGCGATCTCTGCCAGTTGGTCCTCGGTTGGTTTCTGGCTGCCGGCCGCCTGTTCTTGGATCTTCCGTAGCATTGGAATGCACCACCCGCATCCGGTACCCGCTCCCAGGCAGGCGGAGAGCTGTGATGCCCGGCAGGGGCGCTCCCTCCTGGCGAAGCGGACCAGCTTGCCTAGTGAAATGTGGTAGCAATAGCAAACCTCGTCGTCCAGCTTCATAAGCGAATTGTAGCACCCATTGCGGATGCCACAGCGAAGAAAACCTGCTAGAGTACTCCCGCGGAAGCGGCAATCGTGGTCGATACAGGCCCGGCCGACATCCCTCAGGGACGGCGCGGCAGTCGGGCAGACAGCCGCTAACATCCGGCAACCAGATGAGGACGATATCAATGGCCCGAGACGGCGCAGTTCAAGAGGCAATCGATTATCTAAGCGCTAACCAAGATCGGTTTCGAGAAGAGCTTTTCGACCTGCTGCGCATCCCCAGCATATCGGCCCAGCAGGAGCATGCCGCCGACCTCCGCCTGGCCGCCGAATGGACCCGTGATCGTTGCCAGGCCGCCGGCCTCTCCGCCGAGATCGTCCCCACCGCCGGTTGGCCCGTCGTGCTCGCAAAAGGCGAGCAGATAGCCGGCCGACCGACGATCCTGGTCTACGGGCACTACGACGTACAGCCTGAGGGAGAGCAGTCCCTGTGGCATACCGGTCCGTTCGACCCCATTCTCCAGGATGGCAGGATTGTCTGTCGGGGGGCCGCCGACGACAAGGGCCAGATGTTCTGTGCTATCGCCGCCGCCCAGGCCTGGATGGAGACCGCCGGGGCACTGCCCCTCAACGTCAAGTTCTGCCTGGAGGGGGAGGAGGAGGTGGGCTCGCCGAACCTGGCCGAGGTGATCGAGAAATACAAGGACAAGTTGGCTTGCGACTACGTGGTCATCCACGACACCGCCCAATTCGGCGAGGGAAGCCCCGCGGTCACCACGGCCACCAAGGGATTGGTCTACAAGGAAGTCATCGTGACCGGACCCCGTAAGGACCTGCACAGCGGGTCGTTCGGGGGCATGGTGGCCAATCCGGCCAACGAATTGGCCAGGTTGATTGCTTCCTTTCATGACCCTGAGGCCAAGGTGAATATCCCCGGTTTCTACGACCGGGTGAAGGAGCTGTCCCCCGCGGAGGCCGAGATGATGAACGGCCTGCCCTACGATCAGGATGCTCTGCTGGCCGATCTGGGTAGCCCCGCGACCCATGGAGAAAAGGGGTACAGCGCCCTGCATCGGCGTTGGGCCCGGCCCACGTTGGATGTGAACGGCCTCTACGGCGGCTACATGAAAGAAGGGGCCAGCACCATCATCCCCTCTTACGCCGGGGCCAAGATCTCTATGCGCCTGGTGCCCGATCAGAAGGCCGAGGAGGTCGAGCGCCTCTTCGAGCAGGCCGTTCGGGACCGCGTGCCGGACACCGTCCGAGTCGAGATCAAGTCGCATGCCGCCTGCGATCCCTATCTTGCCGACCCCCACTCCCCGGGGATGAAGGCCGCCCGCCGCGCCGTCGGGCTGGGCTTCGGCCGGGAACCGGTCTTGATCCGCGAAGGCGGCAGCCTGCCCATCCTGCCGATGTTCAAGAAGGTGTTGGGGGCCGATAGCCTGATGATCGGTTACTGCCAACCCAACTGCAACGCCCACTCACCGAACGAGTTTCTCCACACCCGCGATTTCGAGGCTGGCATGCGGACCTCGGCTGCCCTGTATGGCCTGTTCGGATCGGCCGAGTAGTTATTGGACGCTGCTTCCCGCTGCTGCCGTCCCGGGGAATCTCTCGAGCGCTCATTCCAGTGATCCATGTAGTCGATATGTGAATGCGGCGGGCCTTCTCGGCAGATGGGGCGGAACTGCGCCCCGGAGGGCCGGAACTCGCTGCTGGCGGCTGAGGGACCTGGAAACAGGTGGGTCTCGCCACCAGGCGAGTAAACTATCTTGGAGCAGTGGGCGATGCGATCTCGAGGCAGTGCAATCGGAGCGTCGGTGTTAGTGGGAATCGTCCTGAGCTGGGCCCCCGAGGCCCCGGGGCAGTTTACCGACCTGCAAAGGACGTTGTTTCGAGGAGCCGAGTTCGCCGGCAACCGCCTGTTCCTGTCCAACCCTCAGGGCGGACCCCTCTTCGACTTCAACAGTTTCAGTCAACGGCTGGAGTTCAACCGGGCCGGCCAGGGATACACCTACGAGTCATTCCGCTTCTTCGGTCCGGATTCGTATGGCAACACCAATACCCTGGACTTGGGTCCCTTCAAGCTCGAGCTGGGCATGGATCCCACGGTGGTCGCCTCCGGCCAGCCGGCGGGCATCCACAGCCGGGTCGGCTATACCACGCGATTCATCCCGGAAGTGTTCTTCGAGGCCCAGACCGGACAAAGGGCCTTTAACGTCTTTAGCGCCATCTCCACGTTCGCCCCTACTCCGGTCAACTACACGGTATCGTTCAATGCCGGGGTCCAGGACTTCGAGTGGACCGGCAATGCGTTCATCGACATGGGGGGGCGGGTCAACGCGTTGGGTTTCTATGATTTCGACCTGCGGATGACCAACGTGGGTAATTACGAAGCCGGCGGTCTGCTGGTGCAAGATGAGCAGGTGACCGACTTCGACGTTGGCCCCATCAACGTCTCGGGCAACATCCTCTTCGACGCCGTGGCCGGGCTGCTGCAGGCCGATGGAGCGACCGGGGCGGCCGTGCCCCCACGGATATTCTCGGGGGCCGCCCAAAAAGAGATGACTGTGGATGAACTGTTGGCCCAACTGGAAGCCGGAGAGATATTGGGCGACGGCGAAATGCAGTTTATCGTCCAGCAGATGTTTACCGCCGCATTCGTGGCCGATCCTCTGGGGGTGTTGCTAAACGGCCTGCCGTCGGAAGTACCGGGCTTCGAGGCATTGGCGCTCTCGATGTCCGCTCCGGCGCCGGACAGCACCGGTGACGGTTCGGGGAGCGAGTTTGAATCCGTACCGGAGCCGGGCACCCTGGGCCTGTTGGTGGCCGCGGCCGGGATGATCGCCGCCGCCAGACCATTCGGCAGGCGAGGACGACAAAGAAAGAGCCGCTGATTGGCAATCGGGGGGCTCCACTCGAGTAGGCCGCGGCCGGTCAGGTAGCGCGGCGACGAACAGTTCTCTTCGGCGGCGATCGAGTCGGCCGGGTCCCGGGTCCGGGGGCGGACTTTTTCTCGGCCGGTGGCATGCCGCCGATGGTGGAGGGCTGGACCCAGCCGAGAGAGGCCCAACCGGTCCGTTTTTCTCAACGTTTGGCGATTCGTGGATTCGGCGCAGTGCGCTGAATAGACTATCAAGGGCAGAGAAAGCTCACTGCCCGGCGGCCGAAGGAACAACCGGCCGGTCTCGCAGCCGGGGCCTGGTCGGTTCGGCCTGCCCGGGAGCATTGCCGACCGGCCGCAAAACGCCCCAGGGAGAAAGTTGACCTCATGGAT
>CAZFMS010000286.1:0-5481 GCA_964520125.1 uncultured Planctomycetaceae bacterium
GGCGGGAAGCCTCTTCGTGGCGCAGCAACTCGAAGCCGTGTTGCTCGAATGCCGCGCGATAGTCGCCGCCCGACCAGAGGTGGATGTTGGAATTGAATTGGCTGGGCAGCTTGTTGAGCAGCATGACGGGGGCAAATAGACGTTTTCGGTTGGTGGTGATGTCGCCGATGCAGAGGGCGCCGCCGGGCGCGAGGACGCGACGGCACTCGCTGATGAAGGCGTGCTTGTCGGCATAGTGCAGGCCGGATTCCAAGTTGAAGATGACGTCTACCGACCCATCGGCGAGCGGCAGGCGGTGGGCGTCGCCCTGCAGAAAGTGGGGGCGAGTGTCCTTACCTCGCCAGCGATCCTCCGCGGCGCGGACGCTGGAGGAGAGATACTCCAGGCCAATGATCCGGCGGGGCTGGTAGCGCTGGTGTATCCAGCCGGTCGGCCCGCCGATACCGGAGCCGACGTCCAGGATGGTGCTGTCATGGTCGATCGGGGTGTCGCCCAGCAGACGCCAGACCAGCGAACGCTGGTGCCGGTCGAAGGATTCTCCGCCGGGCGATTCGGCATAGCCGCAGTTGTAGCCGGTCAGCCCCTGAGCCTGGGTCAGGTTCCAATTCGGTCGGTAATGGGCTTCCATGGTGCGCTGGGACATGGATCATCTGTCCTCTACTGTACTGCGGCTCGGCGGGGACGGCAGCTCGTCTTGATTCCCTTCATACGGGTTGGGATTGTATGGGCGATCGGAGGCGAGGGTAAGCGCACAGGTCTACCGAGCGTACAATGGTGATATGGCCGAGCGGTCCGGAATCCAGCGCATCCTCAAGTGGATAGGCACGGCGGGGTGTGTGCTTTACTTTGCCGTGTACCTGCCTCACCGGCTTCCATATGTTCCGTTCTTGATTGCCTTCGGACTCGCGACTGCGTACCTATGGTGGACCGACAGCAGCCGCTATCAGTGCTACCGTTTCCAGGGCAGGTGGCTCGCGTGGGTCGGGCTGGCATGTTGTGGAATGCTCTGGATGGTGTGGACGGCGTCTCTGTCATGGTACGTGGCATGCCGTTTTGGCGTCGCCGACGCCACATACATCTGTTCGATTGGCGACAGTATTGTGGTTGTTTGGTGGTCCGACGGACCAACCCGCGGAGCGGAGTTCACATTCGGTGCGTCGCGGGGCGAGTCCGGGCTGGAATTACCATCCTACGACCGCACCCAGATATTCGGCCAGAGACTATCAATCGCGTTTAAGCTACCTCTTTGGCTACCGTTTGTGTTTATCGCTGCGTTGACCGCGCCCCTCCTTTGGCAAGGCCTGCAATTGCGCCCCGCCAACAGTTGCCAAGCCTGCGGCTATGACCTCACCGGCAACGTCAGCGGGAAGTGTCCGGAGTGTGGTAATGCCTCTAAACATGACAGGGCTGAAGAATGAGCAAGCCCAAGCGTTCCCGAATCCAAGGGGTGCTTTCGGGGAACAGTTGGCTGCGTCGCAGTCTGGTCACCCGTCTTGCATTTTGGCTCCTTCTGGGGTCCGTGGTTGCGTTGCTCGTGATTCCATTCCCCTGGAGTTGGTGGCTCGAATCAGGTGTGGGCAAAGCCCTCTCTACCTGGGTGAACGCCCGCGGTTTCCCCAACGCTGCTTCGCACGTTCGTTTGTTTGCCCTTCACGTTCCCGATTGGGTGACAGCATTCCTGCTTGGCATTCTCATTGGTCGATACGTTCGAGACCGCACTCTGGCATGTGCAGTTGCCTGTGCCTTCGGCGTATCCTTCGCTTCCGATCTCTGGCACGGCAGTGGGGTGTTAGGCTTCCATTTCGCCGCGGGCTCCGGGGGCAGATTCATTGTTTTGCTGCTCATACCGAGGCTCACGACATTCGCATGCGTGGTTTTGCCGGCTTGGTGGTTTGGTCGGAGGCAGCGTATCCCACCGGGCCATTGCCAGAAGTGCGGCTACGACCTGACCGGCAACGTCAGCGGGAAGTGTCCGGAGTGTGGAGAGTTGATTCGGGATGGGGCTGAGGCGGAAGGCCGCGCGGTCTGAAGCCCGCGGCTCGTCTCCGTGGCGAGGGCCGGAATATGCCATGTCGGTCCGGCGGCGCTTGACAGGTCGGCGGTGGCGATTGATGTTGTGTGGAGAGCGATGAGCGAGGAAGCAGGCAACAAACGGATGGTCAAGCCTGGTTTAGCGGTGCGGATCGGCGGCGCTGAGTTGAAGAATCCCGTGCTTACGGCGTCGGGAACCAGTGGGTATGGGCTGGAGCTGGCGCCGTATCTGGACCTGGGCCGGTTGGGGGGATTCACCACCAAGAGCGTGACCCTCGAACCGCGGCCGGGCAACCCGCCCGAGCGGATCGTCGAGACGCCCGGCGGGATGCTCAACGCGATCGGCCTGGCCAACGTGGGGCTTGAGCGGTTCATGGCCGAGAAGGTGCCGGAGATCGCCAAGCTGGGAACCGCGGTACTGGTCAACGTCGCGGGACATCGCACGGAGGACTACGTTGAGGTCTGCCGGAGTGTTGATGCCGTAGCGGATGCCGGTCGCGGCGATGCGATCGTCGGCGTGGAGTTGAATGTCTCGTGTCCGAACGTTTCCGACGGTCTGGTCTTCGGCACCGATCCGGCCGCCCTGCGGGAGCTGGTCGCGGCGGTTCGGCCGGTGGTGACCCGGGGCGTGCTGGTGGTCAAGCTCTCGCCAAACGTGACGGACATCACGGCGACGGCCCGGGCGGCCATCGAGGGTGGGGCGGATGCCCTCTCGATGATCAACACGTTTCTGGGAATGGCGATCGACATCAAGACCTGGCGGCCGGCCCTGGCCAACCGGTCGGGCGGATTGAGCGGGCCGGCGATCAAGCCGCTGGCCATCCACCTGGTGCATCGGGTGTGGAAGGAAGTGGCCCGGGATGCGGGGGTTCCGATCATCGGGATGGGAGGGATCGCGACCTGGCATGATGCGGTGGAGTTTCTGCTGGCCGGGGCCAGTGCGGTGGCGGTGGGCACGGCCTTGTTTGCAACTCCGACCACGCCGATCGAGATTATCGACGGCCTGTCGGTTTATCTGGCCGAACGTGATCTGGGAGATGTTTCGGAATTGGTCGGGCGGGTTGCCGACGGTGGCGGGGAGGCGGATGCCCGGGCGGCGGGTGCGGGTCAGTTGTAGGCAATTCCGCGGGCGTCCGGCGTGGGGATCGAGGCCGTGGATGGCGGCCCGGCCGATGGGGGTGGTTCCGGGGGTGGGCTCGACCCAGGCGGATGATCCAGCCGGATGCTCGGTATCCTCGGGTGGCTCAGGAGGATTGGATTCCGCACTGTAACGACGTCTAACATTATCTATAACAATAGGTTATAGTTATCAACGGGTCGATCTCGGTGGCCGCTTCGTCTGACTGGCGGGTAGATTGCGAGGCAGTTGGAATCTGAGCCTGGCTGGTCGGGTAAGGCATCTGCGGTGGTTGGCCATGTTCGGCGATGAGAGGTTGGGGACCAAGATTGGGCAGGGGCCGCGAGGGCGGAGAATCGCACGGCCGACCGAGATTGGCCGTGGTTGACAGACCAGAATGACGATTTACAATAACGTATTCGCATCAGGGCAATGTGGTGCGTGATGTAAGTCTATGGTCAGTGTGACCTTAACCGGTGTCGCGGCGATTCCCCTCTCCGGCGTGAAGGCCATGAAGCGGGTGGTACCGGGCATCGGGGGCGAGTGATGCCTCCGTGCCAGCGGGCCTGATGTGGTCCGTGTCGGGCGGGTCGCGCTGTCGGCGGCCTGGCGGGTGATCGTGGTCGAAGAGTGAGCGAGCAGCCCGGCGCCAGACGATGGCGTGGGGCGGATCCCACTCGGCAGACATAGGGCAGAGTAATCGACCGGCTGAGCACATAGGATATGCCGGTCCAGCAATTGGGAGCAGGAAGGACATCCGCATGACCGCCGCGGCCCAGGAGTATTCGGCAGGTCGTGTGGATGCACGGGTCTCGGTGTTCGAAGGTTAGGAGTTGTAGATGTTCATGGCTGTGAACCACGTACACCTCTTCGAACCAGGCGAGCAGGGCGTCGATGTGACGGCATCGCGTGACGGAGCACGGGCCGGTGGGGAATGAACCGGCCTCATCCTGTCTGGCGATGCCGGCGGTGAGGCCGGCCAGGCCCGGTCGGAGGAGGCGCCCCATGCGTTGAGCGAACGCCTCAGCCGTGAAGCGCGCGGGGTAGCAGCACGCGCGGACCAAGCATGCTGCAAAAAGTGGGTCATGAGTGATTGCCCGCTTTTTTGTTTGTTGGAGGACCGGACGCCGCCGGAAGCGTCGTCGGGTCGAGTGAATTCAAGGCGTGCGTGGACGCCGGTGATCCGCGCGAGACAGGGAAACAAGGACAGGATCGATGAGTACTGAATTGATCCGGATCGTGGACAGCCTGGCCCGGGACAAGAACATCGACAAGGAACTTGTCTTCGACGACCTGGAAGAGGCCATGAAGTCGGCGATTCGGAAGAAATACGGCCAGGAAGAGGGTGTGGAGGTCAAGATCGACCGACTCTCCGGCGATATCGCCGCGACGGTGGACGATGATCCGGTCAGCATGAACGAGTTGGGTCGGATCGCCGCCCAGACTGCCAAGCAGGTGATAATTCAGAAGATCCGGGAGGCGGAACGGGGGAGCATCTACGAGGAATTCGTCGAGCGCCGGGGGACCATCGTGACCGGGGCGGTAGCCCGTTTCGAAGGCGGAGCCCTGGTGGTAAACGTGGGACGAGCCGAGGGGTTCCTGCCCCGGAGCGAGCAGATACCGGGGGAGGCGCATCAACCGGGAGAACGGATCCGGACCATGATCCTCGACGTTCGGGAGGCCCCGCACCAAGTCAAGATCATCCTGACGCGTAGCCATCCGGATTTCATTCGCCGGCTCTTCGAGTTGGAGGTGCCCGAGGTTGCCGAGCGGATCATCGAGTTGAAGGCCCTGGCCCGAGAGGCGGGGTACCGGACGAAAGTGGCGGTATCTTCGATTGATACCAAGGTCGACGCGGTGGGGGCCTGTGTGGGAGTTCGCGGCAGCCGCATCAAGAACATCGTCGAGGAGTTGGGCGGAGAAAAGATTGACATCGTTCGATGGAACGAGTCGTCGCAAATCCTGATCGGCAACGCGCTGAAGCCGGCGGAGATACAGGATACCGCCCTCTGTTTCGAGTTGGGTCGGGCGTCGGTGGTCGTGCCGGAGGACCAGTTGTCGCTGGCGATCGGGAAGCGCGGGCAGAACGTTCGCCTGGCGGCCCGGCTGACCGGCTGGGAAATCGATATCCTCACACCCAAGGAGTACAACCGGGGACTGGATCGGCTGGCGGCTACCTTGCGGAAGGTCGAAGGCGTGGATGAGGTGATCGCCGAACGGGTGTCCCTCCTGGGGTTGATCAGCGTGATGGATGTGAAGGCGGTCGGCTCCGGGCCGTTGGTCAAGGAGCTGGAGCTGGCGGAGGAACTGGCCGAGCAGATTGCAGAGGCCTG
>CAZFMS010000287.1:0-5466 GCA_964520125.1 uncultured Planctomycetaceae bacterium
GGCGATCCGGCGGACCATCCGCTCGCTGGGGACGTACTTGCCGCGCTCGGCGGCGGAGATTGTCGCATACGTGCATCCGGCCAGGGTGCCCAGGGCCCTCTGAGACAACGCCCGTGAGATTCGCAGGCGCCGGATGCGAACCCCGAGCTTCGTGTCTGGTCGGATGGCCGGCTGGTCGATCGTCGACGGCGCCTGCGGTGGGGACTCGGTCTGTTGTCCGCCGCTAGCGCAGGCGGGGCGGGCGACGAGTTCTGTAAGACGCTTGGCCATGCGGTCGGCTTCCGCGAAGGTCAGCTTGCCGCCCCAACTCTGGCCGCTGGGCATGTGCAGCATGAGCAACACGCAAGGCACGTCTCGGCGCGGGTCGGCGCGGGCGAGATCCAGGGCTTCTTGGGATACGGAACTCAGGGAAATCATACGAGCCGCAGTCGCGCCCGGGATGCAGGGGAAGTCATGCATGGGCGGCCCCCTTTCGAGTGTCGAGGTCCAGCAGGGCCAGGGCGATGCCGTCCAGGCGGGCGGGGTCGTGGCGGTCCTTGCCGGGGGGGCGATGGAAGTAGGCGGCGAAGACCTTTCGAGCGCGATTCGACAGGGCCTCCCGGTCCGCCGAGGCGAGGGCCTCCCAGCGATCGAGGATGGGCGGCAGAGCCTTGGCCTCTTCAACGCCACCCTGAACGTACTCGTGCACGACTTGTCTGGGAGTGAGATTGGTGCGCGAGGCCAACACGGCCAGGTCGACGAGTTTCTTGTGCCTCACAATCCGGGCGGCGGCGGCGGTGGTCTGGTCGACCGCACGGCTGACGGTCTTGGGCTGCTCGCGGCGGTGGGTCTTCACCACTTCCCGGCCGACATAGAAGTCGATGCTCTCGGCGGTCATCCAATCCCTAAACCTCTTCCAGCGCCCCAGCTTGTTGTTGTTGGGGTCTTGGCGATAGCCGGTGATGGCCCGACACGCTTGCTTCTCGCCGATGTCGAACAGACCTTCTGACTTCTCGCACCGGCGGAGCATACGGACGAAGGCTTTGATATTGCAGGCGTCACCCGGGTTGGCTCGGTAGGCGCCGGAGACGCCGGCGAACTTGCTGTTCCAGTGGGCGATCACGCGTTTGGCGGCATCGACCTCGGCGGGGGTGTAGGTCTTGGGGATGTAGCGGCGCTTGTATTTCAGCTTGGAGACCTGCTCCCGTTGGGGCGGCAGGGCACCGGGGAACAGGACCCCGAGCGGTTCAGGCTGAGCACTCATGAGCGGCACTCCGTTGCCGGTTGGCGATGGCGTTATGGGCCCGAAGCTGGACTCCCTTGAGCAGTTCGATCATCTCGACGGCGTCGGTGCTGGTGAGAATGTGAAGCATGGGGCCGCCGTGGCTGTAATGCTTGGAGGCGATCCAATCGGTCCACTGTTCGCTGGACCAGCCCCACAGGCGGCGGATCTGATTGGCCATGGCGCAACACTTGATCAGTTGCTCCTCCGAGGGGAAGCGGGCAGTGCCCTTAGCCAGGCGGGGCCGGCGCCTGGCGCCTGGCGGGGGATGCTTGTGGTGGCCGCGGGGCGCTGGGAGTAGTCGGGACGCCGGTTGTCGGTGAGGGCGTCGATCAGGATGGAGGCCTCGGTAACGGTGAGCCGGCTGACCGAGCCTTGGGGGGTCAAGTTCCGCAGGGCTTCCGCGTCCAGCCCCCGCTTGCGGGCCAGACCCCAGAGCCACCGATTCTGCGGCTGCGTGAGGCGGCGGATCGGGGTGGTGCTCATGATGCCACTGCCTTTATCCGCGGCACGTCGTAGAGTTCGCGGGCGTAATTGATGAGGTTGAAGTAGCGAAAGCCGCGGAAGCCGTCGTGTTCGATGGGGTCAAGCCTCCGCATCGGGCCGATGGTCAGCAGGCGCCGGGCGTCCATTACCAGCCGGCGTTTGCCGGTACGGAAGCACCGGACCGTGCATTCGTCGAGGGTGCAGACGCGGAGCACACGCAGGAAGCCAATGATCCAGCCGGCCTGGACCAGGAACATGGAGTTGACGGGCTTTCGCGGGGCCATGTTCCAGACGGCGACGTGGTCGGCCGGCACGGTGGCCAGCCGGGCAACGATCCGCTTGCTGAGCTTGGTGCGGTTCAGGGTGTAGATGATGTCAGTCATGCTCTTGCTCGGTCGGCGGCTCAGCGGTGTCCGCAATTGCCCTCCGCAGCACATCCCTCTCGCGTCGCAGGGCTTCCACATCGAAGAGCAAGTATTGGATCAATACTCGCAGGTGGTCGATGGACCCCTGCAGACAGCCGAGGGAGGCCGCCTGCCCCTTCTCGCGAAACCGCGGGGACGCTACGACGAGGGGTTCTAGCTTGAGCCGCTCAGGATCCTTCTGGCAGTCGATCTCGCGGATCAGCTCCGCGAGTTGCTTGTGAAAGGCCCTTTTCTCCATGAAGCTCATCCGATCAGTCCCCCTCGTGCCGCATGTTTCGCCAGTCGGCTCTTGTTTTCAGGTGGTCCTCGATCCGGGTCTTCAACGGTTCGTGCAGCCAGTCCTGGCCGATCAGCCAATCCAGGTGGTCGGTCGGACAATCGCGGAGGGTGTGCCCCTTGTATTGCCCGAACGGCATGGCGCAATCGGCGGTGCTGGTGGTCATCTTCGGCTTGCGCTTTTTGGCCATGACGAACCTCCTTGTTCAATGCTGCAGAATCACCCCGCGGCGGCGTGGCGGATTTGCTGGTTGTGCTGCACGGTGGCCTTGATGTTGCGTTCGATCTGATCCCAGCCTTCGGTCATGCCCGGGGGCATGATCACGGTCTGGGCGGCGTCCCACAGGAGCTGGAGGTCTACCGTCTTGGTGGGCCGGCGGGCCGCGGCGTGGCGGGCCTTCTGGTAGATGTTCACCGCCTGGCCCAACATGCCGATGCCGATCAGGCAGGCAATGGCCTGGAGGAATTCCGCCCCGTCGCGGGTGAGCCTCACCTTGTCATCCGTGAAGACGCCCATGATCTCTTCGAGGGTGAAGAAGGGGCGCTTGACGCCGCCGAGGCCGTCGCTGCCGCGGAGGAGATCCATGATGTGGCACACGCGCCGGGAGAATTGATCGTTCAGTACGTCGCCCGCGCCGATGCGCACGGCGGCCACCCGGCGGCGAACCAACTCGGTGCCGAGGATGAGGATAGGGATGCCGCACACGTCGGCCAGGTCCAACAGTATTTCGTAACCCGAGGGGCGGAGCTTGTGCCCCTGGTCGACGATCAGGAGCCGGCCGGAGTGGCGCAGCTTGCCGTTGACGAAGTCGATCAGGGTGACCTCGCGGGGGCGGCCTCTCCAGCCGGCGGCTTCGATGATGGCCTTGATGATGCCGATGTCGGTTCCTGATCTTTGGCCGAGTCGAATGAGAATGGAGTTGGGGTCCTGGGCGTAGAGGGCCTGGGCCCCCACGGTCTTGCCGCAACCCGAGGGACCGGTGGCCAGGACGATTCGGGATCGTTCATCCTGGACCGAGGCATTGGGTTGGGTGCGGGCGAATTTCTTGGCGATCGCGGCGCCGTCGCGGATCGCCTTGAAGACGGAGGTTGCGTAGAGCCCCAGCGGTGTTTCGCGGCGGCGACGGCGTTCATCGTCGTCCATCCAGGCGTTGAGCTTGCGGAGGACCGGGTCGCTCTTGCCGCGGTACTTGTCGTTGAGCACTTCGGAGAGGATGGTTCCCCCGACATCCACCTGGGCGCCGACGACGCGGTAGGTGAGCCGGTGTTCCTTCAGGTGGTCCTTGGCCGTTCGGCGAATCTGGTCGCGCTGGTCTTGGGAGAGGGGCCCGCTGTCGGGCAAACGGATTGACTTGAGCATCACTCTGGCCTCCATGCCGAGAGCCTGGTCGACCGGATTAGGGTCGACGGGCTGAGTGTCACCATCCGTGGCTGGAACGTTCATGTTCAGGTGTCGGTCGGGTTGATCGGGGGCATCGTTCATGGGCCGCCTCCGGGCTCGTTCAGGCCGAAGAAATCGATAGGTTGGTCTTGGGCCGCGGCGGGCTGGGCGGTTCCTTCGTCCAGGTCGTCGGCCAGGATGTCTTCTACGCTGAGGCGGTCGTCGGTGCCGGTGCGAACGGCCTCCCAGGCGGCTTCGTCGGGTGTGGGAGCGGCGTCGTCGATGGCCTCTTCCAGAGCCGGCCGGACGGTCAGGGTCGGGGGGGCCACCGTCGCCGGGATGCGCTGGCCGTGCATCGCTTCGATGCCGGCGGCGCGGTTGGCCAGGAGGTCGGCCGGGCTGGTCTTGCGGAACAGCTTTCGGGCGGTGGCGGCCTGTCTGCTGTAGGGACGCAGGAGCTGGGCGCTCCGCCTGGCCAGGTCGGCGGCGTCGCGTTGGGTGAAGCCGCGGAGGGACACGCACTTGATCTCGAACAGGGGCGTGCGATTCAGGTCGCAGACTATGGCCCGCGAGGCGTCGTCGGGCTGGATGGCCAGGAGCACCTTTTGCCCCTGCATGGCGACCAGGCGGGGATCACCCTGGCCATACCAGCGGTTGAGGTACTTGACGCCGTCGCGGCGGACTTGCTTGGGGCCGACGAATTCACGGAACAACAGGTCCAGGACCTTGGCCGATTCCATCCTGGCGGGTTCATCGCGGAAGGCTTCCATCGCCTCCAGCGGGCTTTTACCGAACAGGTCGATCGCGCTATGGGGGGTGCGGTGGAAGACGTCGATGAAGGCGGCGATGGGCTGGCGGAGTTGGTCCAGGGTCGGCAGTTTCTCCAGGTTGTCGCGGATGTAGTGCTGACGGTCTTCGTGGCGCTCGGAGGGACAGCCACCCCAGAAGGAACTGAAGAGCCGATCGAAATCATTTTTCATGGTCTTGAAAAAACTCTCGATCGGCTTGGACCAGGGGGTGTAGGGCAGGACGGGGCGGACCTCGATGCCGAGTTCGTCGAGTACGCTGTCGAGTCGCTGGCCATCGTATCGGCGGCCTCTCCATTGCGGGGAACTCGGACTGGCGGTGGCCTTCTTGTAGTCCTGGCCCCGATCGACGCGTAGGATCGCGGGCTTACCCCAGCGGGCGATCCCCTTCTTGAGCGAGCCGAGGATAGTGTTGGTGTTGGCATAGGGCTCCAACATCCAGCCGACCACCACCCGGGAACGCATGTCGGCCCAGGCGGTGATCACGGGACGGACCGGCTTCCAGCCGCGGGCGGTCAACACCCGGCACCAGACGTCCAGGGTGCGTTCGTCGCCCACCCATTCGGCACCGGCGGGGATGGACTCGAAGTTGCGGCGCCCCTTGGGGATGCAGTCGGCGAGGGTTTGGCGCCGGCCCTTGCCGGATAAGACTCTCAAGATCGCCGGCGAGCGCTGGTTGATGGCCAGCCGGACGCTGGTGTAGGAGCCGATCCGCCAGGCCGGATCCTCGGGGTGTTTGCGGGCTTCGCCGCGGGCCAGGGTGATGGCCGCCTGCAGCGGTATCGCGTTGCCGCAATGAACCAGGTTGAAAATGTATTCGAGGGCGGCGGC
>CAZFMS010000288.1:0-5466 GCA_964520125.1 uncultured Planctomycetaceae bacterium
CGGCCCCGAGATTTCGCCGATGATCGGCCGGTCTTCTTCAGTTTCTTCTTCATCACATTTCACCTGCCGAAACATAGGCGTGGTCACGCAGGGCAGCGCCAATCGTGACGGCGAACTCGGGGGCGGAACCGGCCAAAGCGACCACGCTCAGGCCGCGACGAGTTCCGACATGCCGATCCGTTCGGCATCCGGGCTGCTGCTTCGACCAACCAGACCGCCCCCGACTACAGCGCCAGAATAGACAGAACTTCAACAAGAATGTTGACCGTGCTGGCCAACTTCCATACCCCAATCCGTCAGGTCACGAGCGTCCGGCGATGGGCCCCGACTCTCCGCGGATACATACCGGATCACCGGTCCGGACCCGAGGGGCGAGTTCTTCCGGATGGCGAGCAAGCTACTCTCGCTTTGGGCCACGGCATTCGCTCATCGGACCTCGCTTCCCTCATCAATCTGGTAAAGCTTGCCGTCCTCAACAACATAGAAGAGCGAGGCTACCATGATCCGTGGATACCTCCGGCGCAGGCGCCGGGCCTCAGAACATACGAATTCCAGGGCGTCACCGACCTCGAAGCGTGAGGCCTGCTGGTCAAAGTGGTCCTCCGCTTGATGTCGATCCCAACCGGCGTTCTCGATCAGTCCCTGCACCAACACCTCACGCTTCGACGCCAGGTCGACCATGCCGCAGTCGTCATGTCCGATCAGGCAGAGTGCCCGTACCCCTCCAACCGCAATGGCAAAAGAGACTTGGAACTCCAGCGGTCGGAGGTTGGCCCCGCCGGTCCGTAGGACGTATGCAAAGTTGGATGGGATGCGGAGCAGCTCTCGGTGGTCCATGCACATCCCAATCAACAGCTTGGCTTGAAGGTGAACCCCGTGGGTCTGCCCGAGGTTATGATAGGCGAGGAGCACGTCGATGGGCGTATCACGATATCTCGGAAGGATATCGCCCGAGTCCCGCACTGAAAGAAGAGAACGTTCCACGGTTTGCTTTGCCTCCCTTGCCGGGGGGACGACTATGTTCCCCACGAACGCCCGCCACTGCGAGTTCGCCTTGTTCGCTTCCTCTCCGTTCATGGGTCACTCGCAGTAAGTCCCGCCGAGCTGCAGCTTTCCCTCGTGATTCACCGGGTACGGAGTCACCGTACGGTCACCATGACGACCGTCGATTGCATTCATACCAGAACATGGTTCCCTAGCACGTTGGCCACCACCCAGACGCCGGCAGTCAGTGGCAACAGGACGCGAACGTACCGCCTCAAGTGCTCCTCGGTGGCTGGTTCGCCGGTTGCCGTCATGGCCCCGCCGGATCGGTGTTCCCACCATCGCCCTCCAACCATCAAGGCCACCACAACGACGTAGGCGGCAGTACGAGCCGTGAGCCAGCCGCTCCCGCTGGTCACCATCCCATGGATGATGAGGCACATCAGCATCGGGCCAAAGATCATCCACATCAGTCGGCCCAGGACTACGTAGCCGCTTCCAGCTCCGCGAACCTGCACATCGTTGTCCAAGTCTGGATTCTTGTTCATGGGAATCTCCCTGGCCTGGTTGACGCAAATCGCCAGCGCGGTCCTCTATATCGAGATGACGGGCACCTACGTCAGAACTCACCTCGTACTCCGCTGAGCGCACTGCTCGTCCTGGTTGGGATGCGCATCTCCTGGGCTTGACCTCATGCCTCAGGGAGCGGCGCCATATGGCGATGGTAATTCCCCCTCCCCTCCAGCCTGCGGTCCAATCCCCGCCTCACGCGTCGGGCGATCAGATCGGCCGCGGCGCTCACCGCCTTCTCGATCCCCCTTTCAGTGACCTCTGCGTGCACCAGGCCCTTGGGGTGCAGTCTCGCCTCGATCCGGCACTGGTCGCCCAGGCCGCCTCGTGGGCCATTCAAATCCCTCAAGCAGACCACGACCCGTCTGAGCCGAGTTCCGAACCGCCCGAGCGCGAATCTGAGACGTCGCTCCACCAGCGCCCGGAGGCTGGGGCTCAGGTCGATGTTCCGGGCCACAATCTTCAGTTGCATGTGGTTCTCCTTCGTTGCCATTACCCCGCGATCAGTCACCTACTTAATGTATACGCCTCCGGCCATACATTGGCCAATAGAAAGTTGCGCCTTGATACATAGAGAAACACGATGTATGATCCCGGTATGGATTGGCTCAACTATCACCACCTGCTGTACTTCTGGACGGTCGCCAAGGAAGGGACGATCGCGGCCGCGTGCCAGAAGCTGCATCTTGCTCAGCCGACGATCTCCGCTCAGATCCGGGCCCTTGAACGAGCCTTGGGCGAGAAGCTGTTCAGACGTGTCGGGCGGAGACTCACCTTGACGGAAACCGGTCGATTGGTGTACCGCTATGCGGACGAGATCTTTTCGGTCGGCCGCGAACTCATGGACACCTTGAGCGGGCGCCAGACGGGCAATCCCCTGAGGTTCCGCGTCGGCGTGGCCGACGTGCTGCCCAAGCTGATTGCCCATCGCCTTCTCGAGCCGGCTCTCAAGCTGCCTGAGGCGATCCAGCTTGTCTGCCGGGAGAGCACTCCAGCGGAGTTGCTGGCCAGGCTGGCGATTCACGAACTGGACCTCATCCTGTCAGACAGTCCGATCGGCCCTGACGTCAGAGTGCGGGCCTTCAACCACCTGCTGGGTGAGTGCGGTGTAGCGGTCTTCGGATCAAAGGAGTTGGCCGTTGCGCACCGGCGCCGCTTCCCCCGATCGCTCGACGGAGCGCCGTTCCTCATGCCCGCCGGCAGTACTTCGCTACGGCGCTCACTCGACTTCTGGTTCGATTCGGAGGACATTCGCCCGTCGGTCGTCGGGGAGTTTGACGACAGCGCCTTGCTTAAGGTCTTCGGCCAAGCCGGCGCCGGCCTGTTTGCCGCGCCCGACGTCATCGAGAAGGAGGTGCGCCGGCAGTACGGCGTGCGGGTTGTCGGCCGCCTGGAGTCCGTGCGGGAGCGGTTCTACGCCATTTCTGTGGAGCGGAAAGTGAAGCATCCCGCGGTCGTCGCGATTGCCGACGCGGCCCGCGAAAAGCTCTTCGGCTGAGTTGAGGTTTAACGCGATCATGCCTTCTGGCATTCTGGCCTCCGCCACCCTCTCCGAAAGCGCCGTGATCGCAGACCTGCTCGTGATTCTGGCCAGCGCGGCCGTCGTCGCCATCGTCATGCAGCGCATTCGGCTGGCCGTGATCCCCGCCTACCTGATCACCGGTGCCGTGATCGGCCCCCACGCCTTGGGACTGGTCCCGTCGCCGGAGGGTCTCGGGGTAATCTCCCATCTCGCGATCATCCTGCTCCTGTTTGGCATCGGTCTCGAACTGCACCTCGCCATACTCAAGCCCGGCCTGCCTAGGCTGATCGCCGCGGGACTGGGTTCGTGCGGCCTTTCGGTACTCGTCGGATGGCCGGTGGCGATGTGGTTTGGCCTGTCCCCGCCGGCAGCCCTGGCGGTTTCCATGGGGCTGTCTCTTTCATCCACAGCGGTGGTGCTGAGGATTCTGACCGATCGGCGCGAACTTCATCGGACCAACGGGAGACTGGCCCTCTCGATCCTGGTGATCCAGGACATGGCCGTCTTGGCCATGCTGGCCTCGCTTCCGGCGCTGGCCACCTGGATCGGGACCTCGGGGGCTGTGCCTGCAGACGACGTCGGCGGGCGGCCGGCCCACGGCTGGTTGTGGTTCTTGGCCGACGCCGGCGCCCGGGTCGGCGGCGTCGCGGCCCTGGTGGTCGTCGGCCGCCTCGTGCTTCCGCGACTGCTGCGCGAGTCCCTCAGGGGACGTTCACTGGAGGTGCTGCTGACCATCGGCGTGGCCGCGGCACTGGGAGCGGCAGTCATCACCCAGGCGATCGGATTCAGCCTCGAGATGGGAGCGTTCTTGGCCGGCTTCCTTCTCGCGGGGACGCCCTTCCGCCACCAACTGAGCGGCCAGATCGGCCCGCTGCGTGATCTGTTCATTGCCGTATTCTTCGCTACCCTGGGCATGAGACTAAACCTGGGAACGGTCATCGACTGGTGGCTGGTCATCGTTGGGGGAGTGGTGGTCCTGGCGGTGCTCAAAGCCACCCTGATCTCCGGAGTCTGCTGGGCGTCGGGTGCCACCGCGGGCATCGCCGTCGCCGTGGGGCTGTCGCTCGCCCAAGCGGGTGAGTTCAGCCTCATTCTCCTCGGGTCCGCATGCGACCAGAAGATCATCACCGACGATGTATTGGCCATCGCCATTGCCGTCGTGGTCATATCGCTCATTCTGACACCGGGAATGGTGAGCCTGGGAAAGCGACTCGGGCAAGCCCTGTCCGGAGTAGGACTTGCCCCGTGGATCGCATCCTCGCTTGCTCCGGGCGGGCGTCGACCAGGCCAGCAGCAGCCTGATCACCCGACCCATGTGGTCATCGCCGGCTACGGGCCGATGGGACGCCGCATCGCCGACCAACTTGACCAAATGGACATCCCCTTCACGATCGTTGAACTCAATCCCGCCACCGTTCAAGAGCAATCTCACCATGGTAGGCCGATCATCTTCGGCGACGTGGGCAACGTGCACGTACTCGAGTCGGCCGGAATTGTCGACGCTGACGCCCTCATTCTGACCATCCCCGATGAAGAAGCCGCCCTGCGTGCTTGCGCTGCGGCCCGAAGGCGAGTGCCGGGTATTTTCATCGCCACCAGGACCAGAGTCGTCAGCAAGCAGGCCGGCCTCGAGGAGATTGGCGCCGATCACGTCACCGTCGACGAGATGGCCGCAGCCGAGTCGATGTTGCTCGCGGTCGTCGCCCGCATCGGCGTCGGAACAGTGCCGCCGGTGCAGGAAAGGTCGGAAGGGCAGTAGGGCGATGCCCGCCGAGCAATTACGCCGCACCTGGCTCGCCACCCTGCACCTGCCTCGCCCGACGCCGCCAGCTTGGCCCGGCCCGATCCCCCGCCCGTGTGCCACTGCTCTCGAGCTGGCCCGCCGTCTAGCGGCGTCGCGTGCGACGCCTCCCCCTAGTCCCCCCGTTCAGCAGCCTAGCTCGGTGCCCCTGGCGGCTAGTCCGCCAGTGCCCATATGGGGAATCGATGCCTTCCCAGTCCCCAATCTAGCACCGTCGCTGTGTGCCCCTGGCGGCTCGTCCGCCAGTGTTCGCACCAGGAATCGACGCCCCCCAATCTAGCAGTGTCGCGTGCGACCCCCCCCGCGAGTCCCCCGGGTTTGTTTAGCGGCGTCGCGTGCGACGCCTCCCCCCCACGACCCACCACCAACCGCACTCCTTCCCAGAAGAGAGCCCCCGACCTTGGTCGGGGGGTGCCCCTGCAACAAGTGGGAACCTACCCCGCGTCTCCGCCTTTACCCACCCGCCCCAAACCGGTAGAATCCGAGTCCGACTCCGAGGAATACGAGCTACTGGCGCGGCCTATGGCACTTGCCAGTGCGGATGGCGCCATGCTAACCTAGAAGCTGAGGACTCACCATGGCAACTCCT
>CAZFMS010000289.1:0-5463 GCA_964520125.1 uncultured Planctomycetaceae bacterium
GTAGCCGCGGTGGCAATCGTAGCCGCGGTCGCCGCGGCGATGCGAATTGGACGCACAACCGGCGGTACGAGAAGGTCGAGAAGGCCGGCACCATGAGGCAGACCGCCTGGGCGGGCGGTCTGCCGGTGCTCTGTGCCCAGGTCGCCTGGGGCGCCGCGGTCGCCCAGACGCCGCGCACCAAACCCACCACCCAGCCGGAGAAGCCGGTCATCACCAAAATTCGCCCCAGGAAGGCGACGCCGCCCGGGCAGACGGAGCGCGGCGGAAGCGTGAAGCAACCCGGCCGGGCCGGGGCGCAACGTTCGCCGGCCGGCGGCCCGGGCGCCAGGACCAAGGGCACCCAGCCTCGGCGGTCGATGACGCCGGAGGAGCGGATTCGGGCGACCACCCAGGCGGCGGATTCACCCTATCGATCTCCGGAGGCCCAGGAGGCGGTGCGGAGGCGGCTGAGCGGCGCCCCGATCGAGATTGTCGAGAGCGGCCCGGACAGCATCATCGTGGAATCCAACGACGAGGATGCGGAGGTCATCCTCTCGATCATCGAGATGCTGGATACGGCGATACCCGAGAAGCGGATCGAATACGTGCAGTTGGTCAATGCCCAGGCCAAGGACCTGGCCAAGACCTTGCAGGACGTGTTCGCCAAGATCGAGAAGCGCGGCGAGCGGCAGCCCGGGCCGGAGGACAAGGTGGACGTCATCGCCGATCCGCGCACCAACGGCATATTCATCGCCGCGGTCGAGGAGAAGATGGCCGCGGCCCTCGAGTTGATCAGGCAGATCGAGGAGACCGACCGGCCGGAGCGGGACGTCAGGACCTTCGTCCTTCAGAACCGGCGGGTGACCGAGGCCGGCGATACGCTCAAGAAGATGATCAGCACCTTCTTGAAGCGAACCGGAAGGGACGCCACCCAGATCGGGATCGAGATCGATCCGCAGACCAACTCCATATTCGTCACCGGCGGAGAGAACGACATAAAGTTCGTCGAGCAGATCATCCAGGGTCTGGATGCGGAGCTGCCCGATCCGGAGGAAGACGAGGAGGGCAAGAAGAAGCGGCCGATGGGTGAGGCGGACCTCATGCTGGTCCCGCTCCGCGTGGCCGACGCCGACAAGCTGGGCACCTTGCTCAACGAGCTTCTCCAGAAGGCCGCCACCGGCGACACGCCGATGAAGGACTTCATTCGCCGCATGCGCCTGCTCGACGAGAACGGTAACCCCATCGCCCAGATCGACCTGACGCGGCCCATTGCCATTTTCGGCGACACCGACAGCAACTCCCTGATCATCGCCAGCAGCCTGGACAACTGCCTGATCATGAAGGAAGTGGCCATGGCCTTCGACAAGGAGCCGGCCCGGGCCGAGGTCCAGCACCTGGTGTTGACCTTGCACTACGCCGACGCCACCGAGGTGGCCCAACAGCTCAACGACTTGTTGCAGGACAGCGAATCGCTGACCCAGCGGCCGGGCAAGAGCGACAAGTTCGGCCTGCCGGACGGGGAGTCCGGAGCCCTGGTCTATCGGGCGGTGGTCAAGGCCGATCCCCGGACGAATCAGGTGGTGGTCGTCGGCCGGCCCGAGTCGGTCAAGGTTCTGGTGGAGCTGGTCGAGCGCTTGGACGTAATGGGTCTGGATCCGATGCCCATCGAGATCGTCCACCTGGAAAAGGCCAGTTCCACGGCCTTGGAGCAGTTCCTCACCGACATGATGGAGAAGCGTGCCGAGGCCATCCCCATGGGCACGGGCCCCAACGCCGACAAGTTCGAGAAGGTGATCATCAAGGCCGATCCCCGGAGCGAGTCGCTGATCATCGCCGCCCGGCCGGCCCGGATGGAGGAGCTTCGCGAGCTGATCAAGAAGCTGGACATCTCGGCCTCGGCCCTGATCGAAAACATCCGCACCATCACCTTGCGGAAGGGCAACGCCAACGATCTGACCGAGAAACTCAAGGACCTCTGGGAGCAGCGCAAGAGCCAGCGGGAGGGCGGCAGCGAAGGGCTCCAATTGGAGATCCCGGCGATCGTCGCCGACGAGCGGAGCAATTCGCTGATCGTCGCCGCCAGCAAGGGCGACTTCGAGGTGATCAAATCGGTGGTGGAGAAGATCGAGGCCCTGGAGCTGAACCCCATGGCCAACATCTACATCGTGCGGCTGAGGTACAACTCGGCCCAGCAGTTGGCTCCGGCGTTCAGCACCTTGTTCGAGAGGCGGGCCGAGATGCGGACCCTGGACGGGCAGATCCGGCCGGAGGACAAGGTCTCGATCGAAGTGGACGAAGTCAGCAACTCCCTGCTGATCGCCGCCTCGCGGGAGAACTTCGATGTGCTGATGCAGAAGGTCGAGGTGCTCGATCAGGAGTTCGGGGTGCCGGGCCAGATCGAGTTCTTCGTGTGTGACAATGTCGGGGCCCATCGGGTCAAGGACACCATCGACGAGTTGTTCAGCGAGGGGGTCTACAAGTCCGGCGGGGTGGGCGAGAGCCAGTTGGCCCGGGATCGCGAGAAGGTGACCGTCACCGTCGACGGACGGTCGAACATCCTCATCATCTCCGCCAGCCCGGAGAACATGGGGCTGGTCCGCGAGGTCTATTCGCGGATGAACAGCGTGACCACCCCGTGGGACGCGGCGATCACCAAGCTGATCACCATCGAGCATGGCGACTCGGTGAAGATCGCCGCCCAGGTGCAGGATTACTTCGAAAAGCTGGCCGACATCCGAGAAACCGACGGCGGCAGCGGGGGCAGCTCCCGGAGCGGCTTCGAGATCACCGTATTCGCCGATGATCGGAGCAACCGGATCATCGTCGGGGGAACCAAGGACGGCATTGACAGTGCGGTGGAGATGATCACCCGGCTGGACGTGCCCCCGGGGACGCCGGGCCAGGTGATGGAGGTGTACACCCTTCTGGAGGCGCCGGCCTCGACGGTGGGGGAGATGATTGACCGCGTGTTCCAGGAGCGCAATCAGCCCCGCCAAGGGGCCACCGGGGCCCAGGTACCCAACGTGGCGGTGACCGTCGAAGCCAACGACGCGACCAACAGTCTGCTGATTAACGCCTCGAGGGAGGATCACATCCTCGTGGCCGACCTGGTCAAACGCTTGGACCGGCCCTCGACCATCATCGACATGGTCAAGGTGTTTCCCTTGGAGCGGGCTCGGGCCGAGCGGGTCAAGGAGATCCTGGAGGAGCTGTACCAGTCGACCGGAGGTGGAGAGGGCCAGGGCGGCCGGACGATCGCGGTGGTCGAGGACAACCGGACCAACGCGGTGGTCGTAGCGGCCCCGCCAGGCGAACTGGAGAACATCGGGGAGCTGGTCCAACTCCTGGACCAGACCGAGGTCAAGGGTCAGGCGGGCATCGGCGTCTTCACCTGCGAGAACGAGGACGCCGAGAACATGGCCGAGCTGTTGAACGAAATCATGACCGGCGAGATGCGCGACGGAGGCGGCGGGGGGGAGACCGAAGTTCGGGACATCGAGTCGATGTTGGTGTCGTTCGCCACCGAGGACGCTCGCGGCCAGGAGATCCTGCTCAAGACCATTCGCGAGAACGTGCAGATTACGCACAATGTACGGACCAATAGCGTCATTGTCTTGGCGCCTCCTTCGTCGCTCAAGCTGATCGAGCATCTGATTCGCAAGCTGGACCGCATCCAGAAGCGGCCGGTCCTGGTCAAGGTCTTCCAGTTGGTCAATGCCGACGCCACCCGGATGGTGGAGATGCTGGAGGAGATGTTCGCCTATGAAGAGGGCTCGGAGCAGGAGCGCGAATTCCAACAGGGACGCGAGATGAACGTGGAAGGCGGTCTCAGCGGGACCGGCGGGGTCCCCGCGGCGATGTCTCAGGAGGGCCCCACCCGCGGGGGAACATTCGGTCGGCCGAAGACCACCTTCGTGGCCGAAGAGCGGACCAACTCGATCATCGCCGCGGGTTGGCCGGAAGACATCGACGTGGTCGCCGATATCATCGACCAACTCGACTCCCGGGCCATTCAGGATCGTGACAACGTGGTCTATACCCTGATCAACAGCAAGGCCGAGGATGTGCAATCAGCCTTGGAATCGTACTTCCAGGCCGAACAGCAGCGCCTCGACCGTCTGGGTGATACACTATCGCCCCAGCGGCGGATGGAGCAGGAAGTCTCCATCGTGGCCCATGAAGAGTCCAACCAACTGATCGTCTCGGCGAGTCCCCGGTACAAGTCCGAAGTCCTGTCCATCGTCGAGCAACTCGACATACCCCCGCCGCAGGTGATGATCCAGGTGATGATCGCCGAGGTCACCCTGGACGACCGCTTCCAGATGGGGCTGGAGTTCGCCCTTCAGCAGTTGCGCTTCAGCGAGACCGCAGTGCCCGGCGGCAACGGCATCTTGCAGAGCAGCAGCTTCGACGTGGTCGGCGGGACCGACCTGGGGGCGGCCGGGGCGGGACTGGCCGGCTTCAGCTTCACCATCACCGGAGAGGACTTCAACTTCCTGGTTCGGGCCTTGCAGGCCGACAGCCGGCTGGAGGTCATCCAGCGTCCCATGATCATGTGCCAGGACAATCAGGAGGCCAGCATCATCATCGGCCAGCAGGTGCCTTTTGTGCGGGGCACCCAGGTTACCGCCAACGGGCAGGTCACCAGTCAGGTCGAGTATGAGGAGGTGGGCATCCAGCTTGACGTAGAGCCCCACATCAACCCGGACGGCTTCGTATACATGCATGTGGTCCAGGAAATTTCCGCCTTCGCCGATTCCACGATCGATATCGGCAACGGCGTACTGGCCCCGATATTCACCGAGCGCTCCGCCGACACCTGGGTCGCCGTCAAAGACGGCGAAACGGTGGTCATCGGCGGGTTGATCACCACTCTGGAGAACGAGAGCGAGAGCAAGGTGCCGTTTCTCGGTGACATCCCCGGCTTGGGGATCCTGTTCCGTACCACCAGCCGTTCCAAGCAGAAGACGGAATTGTTGATCGCCCTGACGCCGCGGATCATCCGCACCGTGGAGGACGGACGGAGGATGAGCATAGAGGCCCGCGACAAGGGAGACATCATCACCCCCAACATGAAACAGAGCCCGCTGTTCGAGGGTCTCCAGGTGTCGGCCGAGGATGGGGACCTGCTGGACGACCTGGAGACGCCGCCGGAACAGGCCACCCCCGACGCACCGCCGCAACCGGTCGAACCCGTTCGGCCCGAGCCGGAGAAGAAGTACGGTCCCCGGGCTCCGCGCTATGGCCCGCGCGTGCCGGCGGGTGAAGAGGTGATCGCCCGCCGGGCCGGGGATACGGGGTGGTGGGTCCGCGAGACCGGACGGTAGTACGAGGCGGTTCGAGTAGAGGCACAATGATGACCGGGCGACTCCAACACCGTTTCGCCCGGCTCGCCCGGGCCGAAGGTGGCGCTGCCTTCGAACCAGCCCACCAGGCGGGTCGTGCCGTCGGGCGCCAGCTGGACCGACATTCCGGTGTCCACAT
>CAZFMS010000290.1:0-5448 GCA_964520125.1 uncultured Planctomycetaceae bacterium
GTACGCTGGGTGGGATAAGCTGGCCCAGGACTCCGGCGGCGGCAACCAGGGCGGCGTCTTGGATGCGCACGCCGTGATGGGCGTCGTAACGGGGCTTGAGGCCGCGGAGGATGGCGATGGTGTCTTCGACGGTGGGCTCGCCAACATAGACGGTCTGGAACCGCCGCTCGAGGGCCTTGTCCTTTTCGACGTGTTGTCGATACTCGTCGAGGGTGGTTGCCCCGATGCAGCGCAGTTCACCACGGGCCAGCGGGGGCTTGAGCAGGTTGCCGGCGTCCATGGACCCCTCTGCCCGACCGGCGCCGACGACGGTGTGCAACTCGTCGATGAAGAGAATGACTTGCCCGGCGGACTCGATCACCTCGCGCACCACGGCTTTGAGGCGCTCTTCGAATTCGCCGCGATACTTGGCCCCGGCGATCAGGGCCCCCATATCCAGGGCCACCAGCCGCTGGTCCTTCAACGCCTCGGGCACGTCGCCGGTGAGGATTCGCTGGGCCAGGCCCTCGACAATGGCGGTCTTGCCGACGCCGGCCTCGCCGATCAGGACCGGGTTGTTCTTGGTGCGCCGGGCCAGGACCTGCATGCAGCGGCGGATTTCCTCGTCGCGCCCGATGACCGGATCGAGCTTGCCTTGTCGGGCCATGTCAACCAGGTCATGCCCGTACTTCTCCAGGGCCTGGTAAGTAGCCTCGGGGTTTTGTGACGTGACCGTGGCACTGCCGCGGACGGCCTCGAGGGCGGCCAGGATGGTGTCCTGGTTGGCCCCGCTGACCGTGAGAATCTCCTTGGCGTCGCCCTGGACCTCGGCCAGAGCGAGAAGCAGGTGCTCGGTGGAGACGTACTGGTCCTTCATCCGGTCGGTCTGCTCCTCGGCCTTCTGGATGACCTCTTGGAATGATCGGCCGGCGGCGAGCGCGGCACCGGAGACCTTGGGGAGCCGGTTCAACTCCGACTGAGTGATAGTGCGAATCTGGTCGAGCTGGGCGCCGACCTTCTCCAACAACGGGATGACGATGCCGCCGGGGTCGCCGTTGCCGCCGGTGCTGCCGGTGCTGCCGGTGCCGTTAGACGGGGCAATCAGCGCCGCCAGCAGGTGCAGCGGGGTCAGCTCGGCGTGGCCGCTGGTTTGGGCCAGCCGTTCGGCGTTCTGGAGGGCCTCGACCGCTTTGATGGTGAATCGATCTGTACGCATACTTGTTTACCTTCCTGACGGGGCGTCTGGCCCGCCGCAATGAACCTTGCATTCGGCGTTCCAGAGGAGGCCATTCGCGCGTAATGCCTTGTTAAAACAGCAGTTAGGGTTAGTGCGGCGGCGATCTCCTGCCAGAATGACATGCGATTATGGCAGAAGCTGGACGACCGATGCGAACGGTCCGTCCCCCCGCCGATGGGCAGCTTTGTCGTCATCCCATGCTGGGCGCGAATAATCAACCATTCTTGGCGCGTTGTAACAGTGTGGGACCCGCCCCACCGGCGGCGAGTGGTCGTTGGTGGTTGGGTCGCTGTTGGGAGGTTTTAGTGATGACGCGCATCAGGCGGTCGGCAGTACTTAGTCTGGTGGGTACCGGTATTTTCTTGGCGGCGGTTGGGGCAGTGAGCTGCATGAGCGGAGCCCCGATGCCGGTTCCCGGCGACGGCGGCAGCGGGGACGGTGATCAAGGTGGCGGCGATGGGATGGTGTCGTTTGCCGGCCAGATCCAGCCGATCTTCGACGCCAGGTGCACGGTATGTCACCAGGCCGGCGGTCTGGCCGACATCCTGGGCATCACCCTGCGGTTGGTTCCGGGCGAGTCCTACAACGGGTTGGTCAACCAGCCCAGCTCCCAACGGGCCGACCTGACGCGCGTGGTCCCGGGAGATTCGACCTCCAGCCTGCTGTTCTTGAAGGTCAGTTCAAACACTCCCCCGGTCGGCAGCCGAATGCCTCTGTTCGGAGCTGCCCTTTCACAAGCCGAGATCGACCTGATCCGCGATTGGATCGACCAGGGGGCCCAGGACAACTAGGCGGCAGTCTCAATAGCCCCAGTCGCCGGCGGTGGGTGGGCGATCTTAACTCCATCGATTAGAATGGGTTAGACGCGGTTGGACCCGTGGACTCCGCCAATAGGCCGGCAGGATGGGGGCAAGATTGGCAGGACCATCCGGCGATCTATAATGCAGCCGGCAGCCCGGGCCCGTTCGGCCGGCACCTGTGGATATGTCATTGCCGGGAAGCCCGACCAACCACGCGAGAGCCCCATGAGCGACATTCGCAAACGCATCTATCAGGGCTTCAGTCCGAGCCCGCTGCAGGCGGAAGACGAGGCCCTTTACGTGGACCTGTTCACGATCCGCGGCAAGCAGGAATGCGCTGACTTGAAGCACGCGACAGCGCGCGCAGCCTAACGCGGTACATCGGTACCGGAGGTAGCAGCAAGCGGCCCCGGATGGTGCACCCGGGGCCACTGCAGACGCTAACACTTTCGTGCTGAGTTCAGGCTGAGCCGCTAACTCAAGTACTGGAGCAAGACGACCATGGCCTCCAACGCGCTGCGAAGCTCATCTCGCGCTGCACTTTCGACCATCCAGTCTTTTGGCTGGGGATCACCGTCCAGTTTGGCCAGTAGGCTCTCCACCTGGTCGATCGCCTCCGGGTACTCCTCCGCAGCGGCGGCGTTGGCTGCCGCGTTCACCTTGTTGCACATGGCGTTCTGCCGGCCGGCCCGGGCGTTGTCGTTCTTGGCCTCGATAAGAGAAAGATCCAGCCCGCTAATCGTATCGCAGAGATCGCGCAGCTCGGATTCGACGAACCCGGTCGTGCCACCGGGATCGAGCGGGAACGGATCGACATCGTCCGGGATCGTGTCCGCGTCGCTGTCGACATTGCACGTATCGGTGCCCATCAATACCTCATCGCCGTCGCTGAGCGTGTCTCCATCAGAGTCGGCGTCGAGCGGGTCCGGACAGCCGCTCCCCTCGGCCATATCCACTTCCGTACCGTCGAGCAGCCCGTCGTCATCGGAGTCAGGGTCGTTCGGATCCGTACCGAAGACGACCTCATCGGCATCGTTCAGGCCGTCTTCGTCAGTGTCCAGACATTTCCCTGCGCTGCCTGCGTCGACGATGGCCTGAATCTCCACCTGGGTCAGGGGACGATTGTAGATAGCTACCTCATCCAACAGTCCCTTGAACTGGAGGAGCCCCGGGGCGGAGTGCACCATCCGACCGATCTCCCAACCGACGTTCGTGAAAATGGGGGAGGCCATGGCCCGTGATTGTTGGACTACCCCGGCCTCCACTCCGTCATAGAAGGCGTGCACCTCGGAGCCGTCAAAAGTGACCGCAAGATGGAAGAACGTGTTCAAAGGCGGGTCAACAAATCCGACATAGTCGAAGGTTCCACCATTGAGACGATTGTGCGCGACGATCACGTCATTGCTGGTCTTCTGGATGTAGACCTCGATGTCCGTGGTATTGGTGCTTCCGCGGGATGCTATGATTCGATAGGTGGTGCTCGGGCCCGTACTGAGGACCCAGGCCTCCAGACTGTAGGCTGACGTCATGGACAGGTTCGGTGCGGTGGGGATGCTCACATAGTCGTCGACGCCGTCGAAGCTGAATGCCGCCCCCGTTCCGGAGCTGACGTGTCCTGGCGCGAACGTCGTTCCGTTCATCAGGGTGCCGTCATTCCCATCCTGGACGTCGCCTGCGTCCCCATCACCCGGCCACCAACTGACCAGGCCGTCAGCTGGCGCTGCACACGTCTGGGCGAACGCAGTCTGCACGCTGGCGCCGATCATCACAGCAATCCCGACGAGAGTGTGCGCCAACACCATTGGATTGGGCTTTGTTCGAGTCATTTGAATTCTCCCTCCGACTACAGAAACCTCATGGAACATTGTGGCCTCGATGAACCTCTCACCGATCGGCCCCTAGGATCAAACCGTTCTCGACGCGTGAGGATTTGGCGGACTGGCTTCATGGTTTGTACCCTCCTGAGCCCAGACAAGCCAGACAGGTGTCCACCCGACCGGCCGCGCGCTGCACGGCCTCCTTCGTTTCACAGCGTACGAGGACGGATCCCCGCCGCGCCTAACCAATCCAAAACAGCAGCAATCGCACAGGCCCGAACACCGATGTACACCTTACCGTTGCGCCGACATTATAACGTCCCAAGAACGCTCGTCAACCGTGCCCTTTTTTTTTGGTGTTAAACCGGGGTTTCCCGTTCGTCCCATACTTTGCCAGTCCCGCCCAGCCCGGCTGGTGACCCGCAAAGGCGCATCGCGGAGCCTTGGCCCGATCGCCGGAACACCTGAAATGACAGTAAGTTGCAGAAGGCGCAAGAGGCTACGGCCGTTGTTGTCGATAGCGTCGAGGCTCTGGGCCTTATTGTGGGGGTAGAAGGGGGTGGCGATTCTCACGCGGTCGGAGGGACAAACAAGCCAGTCCAAAGGCGCCACAGGTGAGTCAATACCCGGGGATCTGCTCGCCAAGATCGGCATGCCTCACATGGTCCAGAAGTACCGACAGTTGCTCGACAGGCTTCCCCAGGATGATGGGTAGCAGAATGCTTGCCGGCCGGCGTGAGGGGGCGGGATTGGGGGCGTTGGGGGTGGGTGTGGGCTGTCGTGTAGGCTGCGCATCGGGGCCCGGGCCGGGCCGGTTGCGGGCGGGGGGTTGGGGGGGGATACTAGCGGCGGTGAACACGCGGTTCTTCGATCATTCCACAGACCGGGGTCGGCGCTGGGCGAGTGGCGTCGGGTACACAAGGAGATAGTTGTTATGAAGCGTTTGTTCTTGTCTATCGGGCTTCTCTTGGTCTTGGCGGCGGCGGCGCTGGGGGGGGAGCGGCGGTATGCGTTTGAGCAGGTCGAGTTGGATAACGGGATGAAGGTCATCACGCTGGAGGACTTTTCTTGCCCGATCGTGGCGGTGCAGGTTTGGTATCACGTGGGGTCGAAGGACGAGGACCCCGCGCGGCAGGGGTTTGCCCACATGTTCGAGTACATGATGTTTCGGGGCACCGACCGTCTGGGGCCGGAGGAGCACTTCGACTACGTCCGCCGGGTGGGGGGCAACTGCAATGCTTATACGTCCTTCGACCAGACGGTCTATGTGGAGGAGCTGCCCAGCAACCAGCTCGAGCTGGTCTTGTGGCTGGAGTCGGAGCGGATGGCGTTCTTGAAGATCGACCAAGAGGGCTTTGCGACGGAGCGAAAGGTGGTCGAGGAGGAGCGGCGGATGACGCTGAACCGTCCGTACGGGACGGTGCCGGAGAAGATACTGGGGGAGATTTTCCAGGAGCATCCGTACCGGTGGAGCACGATCGGGAAGATTCCGCACTTGCGGGCGGCGAGTATCGACGAATTGCAGGCGTTTTGGGATCGGTTCTACGTTCCCAACAACGCGACCCTGGTGGTGGTCGGGGCGGTCAAGCATGACGCGGCCCAACGGCTGGCCAAG
>CAZFMS010000291.1:0-5446 GCA_964520125.1 uncultured Planctomycetaceae bacterium
CCCATAAGTACCGCAATACCATCGCCGCTTAGTTCACGGCGTTGCCCGGAGGGGCGGAGGAAGCATCCCTACCATGGCGGCGTTGCCTCCGCCCCCTCGGGGCGGGGAGTTGTTCGATGCGATCTGCCCCCACTGTATCAACGAGACGCCCTTCTTCTCTTTGTCGCCCATGGTCTGCACCCTCCAGGGTCGGGCCTCATTCCACGGGATCGTCCTCGGGCTCGTTGGCCTGCACGAGCCAAGCTGGGGGTGGAGGGCTCTTGATGTAGCCTCTGCCCTTACAGATCCAGCATACTTTTTCCGACAGGCCCCTCACTCCTGCCCCATCGCATCCTGTGCACATCTCAAGAGAATCATCCTCGCGGAGCTTCTTCATCGTTTCGTTGCGGGCTTTGCCCTTCGACACGCCCGATATAGCAATACCGATGATGCACGCAGTGGTGATGCCTACAAACACGAATGCACTCTCGAAACTTGCTAGAAGCATGACCTGCACCCTCCAGGGTCGGGCCTCATTCCACGGGATCGTCCTCGGGCTCGATGGCCTGCACGAGCCGAGCTGAGGGTGTAGGGCTCTTGATGTAGCCTCTGCCCTTACAAACCTTGCAGGCATTCCCCCAGCCCGTCGTCCCTGTCCCGTTACATTTTGTGCACATCTCAAGAGAATCATCCTCGTGGAGCTTCTTCTGCGTTTCCCGATCCAAGCGTTCATCCTCTGGGAAACACTTGACGTAGCCTCTGCCCTTACAGGTCTCGCAGGTTTTTTCCGACATTCCCTTCACTCCTACCCCGTCACATTCTGAGCACATCTCAAGAGAGTCATCCTCGCGGAGCTTCTTCATCGTTTCGACGCGGGCTTTGTCCTTCGACGCGCTCCTTATGACGATAGCGATGACGGAGATGGCGAATACAGCTACGATGCACACAAGTTCGAACTCGAAACTTGCTAGAAGCATGACTTGCACCCTCCCGGGTCGGGCTTCATTCTACCTGATCGACGGAGTCGAGAGCAACGGTGACGTCTACAGTTTCTCCAGGACAACGAGCCAGCCTATCTGCTGTCCGCCAGCCGCGGGGTGGACAGACTTCACAAGCCAGCCATCCTTGAGAAGTTCGCCCATCTTACTGAGTGATAGCAGGCCAGAGCTTTCTGAGCTTTCTGAGAGCACCCTGCCTTCCGTCGCAAGCTTCACACCTTCACCCTCCCCCTCGACTTCTTCGAAAGCCACATGCACGACGAACACGGCGTTTTTCTTCGGCATGATGCACCCTCCAGGGTCGGGCCTCATTCTAGCGGATCGGCTGCATCGAGGGCAACTGCGGCCGGAAGCGGCGGCCCTACTATAGCCTCTGCTGTCTCGGGGAGGGGCAGAGTACCCTCAGCCCACGAAAACTCCTTAGACGCGATCCTGGCAAGCCTGACAAGCTACTCCAGGCCGAGCTGCTGGCGATGTCGCATCGTCGGGCTTTCTGTGGCGTTCGAGCTATTGGCGCAACGATGACATGGCCGTGTCACTGCTTTTCGATTGCCGGTGTTTCTGTCGTCTTGGGCACCTCGATCGCTTCGGCAGGTTCCGGTAGGCCCGCTTGGATCACTTGTTCCATGGCCTCGCAGAAGATGTCGATCTCGCGTTTGGTGGTGTAGACGTTGGGGGTGACGCGGATGCCTTGGAAATCGTCGTGCTTGATCGGGGTGGTGATGATCTTGTGGCGGTTCCATAGGTGGGCGTTCAGCTTGCCGGAATCTATGCCCTCGAGCTGCACGTTGGCGATGCCGCAGGAATGGGCCGGGTCGAGATTGGTGTTGATCTTCACGCCGTCGTGTTGCATCAGGCGGCGGGCCCAGCGGTCGCGGAGATGGCGGAGCCGGGACTCCTTGCGCTGGGGGCCGATGCCGTGGTAGAAGGTCAGGGCCTCGGCGATGGCCAAACGCGGGGCGGCGGGGTGGGTGCCGATTTCTTCGAACTTGCGGATGTCGGCGGACTTGGGTTCCGGCGGGGCCTGCAACGCCCAGAGGTCTTTGATCAGCTCCCGGCGGACGAACAAGAAGCCCGTGCCGATCGGGGCGGTGAGCCACTTGTGGAGGCTGGTGCCGTAGAAGTCGCATTCCAGGTCGGCGCACTGGTAGGTGAAGTGGGCGAAGGCGTGGGCCCCGTCGACGATGGTCAATATCCCGCGTTGCCGGGCCAGGCGGCAGATCGGTCTTACCGGGAGGATCTCACCGGTGATGTTGACGATGTGGCACAGCAGGATGACCTTGGTTCGGGGGGTGATGGCCTGCTCGAACAGGCTCACGATTTCACCATGGGTCGTCACCGGCACGGGCAGTTGGACTTGCTTGAGCACTACGCCGTCGCGCATCTCGCGCTGCTTCATCTGGTTGATCATCCGCGGGTAGTCCTGCGTCGTGGTCAGGAATTCGTCGCCCGGCTGCAGGTCGATGCCGTTGATGGCGATCTGCAGGGCCTCGCTGGAGTTGCGGGTAATGGCCAACTCCTCCCGGTCGCAGCCAAAGGTCCGGGCCAGGCGAGTGCGGACGTGCTCCACCTGGGGGTCCTGCAACTGCCAGAGCCCTCGGCTGGGGGCGTGGTTGGCCAACTCGTTGTGCCGGTGGAGGGCGGCCATGACGATCCGCGGCGAGGGACACACGCCGCCGTTGTTCAGGTTGATGAGCGATCGGTCGATGTCGAAGGCCTGCTGGATGGCGAACCAGTAGGACTCGTCGGCGGCCACCTCCTCGGGCGACCGACCGGACACATCTTGATTGGCGGCCCGCACTCGGGGCATCCAATCATCGCGCAGGGTGGCGAAAGCGCAGGCCGCGGTGGCGCCCGCGGCGGAGCGTAAGAATGATCTTCGGGTTGAATACATGGCCGGGGCTCCTTTCATAGGGCTGCGGATTGTACCCGCCGGCGGGGCATCGATGAAGTATGGTCGGGAAAGCCGTTGGGCGATGCCCACAAGGGGCGCCGCTACACTGGGGGCTTTGGCGTTTGCCTCCTGATTAGTTACAATCCACGATTCGAGAGTGGGCCGCGGAGTACCCGCCTTAGGGCTTAGAAAAAAGGAACGCCTAATGAGAACGGATCTGGTTCTGGTCTTCATCGCTATCGTCGCAATGACCCGGTCCCCCCTGCCGGCCGCCGCCCAGGACCGGGGTGATCCCGGGGCTGCTCCCCAGGCGGATTCCCCGCGGCTGTCCGAGCGCTACGCGGAGGCCGCCGAGCGGATTATCCAGACCACCATGGCCGGCAACGACGCCTGGATGAAGATGCAGGAACTCTGCGACGACATCGGCCACCGCTTGAGCGGCTCGGCTTCGCTGGAGCGGGCCATCGAATGGGCCGTGGAGCGCTTGAAGAAGGACGGTCAGCAGAACGTCCACACCGAGCCGGTCATGGTCACCAAGTGGGTCCGCGGCGCAGAATCGCTGGTCATGCTCGAGCCCCGGCGGATGGAGCTGGCCATGCTGGGGCTGGGCGGTTCGGTGGGCACGCCGCCGGAAGGAATCACCGCGTCGGTCGTCGTGGTGAGCAACGAAGAAGAACTGGACGCCCTGGGCGCCGGGGCCGAGGGCAAGATCGTGCTGTTTAACAACCCCATGCCGCCCTACGACGCCGAGAAGGGAGCCAGCTACGGGAAGACGGTTCGCTTTCGGGGCAAAGGCCCGCGTATCGCGGCCCAGAAGGGGGCCGTCGCCTGCCTGGTTCGATCGGTGACCGCCCACAGCCTGCGATCTCCGCACACCGGAGCGACCAACTATCGCGACGCCGAGGTGAAGATCCCCGGAGCGGCGGTCTCGACGGAAGATGCCGCCATGCTTTCCCGCCTGTTCGCCCGGGGCAAGGCCGCAACAGTCAAGCTCAAAATGGAAGCGAAGACGGAGGGCCTGGTGCCGTCGGCGAACGTGGTGGCGGAACTGCGCGGCTCGGAGTTGCCCGAGGAAGTCGTGGTCATCAGCGGTCACTTTGATTCCTGGGATGTCGGCCAGGGGGCCCACGACGATGCCGGCGGATGCGTGATGGCCATGGAGGCCATCAATGTCCTGCGGCGGTTAGGCATGATTCCCCGGCGGACCATCCGGGTGGTCTTGTGGACCAACGAAGAGAACGGCCTGGCGGGCGGGCGGAAATATGCCCAGGACCACGCCGAGGAATTGGGCCGACACATCGCCGCCATCGAGGCGGATTCCGGGGTGTTCAGGCCGTTGGGATTCGGCCTGGGGTGCCAGGACAAGGACCGCCAGAAGATCGGTGTGGAGCAGCTGGCCGACATCCTCCGCTTGCTGGAGCCGATCGGAGATATGCGGGCGCGGGCGGGCGGCGGCGGCGCCGACATCGGCCCTATGTCTCCAGCTGGCGTAATCACCATGGGGCTGAGGGTCGAGGGCTCGAAGTACTTCGACTATCACCACACCCACGCCGACACTCTGGACAAGATCGACCCTCAGGAGCTGTCGCAGTGTGTCGCGGCGATGGCGGTGGTGTCCTATGTGCTGGCCGACATGCCGACCCGGCTGGGAGAGGCTCCGAGCCCTTGATAGTCTATCCCGTGGATATGGCCGCGGCGTCCCGCCGATGAAGACCCAAGTCAGGCGCCTGGGTTGCAGGCCGTCTCGGGACAGGCCCAGCCAAAGCGTCTACGATTCGATGAATGAGCGTCTCGCCGGTGGATTCACGGCCTGTCGCGGCGGTGGTGGAAAAATCAGCGCCCAGGCATGGGAGGCCTTGTGCAGCGCCGATCGGGCATGAACAACGGTAGCCGCAAGACGCGGGCGTCGCCCGGCCTGCTGGTCGCCCTGCTGACCGGCGGAGGAATGCTGGGCCTGGTGGGGTTGATTTCACCCCATGCTCTGCTGGTCGTCTTGCGGGATGGTTCGATCGCGGCGGCCGTGGTGGCCGGGGCGACCGGGCTGGGGCTGGGGATTGTTCGAGGTCTGGGGCTGAACGCCACCGGGCGGACCGCGAATGGCGACGCGGGCCGAACGACTCTTGGCTGGCAGTTGATCTTGGGCGCGGGTCTTGGGTTGGGGGCCATCTCGCTATTGATGCTGGGCCTGGGGACGCTGGGGGTCTTGCACCGGGCGGTGTGGATCTTGCTGCTGGGGGTATTCGCGATCGGCGGGCTGTGGTGGGTCCGTGATACGTGGCGGGCACGGCCACGGGCGGCGGGCGAAGATGTGCCCGAGGTTGACGGCTGGATGCGTTGGCTCTGGCTGGGAGTGATCGGCTTCGGGGCATTGGCCCTGTTGGGCAGCGTGATGCCGCCGGGGATCCTCTGGCCGGCCGAGGGCAACGGATACGACGTGCTGGAATACCATCTCGGGGTGCCGCGGGAGCACTTCGAGGCCGGTCGCATCTCCTATCTGCCGCACAACATCTACAGCAATTTCCCCATGAACGTGGAGATGCTGCACCTGCTGGCCATCGTTCTGCACGGCGAGCCG
>CAZFMS010000292.1:0-5433 GCA_964520125.1 uncultured Planctomycetaceae bacterium
GAGGTCAGAGGCGGTCGCTGAGCGCTTTAGGTGCGGAGGCTGAGGAGGGGGCGGAGTTCGGTTAGTTTCTGGTCGACTAGTTTTCTGGTGCGGGCTTCGAGGGTGACGCGGAGGAGGGCTTCGGTCTTGCTGGGGCGGACGTTGAACCACCAATCGGGGTAATTTACGGTGAGGCCGTCGAGGTTGTCGATTTGGGCGTCGCGGTGGGCGTTGGTGATATCGGTCAGGGCCTTTTGGGGGTCGGGGCAGGGGAAGCGGCGTTCTCCGGAGGAACGGTAGCGCTGGAGGGGGCGGATGAGTTCGCTGAGCTTGCGGCCGGTGTCGGCCATGAGATTGAGCAGGTGGATCAGGGCCAGGAAGGCGGACTCGCAGAAGAAGTTATCTCGGAAGTAGAAGCGGCCGGCCAGGTCGGCTCCGAAGACGGCTTTTCTTTCGGCCATGGTTTTCTTGATGAACAGGGGGCCGACTCGTTCGAGGGCGGGCTGGCCACCGGCGCGGGCGATTACCTCGGCGGCGGCACGGCTGAAGCGGAGGTCGAGGAGGACGGAGGCTCCGGGCTCGCGTTCGACGAAGGCCTTGGCCAGCAGGGTGGCGATCATGTCCAGGGGGACGAGGGTGCCTTTTTCGTCGACGAAGGCGCATTGGGCGGCATCGCCGCTGAAGCAGACGCCGAGATCGGCCTTGCGCTTTTTGACCAGGACTCGCAGGTCCTTGATGTTCTTGGCTTGGGTGGGGTCGGGCTCGTGTTGGAATTTTCCGCGGCGCTGGTAGTTCAGGGGGATGACGGAGAGGCGCTTGATGTCCTGGAAGATGATGGGGAGCCACTTGCCGGCCATACCGTTGGAGGCGTCGGCCACGACCTTGAGGGGTCGACGGATCCGGCCGTCGCCCTGGAGAGAGGTGCGAACAAATTCCGCGTATGGCCGGGAGAAGTCCTGCTCGGTCAGGCGGGAGGTGGTTCCGGTTTCATGTTTGGGCACTCGGGCGGCGAGGTCGCGGATGCTGGACAGCCCGGTCTCCATGGTGATGGGGGAGGCCTTTGCGGCGCAGAGGATGAAGCCGTTGTATTGGGCGGGTTTGGTTCCGGCGGTGGTCTGGATGCCCCCGCATGCTCCGGTGTGGCTGACGGCGAAGTAGAGTTGGGGGGTGTCGACGATTCCGATGTTGATGACGTCGAGTCCGGCGGCGCGGACCCCTTCGACCAGGCTGCGCTGGAGCATGGGGCTGTGGGTGCGCATGTCTCGTCCGATGACGAGGGAGCGGGCGATGCGGTTGGCGCGGTCGTAGCCGCGGAGTTTGGCTCGAAGGTATTGGGCGGTGGCGTGTCCCATTCGCCAGGCGATGTCGGCGGAGAGCGGGGTGGGGACGGTGGCGCAGATTTCTTGGTGTTGGAAGACGGCGTCGATGGGCGAGGCGTGGTCGAGTTGGTCGGAGGAGGCGCCGGGGGCTCTGGGGCCGTTTGGGTCATCGTTGAATTGGCAGCCGGGGCATTTGGGGTAGTGGGATCGTCGGCGTCCTCGGCAGATGGCATTGGAGATTTGGATACGCTCTTCGCCGGGGCAGAAACGGTCGTACGCGGCGGTGGGCTGGGAGGTATCCATGGCGACCCATTCTAGCGAGTGGTTGGCGGGGAAGCTACGGCTGGGGCTGGCAGGATTCCGGCGGTTGGGGGGGGGCAGCGGTGCCGGGGGTCGGTTTGGGGGAGCGGTCGGCGGGGTGGGGAGGGTTCGGCGGGTCGGCCTCTTTTCTATTGAGAGGAAGTGGTATTGTTTTTGCCAAACGACGGGGAAGGGGGAACCGATCAATCATTGATGCGTTGCTTAAGGCGGCGCCGGAGAGGCCTCGGTTTTGTTGCGAGGCTGGACGAGAATGGCTATAGTGCGGTCTTTGACGGGCCGTGTGTCACATTAATGCCGACCAGAGAATCGATTGGTTTGCTAACTCCGGAGGATTTACACCATGAGTCAGACAATGGACACCAAGCTGAGGGCCCCGGCGTCGCAGAAGTTCGCACCGCCTGCTGATTTCTCCGCACAGGCCCACGTCAAGTCGATGGCGGAGTACGAGGCCATGTACCGGCGGTCGATCGACGATCCGGAGGGTTTTTGGGGCGAGGTTGCGGCGGACTATCACTTTTTCAAGAAGTGGGACCGGGTCTTGGAGTGGGAGCTGCCCTTTGCCAAGTGGTTTGTCGGGGCCCGGACCAACGTTTCTTACAACTGCCTGGATTATCAGATTTCCAAGGGTCGCGGGGAGCACACTGCGATCTTGTGGGAGGGCGAGCCGTGTGACAGCGCGGGCCAACCCAAGGAAATCAGGAGAATCACCTATAACGAATTGCTAGGGGAGGTTAGCAAGTTTGCCAACGCTCTGAAGAAGTTGGGCGTGGAGAAGGGCGACCGGGTGACGCTGTACATGCCGATGATCCCCGAGCTGGCCATTGCCATGTTGGCGTGCGCCCGGATCGGGGCCCCGCACTCGGTGATTTTCGGCGGTTTCTCGGCTCAGGCGATCGCGGATCGGTTGGAGGACGCCAAGTCGCGGTTCATCGTGACGGCCGACGGAGGGTATCGGCGGGGCAAGGTGTTGCCGTTGAAGAAGAACGTTGATGACGCCTGCGCGATGACGGATCTGGTCAAGGCGGTGGTGGTCTTCCAGCGGGCGGGCAACGAGGTGACGATGAAGTCCGGTCGGGACGTCTGGTGGCATGAGGCGATCCGGGGGGTGCCGGAGGAGTGTGAGGCCGAGCCGTTGGACGCCGAGCACATGTTGTTTCTGCTGTATACCAGCGGTAGCACGGGCAAGCCGAAGGGGATCTTGCACACTACGGCGGGGTACATGGTATTTGCGGCGTACACGTCGAAGCTGGTTTTCGATTTGCATCCGGATGACGTGTATTGGTGCACGGCGGATATCGGCTGGGTGACGGGGCATTCGTATATCGTGTATGGGCCGTTGCAGAACGGGGTGACCACGATGATGTACGAGGGATCCCCGGATCATCCTGATTGGGAGCGGTTCTGGTCGATGTGTCAGCGGCACAAGGTGACCAAGTTTTACACGGCACCGACGGCGATTCGGGCGTTCATGAAGCAGGGGTCGGCCCTGCCGGCGAAGTATGATCTCTCGACGATCAAGGTGTTGGGCACGGTGGGTGAGCCGATCAACCCGGCGGCGTGGGATTGGTACCACGAGAGCATCGGCGGCGGGAAGTGCCCGATCGTTGATACTTGGTGGCAGACCGAGACGGGTGGAATTCTGATCACGCCCTTGCCGGGGGTGACGGAGACCAAGCCGGGCTCGGCGACTTTGCCCTTCTTCGGTGTAGATACGGTGGTGATGGATCCGGATGGTAAGGTGTTGCCGAAGGGCAGCAGCGGGCTGCTGACGATTCGGCAGCCGTGGCCGGGCATGCTGCGGGGGATCTACGGCGACGAGGAGCGTTATCGCCAGCAGTACTGGTCGCAGATCGACGGGGTGTATTTCACAGGCGACGGGGCGCGGTACGACGAGGACGGGTATTTTTGGATCACCGGGCGGGTTGACGACGTGCTCAACGTTTCCGGGCACCGGATGGGCACTGCGGAGCTGGAGTCGGCGCTGGTGTCTCACGAGTTGGTGGTCGAGGCGGCGGTGGTGGGGTGCCCCGATGAACTGACCGGCGAGGCGATCGCCGCTTTTGTGACCCTCAAGGGGGGCGTCGAGCCCGGGGAGGAGCTTAAAGGGGTGCTGAAGAAGCACGTGGCCACCCAGATCGGGGCCATTGCCCGTCCGAAGGTCATTCGGTTTGCCGAGGCCCTGCCCAAGACGCGGAGCGGCAAGATCATGCGTCGATTGCTTCGGGAACTGGCGACCAAGGGTCGAGTAGAGGGCGATGTTACTACGCTGGAAGACTTTACGACGATTGCGAAACTTCGCGGCGACGGGAAATAAAAGGGGTTTCGTTCGCTGGTCCGATATGTTATAATGAGCTTCAAGAGAGCGGGCGCAAGCTGAAGATGGGGGGCCCGTCTCAGAGGGTATCGGCCAAGCGGTCAGCCGCCGTTCGCGGTAGGTAACGCGGATGGCGGCTGTAACGTGAAGGTGTTCAGGCGGTCTCGCGGCGCGGTGGCGCGTGATCTTGCGAGGGTCGGGGGAGAGGTACTGAGGAGTTGGAGCGTGTACGGTCCGGCGGCGAGGACCCCGCCGTCGGTAGTGACTGAGGTTGCTGAACGAAAGAGGGTGAAGTTCATGGCGATGGAATCGACCTGCAAGCTGCAAGTAGGGAAGGATCACTACGACGGAAGAGTCCGGATGGAGGCGGACCACATCGATTTTGCAGGTCCGACGAAGTTTCGCTTTCGGCTGAGCGAGATTCGCCATCCGCGGCGCGATGGGGAGTCGATTCTCTTTAATTTCCACGGCAATCCGGTGTCGATCAATCTGGGCGGCGTTCGTAGCGCCGAGGGCTGGATAGAGTACATCCTCCACCCGCAGACGTTAGCCGACAAGCTGGGCGTCAAAGAGGGCCACACGGTTCGGGTGATGAACCTGGACGACGGCGAGCTGCTCAGTTCGTTGGAGACGAAGAACACCAAGATTGTCTCCCGGCCGGTGAGCCGGTGTAACTTGGTCATGTTGGGTGTGGAGCGGGCTTCGGAGCTTCGGCAGCTCGAGGATCTCAGCGAGACTTTGCACAGTGACGGGGCCATTTGGGTGGTGTTGCCCAAGAGCGTTCGCACGGTGACCAAGGCCAATGTGTTTGCCGCGGCCCGGGAGGCGGGTCTTCAGCATATCGAAGTGGTGGACTACTCGGAGACGCAGGCTGCTTACAAGATCGTTCGGCCGGCGAGCAAGAGGAATCGGTCCGGATCGTCGAACAGCAGATCGGTCGAGGTGTCCAGCAAGGGCGGGGCGTCGCCGACCCGGCGGAGCACGCGCCGGGCCACGGTCAAGGCCAAGTAGCTCTAGCATTGCGCTGATGTAGCGTTTATTCGCTGTGTCTTTCCATCCCCCACCCCTGGAAGGGATGGGGCACCCGGCGTTTATTCGCGGTGTCTTTCCGTTCCCAACTCTGGAAGGCATAGGGAGCGCTGGGGCTCTGGGAAGCCCGGCTGAAGCCGGCTAGACTGCGCAGCTCGAATGAAGAAGGTGGCGGCGTGGCCGGCCGCCCCCAACTGAAGTTGGGGGCAAAAGCTGGTCGGCTAAAGCCGACTCTGGTCGGTGATAGCCTTGGCCGGGCCCTGGAACCGGGGGCTTCCGCCCCCGGCTATTGACTCTCGGTGGTGGGGGCGTTCGGTCAGTGGGGGCGTTTGGTTAGCCGGGGCGTTCGGTCAGTGGGGGCGTTTGGTTAGCCGGGGAGTTCGGTCAGCGGGGGGGGCCAGGTGGGTGAGATTGATGGCCTCGAGACCACGGGTGGTGATATTCGACATGGATGGGACGCTGACGCGGCCC
>CAZFMS010000293.1:0-5433 GCA_964520125.1 uncultured Planctomycetaceae bacterium
AGCAGCGAGGCCGCCAGGCCGTCAAGCTCATAGACCGCAAAGGCCGCGGGTCGGCCGGCGATCTTGCACTTGCGCGCCCCTACCAGCCTGCAGCCGGGCCGCTCCATCGGGGGCAGCACCACCGCAAGGCCGGTCTGGCCCAGCAGCCAGTCGGCAACCGCCGCGGGACGGTCCGAGGTGAACTGAACATGCTGCCCCTCTTCGAGAAAGTGCTCGAAATCAGCCACCGCCAGATCGGCAAAACTGCGGGCAACACTGGTGGCCGGATCGGGCCGCAGCAACATCCACGCCGTCGCGCAGAGGAACACTGCCGCGGCGATCCCACCAACGCCCACCACCCGCCGAGGGAGCCAACGGAGTCTCGGTGTTGGAACCTGCCGACCGTGCTTATGGGGCTCGTCCCGCTCCAGGACATGCCGAAGCCGGTCCTCCTCGAACGGCTCGGCCGGTCCCGGGACCGCGAGCACTCCCGCCAAGTGCCGGCGGGTGGTCCGCTCGATCTCCACCTCCCTGGCGCAGTCGTGGCAACGCTCCAGATGGCGCTGCAATTCCATGCTCAGCGGCGCATCCAGCTCGTCGTCCAGGAATGCAAACAGGTATTCTCGGCTCTCGCAGCAGGTCATGTGCATTCCTCGCGTGGCTGGCGACGCGAACCGGCGAACTCCGCCAGCCGCTCCCGCAGCACCCGTCGGGCTCGACCCATGCGCGACATCACCGTCCCCACCGGACAGTCCAGCACCTTGGCGATTTCCCGGTAACTCAGCCCGCCGGCCACCGACAAGAAGACCACCTCTCTAAAGGGGGCCTCCAGGGCGTCGAAGGCCTTGGCTATCCGCTGGTCGAGGAACTCCCGAAACTGCCCTTCGTCCATGGCTGGCAGCTCGGCCAGGGGCTCACCCGGATCGGCCGAGGCGATCTCCGTCAGCTCCGACTCCGCGGATACGACCAGCTTGACCCTGCGTCTGGCCGTCCGCTGCCACTCCAGTACCACGTTTCGCATGATCACCAGCAGCCATCCCCGCTCGTAGACCAGTCCCTGGGTCGGCGAGTAGTTCCGCCAGGCCCGCAGGAGGGTCTCCTGGACCAGATCGCGCGCATCGCTATCCTGCCGCACATACTGGCGGGCAACCGAGTGCATCCGCTCCCAGTGGGGCCGCACGTAGCCGAGAAACTCGTCGGTCTTGTTCACTCGAGTTCGGTCTCCATCGTTCCACCGTATTACAGAATGCCTCGCGGCCGGAACGTCATCCCGATTTCCAGGTCGCCAGCCAGGAAAAATCGCCGGGCGGGCGGATTCCCCCGCTAATCGGCCCCAAGGACGTATTCAACCGGGTCCGGCCGGCCGCCGGGTCGTGGTAAATGGGACCGGATCGACTTTCTTCCCGGCCTGCGCAGGCGGCCTACTTTCGGCGAATAAGGCGGCTCAAGTGCTCTGCCAGTTGGTCGACCAGGTTCGGCCGGCTGTACGCCCGGAAGGCATCATCCAGGCCCAGGGCCGGGGCCGGGTTCTGGCGGACGTATCGCCTGAGATTTGTGATCTGGTCGGCGACGGCTTCGGGGTCGCCCACCGGGGCGAAGAAGCTGCGGTCGCGAGCGAATTGCTCGAGCAGCCTGCGGTCGTTGCTTCCCGGAGATTCTTCCAGGCAGAGGACGGGGCGGCCGGTCTGGATGTATTCGAACAGCTTGGCGTTGTGGCCCCACTTGCCCACGTAGCTGCCGGTCAGCAAGAGCAAGGCATCGGCACCCTGCATCTCCTTGCGGGCCTTGACCCGCGGCAGCAGGCCGGTGGTCTCGACGACGGCTGACAAACCGCTGGCCGTCAGGTACTCGCGAGAGAGGTTACCCACGAATCGGAAGACCAGGCCGCCCAGCCGGCCGTCCTTTTTCAACTCCGCCATTGACTTGAAGAACAGGTCCGGGCGGTTGCGGGCGATGACCGTGCCGACGTGAGCGATGGTCATAGGGTCCCCGGTCGCGGCCTCTTGTTGTCCGGACGAGGCCTGGACAGGTTCATAGCCGTTGGGGACGACGAAGATGCGCCGACGGTCGTAGCCCTGCTCCCGGGCGATGGCGTCGGCCAGGGCGTCGGAGACGGTGAGAAGGGCGGCGGCGGCGGATACCGCCCGGCGCTGGAGTCGGGCATGTCTGCGGCCGGCCCAGGCGCTGCTCGGCTCGTAGCCCCCGGGACCCAGCCAGCGGTCGCGCAAATCCAAGACCAGCCCGGCGCCGGATTCCCGCTGGAGCTTCAGTGCCAGCAACACGGCACTGGCAGGTGGGAAAGAGGCCAGGATCAGATCGCAGGCCTCATCGCGGATCAGTCCTTTGCCGACCTTCAGGGCCGCTCGCTGCCAGGCCAGAAATCTATCGGGAAAGAGCAGCTCGCGGAGATAGCTCCGCAGGCCGGAACGCTTCTCTGCGGTCGGATCATAATCCGGAAAGACCAGGCCCTCGGCGGCCCAGGGATCGGCCACGGCGTGTACCCCGGGTCCCTCGGTTTCGGGGCCCGACCCGGGGTGTTCGGCAGTCAGAACGCGGGTCTGCCAGCCAGATTCGGGCAAGTACTTGGCAAAGGCGTGGATGCGTTCTGCGGCGGCGCCCACCGCCGGCGGATACCAGTATGAAACCAGCAGGACCTTGCCGGCCGTCTTGTCCGGATCCGGAGCCATGCCCCGCATTGAAGCGTTTGTTGCCGGGGGCGTCCATTGGTAAGGTTGAAGGTCGGTCATCGCGGTCGGCGGCGGCGGAACGGGAACTCGACGGGGCCGACTGTCGGGAGAGAGCATTGGCAGACATGACCGGGATGCACATCGTGATCGTCCCCGCCTGGTGGCCCTCGCCGGAGCAGCCCATCAGCGGGGTCTTTTGCACCGACTATGCCCGGGCCTTCGCCGCCGCGGGGGCCAAGGTGGGGGTTATCTTTCCCGATATGGTCAGCCTGCGACACCTGGGCCGGGGGAACAAGATCCCCTGGACGCCTTGCTTGTCGCACGAAAGGCTGGACGAGGTGGCGGTGATCCGGATTCGCGGCCTGCACACCGCCCTGGGAAGGCCAGGCTTGCAGATGCGGCGCTACCGGCGGTGGCTACGGCGCGGGCTGGGCGTCTACCGAGAGCGCCACGGCCAGCCCGATCTACTGCACGCCCACTGCGCCATCCCGGCCGGCTGGGCGTGTACTCGTCTGGATGACCGCCTGTCCCGGCGCGTGGTGCTGACCGAGCACACCGGATCGACTTTGTGGGCCACTCCGCCGAGCAGGGGCGGATCGTTCATCCGTGCCGCTCTGACCGACGCGGCAACGGTGGTGGCAGTGAGCGAGGTGTCGAAGACCGCGATGCAGTCCAACGGCATCGACCGGCCGATCGAAGTAGTGTCCAACCCGGTGTATCGAGGTTTCGCGGGCACGCCTCCTCCGCAGGTGTCGCCAGACGAACATGGACGACCGATCTTCCGGGCGGTCTTCGTCGGGCGGCTGACGGAGATGAAGGGAATCCCCGAGCTGATCGACGCGGCGCTGATACTCTCGGGCGATGAGCGATTCGCGGTTCAGTGGCACATCGCCGGGTATGGGCCTGCGGAGGAGGCCCTGCGGGAGCGGTTCGCCACCGCGGGCCAGGCGGACAGCCTCAAGCTGCACGGCTTTTGTGCCAAGGAGGACACCGCCCGGCTGATCGGGCAAGCGCATTTCATCATCTTGCCCAGCCACGATGAGAACTGCCCGTTGGCCATCTGTGAAGCCCTGTCGGCCGGCCGACCAGTGGTCACCACCGAAGCGGAGGGCTGCCGGGCCTTGGTGGGTCCCGATGACGGGGTCTTGGCCCGGATCGGGGACGCGGCCAGCCTGGCCGAGGCAACCCGGCGGCTGATCCTGGATTACCCGCAATGGGACTGGCAGGGAATCTCCAGCCGGGCCCGGTCGCGCTTCTCGGCGGCGACGGTGGCCGCCCGGTACGCGGACATCTTCCGGAGGTTGCAGGGCGCGCTGGGCGAATGACCGGCTCAGTGCGGGTAGTTCACCGCAGAGCACACAGAGATCGCCGAGCAAAGAAGTGCAAAGCAGTTACAGGTATCAGGGCACGCTTGGTCTTCGGGGAAGTTCATTCGAGAGCCACGTCTTGCTGGAGGCGGTGACCCGACTGGCGTGGACCGTTGGTTCGGGAGCCACGGTCGGCGGGCGAGGTCAAACGCCCTTGGGGGGCCGGGGCAGGCCCTCGCTGCGGATGTGGCGGCGGAGCGTGAACAGCTCGGCGAAGGCCTTGAGGACGACTTTGGCGCTGGCCCCGCTCTGTTGGCCGACCGTGCGGGGATAGTGATTGACGCCGACCTCGGCGATGCGCAGGCCCCGGTAGCGGGCCCTGGCCAGCAGCTCGGTGCTGATCAGGGCCCCTTGGCTGCGGAGTTCGATGGCGTCGATCAGAGACCTGGGCAGGAGCTTGAACGCGCAGTCGATGTCCCGCACCTTCAGGCCGAACATCAGCCGCACCAGCACGCCCCAACAGTAGCCGTTGACCACGCGAATCCAGGGGTCGGCGCGCTTCAGGCGATAACCGACGGCAAAGTCGCAGGCGTCCAGCAAGCCGATCAGCTTGGGCAATTCGGCGATGTCGAACTGGCCGTCTCCGTCGGTGAAGAAGATCCACTCCATCCGGGCTTCGGTGAGTCCCCGGACCACCGCCCCACCGTAGCCCCGGTTCGGCTGGTTGTGCACCACCCGCACCTCGCTGATCTCCGCGGCCAGTCGCCGGCCGATCTCACCGGTTCGGTCGCTGCTGCCGTCGTCGACGATGATGATCTCATAGGTGTCGGCGAGGTCCTTCGCCGCCGCCAGCGCGGCCCGGGTGACCCGCTCCACGTTGCCTTCCTCGTTGTGACACGGGAAGAAGATGGATAGTGACGGGAGCCGTTTCATCATGGCCAGTAGGCGCGGTTCTTCTTGGACTGTCAAGACTGATCGGCGCCGTCAGGGGACCGCGGCGATGCGGCGCTGTTGCAGAACTGGCTCTGGGATGGTCGGCGCGCGCGCCGCCGCCCCCTGAGACGATCGGAGAATACTAGCGGGGCTTCGAGGCGCGAATCCGATCGATAATCGCCGTGGTGCTCCGCCCTTCGACCAGCGGAGCCAGCAGCACCTTGCCGCCGTGCTGTTCGACGACCTCCCGGCCGACAATGGTCTTGCCTTGCCAGTCTTGCCCCTTGACCAGGATCTCCGGACGAATCGCCTCGATGATGGTCTGCGGCGTGTCCTCGTCAAACATGACCACGTAATCGACGTCCGCCAACCCGGCGAGAACGGCGGCCCGGTCTTCCTGCTTGACAATGGGCCGATCCGCTCCTTTGGACTGCCGCCTGGCCGAGGCGTCGGAGTTCAACCCTACCACCAGCACCTCGGCCTGCTGCTTGCAAAATCCGAAGTTGGCAACGTGCCCGGCGTGAATC
>CAZFMS010000294.1:0-5408 GCA_964520125.1 uncultured Planctomycetaceae bacterium
TCCCTGTGGCTATACAGGGATATCGGCAACAAACGGTGTTTTCAGACAGAGCCTAATATGAGTGCCCACAATAACGATTTCGATTCCATTACGACATCAACATCAACTCGAGGAATAGTCGTTAAAGACGCTTCGCAACCTGCCAGCCACGTTAGTTCAGGCCGAGTAAGAGCTAAGAACATGTCCGTGGTCTGGATCATGAGAGTGAAATGATCAGGCGGCTGGGTGGCATGCCCAAGCGCTGCGCGGGCGTGAAGAATTGGAGAATCCTTGGAGATGCGAGGGACATGGCCGCGCTTCGCTCAAGCTTGGGCATGGCACCCTGGCACGGAGACCTTGAACCAGCGATAAGAGATCAAGGCGCAAATACGAACTGGAGGATGACAAGATGATCATTGGTGCTTACACCAGACGGATCTTGCGGGCTGGTGTGTTCATTGTAATGATAACGGCGAGCGCGGCCTTGGCTCAGCAGGGTCCTTATTCAGTGGCAAGTGACCGAGCCCCGCATCGATTGGATGGCGGACGAGCGGCGGCCGGCTTGCTAACCGACCCGGCGTCGGACCGAGCCGCGTGGCCGGCCGACCAGGCGATTCGTTTTGATGGGTATGATGCCTCGGCGTTGCTGGCCGAGGACGCGGAGTTGGATCGTCAGCCCGGCGTGCCCATGCGGATCGGCGTGACCAGGCCGCTGCCGGTTGTCCCGGCGTCGCCGGAAACGGCCGGCCAATGGAGCCGCACCGCAGATGGGACCCGGCTGTGGACGCTCGCGATCGAGGCTCCCGGGGCCCTGGCCGTGCGTGTTCATTTCTCGAAGTTCGATTTGACCGACGGAGTGCGGGTGGTCCTCGCCGGTGGTCTGGAGGAATCGCCCGCGACCTACGACGGGCTCGGGCCGACGGGAGAGGGGGCGTTCTGGGCGCGGACGTTCACTGGCGACAGTGTGTACGTCGAGTATCAGAATCCGACAGGACAATCACCTCAACCCACAATCGAAATCGACGAGATCCTGCACGTCTATCGCGATCCGGCCGCCGCGGTCCGGCCGGAGGACGGCGGCGATGGCAGCGGCGGTCCGCGCGGTCTGCTCCCGTGTCACGAAGACGTAAATTGCCACGCCGTGGACCTCACCGCCCGCGATTCAGTCGGCCGGATGTACTGGGTGTCGGGAGGATCGGGGTGGCTGTGCACCGGCGCCCTGCTCAACGATGTGGACCCCAACACGTTCGCCGGCTACTTCCTCACTGCCAACCACTGCCTCAGTTCGCAGACTGAGGTCGACACCCTCGAGGTCCGCTGGTTCTACCAGACCGATTCGTGCAATGGCAGCGTATCCTGGGGCCCCACATCGTACGGCGGGAGCTTGCTGTCCACCTCGCCGGCCACTGACTTCACGTTCGTCCGGACTACCGACGATCCCAACGCGGGCCAGGGCTTCGCCGCCTGGACCGCCTCGCCGCCCTCCGGGACGGTCAAGGGGATTCACCACCCGGGCGGATCGTACAAGCGCTACAGCGAGGGGTTTGTAACGACGGCGGAGCCAATTTGCGGTTCGCTCCCGTTGTCCAATTTCGTCTACAACGACTGGACGATCGGAATCACCGAGGGTGGATCGAGTGGCTCACCGCTGTTCAACACCTCTTGGCAAGTCGTCGGACAGTTGTACGGAATCTGCCTTTGGGAACCCCGGAACTGCAACAACCCTGATCAGTACAACAACGTCTACGGCCGGTTCAGCGTGACCTATCCATCTGTTTCCTCCTACCTGAACACAGGCACACCAGACGACGCATACGAAGACAACGACACGCTGGGGGCCGCCGTGGAACTCGAGCCGGGCTCCTACGCCCTGCGGCTGGTCGATTTCGACGACTACTTCAAGGTCCGCCTCTGCGCCACCAACAATATCAGCGTCACCGCGACGTTCAGCACCGCCGACATGGATCTCGACCTCCAGCTGCTGACCTCCGGCGGCGGTATCCTGGACACATCTTACGGCTCTTCGGGGACCGAAACCGTGTCGCAGACGACGGCGGCAGGTGACTACGTGATCCGGGCCATCAAGGACCACGGTTGGGGCGGTGATTACACGTTGGAGATCACCCTGGGAAGCGTAGCCGACTGCAACAACAACGGCATCCGCGATTCCTGCGACATCGCCGACCAGACCAGCCTGGACTGCAACAGCAACGACGTTCCGGATGAATGCGATCTCGTGACCGCCCCATGCTTGATCGTCTCCGAGATCATGGACGGTACGCTGCCGGGCGGAAACCCCAAGTATGTCGAGATCACCAATACCGGTTTAGGCCTGTTCACCTTTGCCGAGGGCGGGCTCATCATCCAAGCTAACGCGAGTACGGACCTGGACATCGACGTGGACCTAACCGGGGTGTCGATTGCCGCGGGGGATTCATTCGTGGTGGCCAGTAGTGGGAACGGCGGGCAAGCCCAGTTTCTAGCGGCGTTCGGGTTCGACGCTGATCTCTACAGTGGCGTCGGTTTCGGTAACGGGGATGACCGCTACATAGTCACCACGACAGACGACAGCTCGGTTATCATGGACAGCTACGGCCAGAACGGCGTGGACGGTACCGGCACCGTTTGGGAGTACACCGACAGCTTCGCCTTCCGCCTACCTGCTTTCGCCACTGGTGTCGGCCTCAACTTTGACGCCGCCCAGTGGAGTATCGCCCCGCCCAACTCGCTCGACGGCGCCACCCCAGAGGAAATCGGCGCTGCCGGAACTCCCGGGGTACACGTCTTTGACCCAACTTGCGAAGACACTGACTGCAACAACAACAGTGTCCCGGACGAGTGCGACATCGCTGACGGCACCAGCCAGGATTGTCAGCCGAATGCCATCCCCGACGATTGTGAACTCTCGGGGAATGACTGCAACGGCAACAGCGTTCCCGACGTATGCGATATTGCTGGTGGCACGAGCCCAGACTGCAACGCCAACGGGACACCGGACGATTGCGAACTGTCGGGGAATGACTGCAACGTCAACGGCATCCCTGACGAATGCGATGTGCCTGCAGGCGGCAACTGCTGCGAGGTCGGACACGGGGCCGGGTGCAGCGATCCGGACATCGAGGCCTGTGTGTGCGCCACCGATCCCTTCTGCTGCGATGATGACTGGGATAGTCTTTGCGCCGACGAAGTGATCAGCCTGGGCTGCGGCTTCTGCGGCGAGGGCACCGGTCCGGACTGCAACGGCAATGGTAGCCCTGACCAGTGCGACATCGGCCGCGGGGTCAGCGAGGACTGCAACGTCAACGGCATCCCGGACGAATGCGAGCCTGACCCCGGATGCAACAGCACGCGGGAATCCCTCGACGTCAACGGCGGCGGGCGGCGCTCCACAAGTGCCAACTACGCCCTCACCTCTTCGACCGGCCAGCCCGGCGGCGTCGGCGTGATCTCCTCGAGTTCCTACGCCTTCGTGGGTGGTTTCGTGCCCGTGGCCATCGCCGGCATAGCCGTACCCGGCGATATCGACGGTGACGGAGACGTCGATTTCGACGATCTGGATGCCTTTGTCGCGGTCCTGATCGGAGTGCCGCTCGACCCGGCCCACGTCGCCAGAGCCGACCTGAACGGCGACGGCACCGCCGATGGCGACGACATCAAGCTATTCGTGGAGGCCCTCACCGGGTAGTGAGACCGAAATACGCTCTGGCTACTTTAGCTTCGCCTTTCTTGGCCTTCCTCGCGGGTGGAGCCGGGTGGCCCAGGTTCTGCGAACCTGGGGGAGCGATTATGCCGTGCCACAGGGGCGATCTGGTGGACGCCCTGGCATGGTGAAGGAATCGAGACCCCACGTTGAAACAACACGGGCCACCCGGCCGGACGTAGCGCAGTACCAATTGATCCGGGCAGCCTGGTCACGGATACGGACCCGACCTCTGGCAACCGACCACTGAGAACTGACCACTGACCACTGACGACTGCCCACTCCGCGCGAGAGAACGTTGATCAAGACTACTGGTTGTCTAAAGCAAAGGAGTCTCGCGGATGTCGCCACCGTTCCCAGAGCGGCCGACCGACAGGGATCGTGCAAGCACACAACGCGGCGGCCAAGACTTTGCGGGCGTTTGCGGGCGTTTGCACTTTTTTTATTGCCCGCCGCACGCCTGCCGCACCCCGGGGTAAAAAAATGCTGCCCGACAGGAGAAAAAATGACCCCTGGCCGAATACTGACAACTGAAAACTGATGACTGAAAACTCCCCCCCAAATTCCGGCAAATACCGGCAAATGTCACTTTTTTTCTTGGCCGAACCGCCAACGCCTCCGCTGATCTCCGCCGCCGGCTTGGTTCTAGGGACAGTCGGTCGGGGCATCATGGCCGATGGCGGCGCCGGGGAGGGGGATGTTCCAGGCGGTGTTGTCCAGGACCCATTGGGCGTAGGTGGTGCTGTTGGGGCCTAGGAGCATGTAATAATTTCGGCAGGGGTAGGTGGGTGATTGGCTTTCGATGAAATCGACGACCGGCTGGGCCTCAGGGCCGGTCAGTTCGGCGATGATGTATTGATCGGCGGCGCCGAGGTCTTCTTCGGGGGCGAAGAGGTTTCGGCGTACGTGGCCGTGCGGGGCGGCGGCTTCCGGCCAGACTTCCCAGCGGGTCAGGGTGTCGGAGCCCGCGGCCTGGATTACGAACCAGTGGTGGGCGGCGAGGGCTTCGAGGCCGGGGATCGGGGCGGCATACAATCTGGCCAGGGCCTGACCTTCCTCCCGGATGGTGGCCAGCGGGGCGAACAGGCTTTGGTCCGGCATGGGGGGCAAGGCGTTGCACGCGGTGCCGGCGGCAATGGCTCCGGCGGACAGCCATAGGACGAGATTAGGCAGCGACCCGAGGCGCTGCGGGGGGGGTTGGCCGGAGGGGCGGCGGTCGAGAGGGAGGATGAAGAGACACTGTGCGTCATGTTCGCGGGGCATTCGGTCGGGACTAGTCACAAGTTTCTTGCTTGGAGGAGTTGTCATAGTCCAAGGCCCTCGGCGAGGGACAACCCACTTCGGTGGGGCCCGCATGCAGACCAGTCGCCGCATGATTGTGGCGTAACGGGTCGGGCGACGATAGCCCGGGGCGACAGTCCGGCGCCGGTGGGCAAATGTAGGGCGACGTCGGCCCGATACACAAGTTGTCAGTTTTGGTCCGAGTTGGTTGGCAGGGCGAGTCTGACAGGCGGTGGGGGCATAAGTCCGAGTTGTCCTCGATTAGCGGGCGGTGGGGTGGATCAAGCTGGACTGCGATAGTGCCGAGATTACAGACGTGCCGGCAGACATTGCGGGCGGCTTGCGCGGGCCCCGGCGAGGTCACAGGTGGATGAGGGCGCGGGGGCTTGGTGCGGTTCCAGGGCCGGCCCTGCCGGGATGGGCAAAGGAGGATTGGTTCTCGTGGCTG
>CAZFMS010000295.1:0-5399 GCA_964520125.1 uncultured Planctomycetaceae bacterium
GGGGTCCAGGGTGACGATTTCGGTGGACTTGGCGTGCAGGGGATCGGCCTGGTACTGCTGAAGGGCCTTCATGACTTCGGTGCCGAACTTGGTCGTGGAGTTGTGAACGCATAGGAATACGAACTTACCATCCTGAAGGGCCTTGAGGGACTTTTCGGTGCTCGGGCTGCAGAAAGCGTCCAGGAGTTGGGCTTCGTTGAACTTGATAGGGAAGCCCCCGGTGATGGCGCCGTTGGGAGCCAGGGCAAGGACCATGGGCATGGGCGCCCTACTCACATCGAACTTGTCTACGGTGTCTTTTTCGAGACGGTCGGTCTTTCTGATCGTTATCGAATCGGCCCGATCGGATACTTTCTTCATTGCGGCCTCGAAGACCATCTCCATGGCCTGGGTCTGTTGATCGTCTTTGGCATAGAAGAAGATGAACAGGTATTTGTTGTTCTTGGCGGCTTCCCGGATGGCCAACCTTCCCTTGCCGGGGTATCGATTCAGGACTTGCGGTTGCGCTGTCGGTGGTTTCTTGCTCAGGTCGCTACCGTCGGTGGAGGAGGTCCCGCCGGCTTTGGTTATGGCCCGGGCGGTCTTCTTGCCATCGTCGCCGGCGGCTGGGGAAGAAACGGCCGCTATGGCCACCGCTACCATTGCCAGTCCAATCAAGTTCTTTGCCATTGGTATTCTCCGTTAATGGGCCGCTTGGCGGCGACCGGCTTTCGTTGTCTTGTGGGATCGGTGGCGCACGATTCTCCGCGTCTTCGCAGATCGGCCAGGATCGTGGAGTCTGCCGCGGCATGGGGGATTTCGTCTTGGGCGCGGGCCAGCCAATTCACGACTCGACGGTGCATTGCCCCCCCGGCCGGGGCCAGGGAGTAGTGCATCCAGACCCCTTCGCGCCGGTCGGCTACCAGGCCGGCGTGCCTGAGGTGGGCGAGGTGTCGGGAGGCCTTTGATTGACTGATACGGAGGATCCCCATGATGTCGCACACGCAAAGCTCGCCCTGGGCGAGGAGGTTTAGAATCCGCAGTCTGGTTTCGTCTCCCAGGGATCTGAATAGTTGTACGCTGTCGGTCACGCCAAACCCCTCCTGGGTGACATCTGTACATGCGATTATGCAGATATTATGTCCAGGCGTTCACCCGCTGTCAAGTCCCTCGAAATGGGGGTATCCGGAGCGCCGGGCGGGTATCGGGGGCTGACCGCGGGGGATTCACCGCGGAGAACGCGGAGATCGCAGAGATCGTGGGGGGGGGAATGGGGGATTGGGGATTGTGACGGGGTGCGACTGTTCGAGGACGGTGTGTACTCCGGCGTCGGGGTGGGCGAGATTTGGCATGAAGGTCTGTCGGTCTTGGTTGTGACGCGATGGTGAGGATTGGCTTGGGGTTGTTTCGGGTTCTTTCTTCCAATGCGCCTTTCGCTCGGGAGGTGTGGGGGGGGGTCGAGTTTGGAACCAGGGGGCTTCCGCCCCCGGCTATCGGGTCTCGCGGCTGGTTGCGTTGGGTCATGCGGGTGGCCCCGGGCTGGTATAATCGACTCCTTCGACGCGCCGGAGGACGAATGTTACGCGCCAGGCGGGCGCCGCGCCCGGCGCTGTTTCTCTTGCCTTTACCGGGCGCTGCGGGATGGCGTTGATGCGCTGGGTGAGGCGGGTTTGGAGATTGATTTATGGGTGTTCGGTCGGATCCCGGGTTGGGACCTGCCAACTTGGAGATGGTGGTTCCCGGCGGTGACGACCGCTTGTATACCGGCCGGTTCTTTCAGGTCTTCGCTGCGGTGATGCTGTTCATGACCGGCGTCTCCCTGCAGTTTCACTTCGGGCAGTACCTGGCCCACCTGGGATACGGAGTCGACACGCTGGGTCAGGTGTTGGGCATCAGCATGATGGGCACGCTGTCGATTCGGCTGTTCATCGGAAGGTGGATCGACCAATTCGGCTGTCGCCCGACGTGGTTCGCCGGGACGCTGACGGTGGCCCTGGCGGTGGGGGCGATTCAGTTCACCGGACATCTCTGGCTGATCGTGGTGCTGCGGGCGCTTTCGGCGATGGCCGCGGCCGCGGTGATGACTACGGTGGCGGTGTTCGCCGCCCAGATGGCCCCGCCGCGGCGGAGGGCGGAGAGCATCGGGACCATCGGCCTGGGGGGCTTTCTGGGCATGACCATCGGTCCGACGCTGGGCGACTGGATCTTCAGCGGGACAACGGATTCGATCGTCGCCTACCACGTTTTTTTCTCGGCCAGCGCGGGGTGCAGTCTGTTGGCCGGAGCGGTCATGATGATGTTGAGCTTGCCGTCGGCGGGCGACCAGGCCCTCGAACGACCAGGGGGGGGCAAGGTAGTCGAGGGCGGGCCGCTTTCAACAATCCGGGTGGTGCTGGCCCACTGGCCGGGGTCGATCCTGTTGATCGGGGTGGTCTTCAGCATGGTGTTCTGCCTGCAGTCGTTGTTTCTGGAGCGGCTGGCCGAGGAGCGGGGCTTCCACGACATCAAGCTGTTCTTCCTTACTTACTGTCCGACGGCGATCATTCTGCGGATCATCTTTCGGCGCCTGCCCGAGCGCATCGGCCGGACCCGGACGCTGTTGTTGGGCATGTCCCTGCTGGCCGTCGGCTTGTTCTTCATGATCGGGGTCGGCACGCAGGGGCAGTTGATTCTGCCCGGCTTCCTGATGGGCGCGGGGCATTGCTTCATTTTTCCTTCGATGGTCGATCTGGCGGCCACCCGCCTTCCCACCGAGCATCGGGGGACGGGGACGGCCCTAATCCTGGCGGCTGGTGACGTGGGGATGCTGATCGGCTATTGGGGGCTGGGCAAGCTGATCGAGGTGAGAGGGTTTGACGCGGCGGTGCTGGGGCTGGCCCTGGCGGTGGCCTTTGGTGCCGGCGTCTTTGCGGTGACCGACGTACTCCGCAGGGCCGGTCGGGGTCCGAAGCATGCTGCAGGCCAGGCATCGGAGGGCCGGCGATGAACCAGCTCGAGTCCTTCGGCCTGGACATGCGCTTCTTGCTCGGCCTGCTGGTGTTTCTGGCCATCCTGTCCATAGTGGTGATTGCCGCATGGACGGGGGCGAGGATATGGCTCTTTCGCATGCGCCAGCAGCGTGAGCAACAGCGGGTGTACCGGCGCGATCACGCCTCGGACGGCCGGCGCCTTCCCCCCTCGGCGTCGGGGATTTGCGAACGGTGCGAGGGGGTCTTCGAGAAGGTCTATCACCTGCCGTCGGGCCGCCGGCTGTGCCCGGAATGCTATGCAGCCGACGGCGGGCGGTGAAAAGTTCAGGGCATGATCACAGGTAGTCTTGCGGGTTTGGTGTCCAGGCCCTCCATTGTGTGGCGCATGCTTGTGGATCACCGGCGAGACGCCGGTGCCACAGGGGCTGGAACATTGTTACCCGCAAGGCAGAGGTCGGCGGTGCCCTGGTGGTTCGTCACGCATTCGTTGATAGGTTGATTCTCGATAAGGCGGGCGTCGGACGTGTTTGGCAGAGACCGGGCCGAGGACGGCCCGGCTCGCTGTGAGCCTCAAACCAACATTGACCGAGCACGAGTGGCCTTGGGCTGGTCTGGGGGATAGACTGTGGGCAAGGCCGGTTCTGAACGGCCGGCCGTCACACGCGAATGAAGTGGGGTTTGCCTATGTCAGAGAAGTGTTCCCTGGACAAGAAAGTGTACGCCGTCGACGGCCAGCGCATGCTCAGCATGGGCGACCTGCTCAAGTATTTTGTGGAGCACGGATCCCTGCGGGTGTCCGATCTGCATCTGAAGGCCGACAGCCCGCCGATCTATCGGGTGGACGGGCTGATGCAGAAGATGAAAGGTGCCCCGCTGGACCACAAGACGGTCCGGGCCCTGGCGGCGAGCCTGCTGAGTGACGCGGAGCTGGCTTTTCTCGAGCAGGACCGGTCGGTGGACAGCTCGTGCATGACCGAGACGATGCAGTTCCGGCTCAACTGTTTCTACGAGAACGACGGCCTGGCGGTGGCCATCCGGGCGTTGGAGGCGAGGGCCCCGGCGGTGGAGGACATCGGTTTTCCCAATGGGGTTTGGCGGGACATCATCCAGAAGCAGCAAGGCCTGGTTCTGATAACGGGGGTCACCGGGGCGGGTAAGTCCACCACAATCGCCTCGCTGATCGACCGTATCTCCGCCACGCGTCCGTGTCGGATCATCACTCTGGAGGACCCCATTGAATACCGCCTGGGCAGCAAGGTGGCGCTGATCTCGCAGCGGGAGGTCGGCCGGGACGTGCCCAGTTTCGAGCGGGGTCTGCGGGACTGCCTGCGGGAGGATCCGGACGTGATCTTCGTGGGGGAGATGCGCGATCGGGAATCTACCCGTTGGACGCTGACCGCGGCGGAGACCGGGCATCTGGTCTTCTCGACCTTGCACACCCGCGACACTCGGGGGACGGTGACTCGGATCCTGGACCTGTTTCCGCCGGATCAGCAGGACGAGGTGGCCAGCCAGTTGTCCCTGGGGCTGAGCCATATCATTTCGCAGAAGTTGATTCCGCGGGCGGATGGTCAGGGCCGGGTGGTAGCCATGGAGGTCTTGAACAACATCTATGCGGTATCCAACCTGATCCGGCAGGGCAAGACCGAGCAGCTGTATTCGCAGTTGCAGACCCGCACCAAGGACGTGCCCCAGGAGCGGATGAGCACGTTGGAGCGATCGATGGCCACGTTGGTGCGGAGCAAGGTCATCACCCCGCTGGAGGCGGAGAGGTGGGCCAACAACCCCATGGCCTTCCTGGAAGAGATGAAGCGCCCGGAGTAGATAATCAGGTCGGCAGCCGAGCTTGCCCGGCGGGAAGGGCACGGGCGAGTCATCGCGGTTTGTCGATGTGGGGTTTGGCCCGTTCTATTGCGGGGCGCTGGTGATCAGTTTCTGGGGGGTGGGTTTCGGTGGGGTGGAGAGCCAACAGGAGGCCAGGACCAGCGGCGCGGCGAGGGCGGGCGCGAAACGGAGATGTTGCCTGGTGATGATCGCTTCCGGGCTCCGGGTATTCGTGGGCAAGGCGACAAGCGGGCGATTGTATGGAGCCCATCGGGGGTCGCCTAGCGCCGGTCGGTGCGGGAATCGTTGAAGGCCCGTCTTCAGGTGTCGAAGGCACATGGTGACCAGCGTTCTGGACGAGTCGCGATCCGGCTGCACCGCGCGTCGGCGCCAGGCGCGCCCGCTAGGTGCGGCGCATCAATCAAACTCTCGACCGAATGGGGTGTCCAGCCCCGGCTTCCCGCTTCCGGCACATCGGATGGGCTGGCGGCGGTGGATCGGCGGCGGGCGGGGTGGTGGGATTGTCGAGCATGGCGACGCCGTGGACGCCGAAGACATCCAGGGAGTCGTCGTAGCCCAACGCGGGCTTCAGGAGCGCGACGGCGGTGTAACAGAGCACGGCCGCGC
>CAZFMS010000296.1:0-5370 GCA_964520125.1 uncultured Planctomycetaceae bacterium
CTTCGCCGACACCCTGGGCAACAACATCGCCTATGGCAACGAGCGCCTGCTGCGGCGGAGCGTCTTGCGCCGGCGGCATCCCGAGCGATACCGTTCGCGCGATGGCGACGAGCAGCTCATTGTCGACGCCGCCAAGGCCGCCTATGCCGACGAGTTCATCCGCGAGAAGCCGCAGGGCTACGACACCCCGGTGGGCGAACATGGGATGACCCTATCCGGCGGCCAGCGGCAGCGCATCGCCATCGCCCGGGCCATCCTGCGCAACGCACCGATCTTCATCTTCGACGAGGCCACCAGCCAGATCGATACGGAGAGCGAAGAGAAGATCCACGATGCGGTCGAGAAGTTTTTGGAGGGCCGGACGGCCTTGATCATAGCCCACCGATTTTCCACCGTGCTACAGGCCGATCGGATCGTGGTCCTGGATCGGGGCCGGATCGTGGATGTCGGGCATCATCAAGAGCTTCTGCAGCGTTGCCCGACCTACCAGGGCTTGTATGGTGCATGAGGGCCGCCGGGGCGTCGCCCCTCGCCCCGGTTTGAGCCGCGTGGGTCAGCAAGCGGTGCATCGTTCAGGTCAGAGCCTGGCGCGTCAGCGCGCCCTGCAGAGCGGCTCACCGCTCCCTCACGGTCGTGGCTCTGATCTGGGTCGCGGCCCTGATCACGGACGCTATTCATCGGTTGCCACGGCGAGTGGGCGAGTAATGCCGGCCGGTCATGCCGGGGCGTTCGGGGTGCGCTATGATTCCTCAAATCACTCGTTCGGCGACGCCTGGCGCCGGGGCTTTGACCGCCGGCGGTCGTGGGCGGGCTCGGATGACCAGGCTGGGGGCAGGCCGGCGACAGGACGGCTTCGTTCCTGCGGCGATACAGGAGAATCTGACAGATGGTTGATGATGACAGGATCGCACAACTGCGCAAACTTGCGGAAGAGGACCCGAATGATCAGCTCGCCCACTTCAGCTTGGGGACCGCCCTATTGAAGGCTGCCCGGGCCGAGGAGGCGGGGCCGTGTTTTCAGCGGGTCTTGGCCCTGGACAGCCGGCACTCCAAGGCCTATCAGATGCTCGGCACTGCCCAGCGCGACGCGGGCCAAAGAGACCTGGCCATTGGGACCTTGACCAACGGCTTTCGGGTGGCTCACCGGAATGGGGACATCATGCCCATGAAGGCGATGGCCAAGTTGCTGGAGTTGATGGGTGCCGAGGTGCCGACCACAGGAGAGAGAAAGGCGGCGGCGGTGGCCGTCCAGGATGTTGACGGGGGATTTGCGTGTCACCGTTGTGGCGGGCCCGGTCCCGGCCTGGAGCAAAGGCCGTTCAAGGGAGAGTTGGGCGAGAGGATCCAGTCGATGATCTGCCAGGGTTGTTGGGACGAGTGGGTGGGGATGGGGACCAAGGTCATCAATGAACTGCGCTTGCCGCTGCACGAGCCGCAGGCCCAGCAGGCCTATGACCAGCACCTGAGGGAGTTCCTCGGTCTGGACTGATCCGGGTTGCTCCCCGCGGAGATCGTCAGTACACCGTCCCTCCCAGGGGCGGGGAACGGAATCGCCCCCGACCGCCGGGTGCCACCGCCGTCTTGTGGCACCGGCGTCCCGACAGTGTCTTGGCTCAGGCCACCCAGCGCTCAAAGCCTAACACCCTTCACTACCCCCGTTTAGCCCCGTCGCGTGCGACGGGCCCCCGAAAGCACAAACCGCCCCGTGCCACTGCCGTCCTGTGCCTCCAACCTCCCGTGCCACCGGCCTCTTGTGGCACCGGCGTCTCGCCGGTGTCTTGGCTCAGGCCACCCAGCGCTCAAAGCCTAACACCCTTCACCAGCCCCGTTTAGCCCCGTCGCGTGCGACGGGGCCCCGAAAGCACAAACCGCCCCACGTCTTGCCATACCGCTCAAAGCGGCCGGGTGGCCCAGCCGGTTGGGCTGGCATGGATCAACTTGTTGACCCGTGCGCCTCCGGGCGTGGCCCACGACCCAAACAGCCCGGCCCGCCCCGCATTCCTAAACGCTCAACATGCACCCGACCCCTTTTTCCTCACCAGGTGCCCCAGATGAGGTGCTCGCCGCCTCTGGCGGCGGTGCCGCAACCCATCTGAGAGTCACCCAGGCTCAACACTTGACATAATGGACGTTGTGGGGGATAATGCCAGTCGGTGAGAGCCTTACACATCTGGAGGGTCTCTAGCATGATACGCTGGTCGCTTGTTATGCTGGCCCTGGGGTCGGTTGCCATCGCCCAGGTCGTGACCTATGAAGGAAACGTATTTCCGGAAGATGCCCCTGCTCCCTGGGAGCGGATCGGCACCTTCGACGCCGATCGCTGGATCGAGGACGGCTGGTTCCACCACTTCTGTGACCTTGGTGTGTGGCCCGGGCCTCGCTTCGGAGAGGACGACTGGCATCAGCGGTGGGTCACGGAGTTCGCCAGCGCAGACACATTCTTCGTCGCCTGGCGGGTCGAATCGACCGCCCCAAGTGAGATTCTGGATTTCTTTGGCACACCCACGGTCCTCTCCGCCTTCGGCAACACCAGCGCCTATTACCATTTCACATTCACCGACGAGCGAGTACTCGTGATGCGGAGCACCATGCTGCCGCTGGTGTACTTGGACATCGAGCCCGGTAGGGCCCACACCTACTACCTCGAACTCTCCACCGTCCTGCCGGGCCCCATGTACATGTACGCGTGGTATTGCGACGCCGTGCTGATCGACGGGGGAGTGGCCAATGGCCCCTACCAGACGGCCGATTCGCGGATCATCTGGGGCGCCCGGCACGATACCTACGAGAACCACGCCCGCTGGGACTACATCCGCTACGGCGCCGTCCCCCAGCCCGGCAGCGGCGACTTTGACTCCAGCGGCCTTGTGGATTTGGCTGACCTCCGGCTGTTTCAAGACTGCCTCCTCGGCCCCGTCCCCCACGGCCCCAGCTCCCGCTGGGCCGACATGAACGAGGACGGAATCGTGAGTGGCCTCGATATCCCGGGTTTCGTCGACGCCCTCCTGGCCCCCCCCCCAACCGACGCGCCCCACCCCCGGCGTCCACTCCATCAACTTCGACGCCAGCCCAGCCGTGCAGTCCGTCAACCTCGACGCCCACCCCGCCGTGCGATCGGTCAACTTCGACCCCCGCCCCGGCCGGTGAGCCGGCCTGGGCAGGGCGGCTGGTCATGTTCCTGGCTTGAATGACAATCCTTCTTCCCCGCCGCCTCCGACGCCGCATCGCCAGGCGACTCCGCCGGGTGGGTTGTTGCCGGTGGACGAAAAGGGGTCGGGAGTCGTTGTTTCGATAGGGGGGACCCAGGTGGGGGTGGTGGCATGGGTCAACTTGTTGACCCGTGCGCCGGGTGGGTGGCCCGGGTTTTCCAAACCTGGGGGAGCGATTACGCCGTATGGGAGGGAACGATCTGAGGGACCCGCTGGCCGGGTGAACGAATCGAGACCCCAGGTTGAAACAACCCGGGCCACCCCACCAATGGAAGGGGCTTCCCTGCGGGGCCTTCATCGGTATGCGTGAGAGTCAACAGATGGGCCGGATGGCCCATCGTACAGATAGGTTCGTGCCCCACCGCTGGTAGGGGCGGGACACCCGCGATCGGCGGACGTGGTGAACGATGAGTCGGGGGCAGGATGGTGCGAGTCCGATTAGCTAGGGGCTTCGCAGGTCAATTCGCTCTTATCCCGCTCTCCAAGGGGGTGGAGTTCGTCGAAATCGCCTTGCTCACCATTCGCGAAGTGCCCCAGGACCTTGGCGGCCAGGGCCAGGGGGGTGGTGCGGAGAGAATGACCGCCATAATCCCGAGCCAGCCGGCAGAAACCCGAGGCCCGTCGGTATTGGCCGCCACGGAATGAAGCCCTGGCCGCGGCGAGGAAGACCCGGGCCAGCCGGGCGATGCACAGCTCGCGATTCAAGTGACCGTTGGCCGCATTGGACTCGTAGAAACCGCGCAGGACTCGGGCCTTGACTGCCAGGTTGCGGCTCATACAGCTCTTGCTGAGCCGATCGGCATGCAGGCGGCGTAGGGCGAGGGGCTCCTCGACCAGCCCGAAGGGGTGCTTGACGCTCAGCCGGAGCCACAGTTCGTAGTCTTCGCAAACCGGCAAGTCCTGATTGAAGCCGCCGGCGTCGAGGAGGAGTTGCTTCCGGCAGACCACCGTGGGGACGTGCACGAAGCTGCTGCAAAAGAGCTTCTGGGTGATCCAACCGGCATGGCAGGGTTTGGTTCTGCCGGGTACGGCCTTGCCCTCCGCGGTGATGGGGCGCATGGGGCCGTAGAAGACGTGCCTGTCGGGGTGATCATGCAGGGCGCGGATGAACCGCTCCAGCTTGGCCGGGTCCCAGAGGTCATCGCTGTCCAGAAAGGCGAGAATGTCCGCTGCGGCGTGTTGAACGCCGGAGTTCCTGGCGGCGGCCGGTCCTTGTCTCGGCTGGCGGATGACGGTCGGGCGGGCGGCATGATCGGCGATGGCCGGGGCGACCGGCTCGGTGGATCCGTCGTCGACCACGATGACCTCGAAGTCCTGCAAGGTCTGGCGGGCGACGGAATCCAGGGCCTCCGCGAGGAAACCCGGGCGGTCGTGGGTGGGGATGATCACACTGACAAGAGGGCGTTTCATGCTGCAAGTCCCAGCATGTTGTATCCGCCGGCGGGCAGGGCATCAACTGCCTCTGGCCGGTCGAGCAATTTGGCCTCCGGTGCCTGGCCGTGGGCCGGGGCCTCGGTGGAGGGCACATCGGTAAAAGTCGTTGCTGGCCCACAGCTCGGAGGCCGTCGGGCACGGATTCAGAACGGCCTGCCGAGGTCATTCTGATATCGCGGGAGCCGAGCGTGGTCAAGGGAAGAAACTGGATGGTGAATCCACGTCAATTGTCCGGGTCGCCCGAATCGGCAGGGGGCGTCGCAGATGACCTGCTCCTGGCAGCCGGATGGAGGATCCCGGGCCGTGCATGGCAGAGGGGCAATCGTGAGGGGTGCCCCGTAATGTCCGGCCGCTGAGTGAGGAGATTGGGAATGCGGATTGGGGATTGCTGATTGGGGATTGGGGGTTGGGGATTGGGTGTGCGGGCGGTGGACGGCCTTTGTAGGCATGAGGCCGCAGCATCCAAGAGCCCCCGACCTTGGTCGGGGGGTACGGGCACTGAGCGCACAGCCAACCCCCGAGCAGATTCGGGGGCTCTTCGGGCATCTTGAAAGCTGGGAGGCTCTCTTTACGCCTGCAACGGTCGGGCTCTTCGGGAGGCCGCAAAGCTCGGGGGATCTTGGGAGGGCTGTCAGACGACCTTGCTCCGCTGAGTCGCCGGCTGACCGGCCATAGTACTCGATACACCGTCTCGCTATACTGCCCAGGGGTTTGCAGGAGCGATGGT
>CAZFMS010000297.1:0-5312 GCA_964520125.1 uncultured Planctomycetaceae bacterium
GGTTGAGCAGCTCGATCGGGGGCATTCGTTGTCGCCCGAAGTCATCGATCACCAGGGTGCCGCAGTTCGATTTCATCTGGACCGGGGCCTCGCAGGTCTTGCTGGTGGGGTTGTACTGGACCTCCAGGGCGTCCATGGTCAGCTCGCCTCCAACCACGATGGTGGGACGGCGGATCTTGGCCCAGCGCTCGTCGACCTGGCCCTTCTTGATGATCGAGTCCCGGCGGCATTCGACCTCCTGGTGGTTGGCCGCGTCGAGCAGCTTGATGATCAGGCCGTCGACGATCACGCACTTGGGGATGTAGATCTCGTCGCCGAAACAGATGGTGATCCGTTCGGCGATGCTGCTCTTGCCGTCCCCGGGGGGTCCGTAAAGGAACATGCCCCGGCCGGAGTTGATGGCCGGCCCGAGGACCTCGAACATGTCATGAGGGATCAGCAGGTCGCTGAAGGCCCTGCGGAGGTCCTCCTCTCGGGGATGCACGCGGGTGATAGTCTGTGCCTGGACGGAGGCGATGTAGGTGTCCAGGGGGACCGGTGCCGCCCCGACGTACATGGACTCCAGCATGAAGCCACGGGCCCGCTCGCGACCCAAATCGGTCAGCCGGTAGGTGAAGTCGCCCATCGGGGCCGCGCCGACGTAGACCACGACCTGCTGCTGCTTGAGCAGGGCCAGGTACTTGATCACCGGCTCGGCAGGGAGACATAGCTCCTGGGCGATCTCGGCACCCGAAGCCGAACCCACACTCAGAAGGTGTTTGAGGATCAACGACTCCACGACGCCGGGGTCCAGGCCGGCATCCTTGAACGTGGCCGGGGCCCGGGGAACGAAACGCTCACCACTGGCACTCTCCTTCGGCAGGCCGAGGGATGGTTGTTGGAGGCCGGGTATTGGGGGTGCCTGTACGGACATAGGTAGCTCCATGAGTGCGGCGGCGGTGGTCACCCCCCTACCGCCGGGCTCGAGATGAGGTTCTCGCGCTGCCGGACCGCAGACAGAGCCGTCTCCCGATGAGCCGCTTCAGTCTCTCGGCGTTGTATGATCGGCGCCACCGATGCCCGGCTTGACGCCCCGCTGCACATACCTGACCGGTAACGCGGCCCGGTCTCCGGTCCTGGCTCTCCACCGCACCCGGGCGACCCATAAAGACCATGTTTCCAACCTGTGGCCCCGCCTGCAGAGACCGTATAATCCGCACCATGGCCAACTTGGATTATCGAACGGCCGGCGAATCGCACGGGCCGGCCCTGGTCGTCTTGATCGAGGGTCTGCCGGCTGGACTGCGGATCGACCGGCAGGCGATCAACGAGGCCCTGAAACGCCGCCAGGGCGGGTACGGCCGCAGTGGGCGAATGGCGATCGAGAACGACCGCGTGGAGATCCTCTCGGGGATTCGCCGGGGAGTGAGCATCGGCTCGCCGATGGCGATGAAGGTGGACAACAAGGACTCCCGGATCGACCAGGCGCCCGCGGTACACCGCCCTCGTCCCGGCCACGCCGACTTCGCCGGGGCCATGAAGTGGTTGACCACCGATTGCCGGTCCACGCTGGAGCGGGCCAGTGCCCGGGAGACCGCGGCCAGGACCGCGGCCGGTGCGGTGGCGGCCGGCCTGCTGGGCGAGTTCGCGGTTGAGGTCGTGGGATTCGTCGTCCAGATCGGAAAGACGACCGCGAGCGTCCCGGGAGACTGGTCGGCCGATGATCTCCGAACCGCCCGGGCGTCGAATGAGGTCTATTGCCCCGATAAGGCGGCGGCCGAGGATATGATCGCGGAAATCCGCCAGGCCGCCAAGGATCGGGACACCCTGGGGGGGATCGTAGAGGTGCGGGCCTTCGGCCTGCCTCCGGGGATTGGTACCTGCGGGCGCTGGCCGGACCGACTGGACGCCCGGCTGATGGCCGCGGTCGGGGCGATTCAGGCGTTCAAGGGCGTGGAGGTGGGGCTGGGATTCGGCTGTGCGGGGCGTCCCGGCAGTCTGGTCCACGACGAGATCGACTTCGTCCCCGAGTCCCGGCAGACGCCGAACCTGGGCTTCGTCCGCCGAACCAACAACGCCGGCGGCCTGGAAGGCGGCATGACCAACGGCATGCCGGTGGTCATCCGCGGAGTGATGAAGCCCATCAGCACGCTGCTGCGGGGTCTGGACACGGTGGACCTGCAGACGCTGAAGTCCGAGCGCAGCGATCACGAGCGAAGTGACTTCTGCGCCGTCCCCGCGGCCAGCGTGGTCGCCGAGCAGGTGGTGGCTTTCGAGATCGCTCGGGCCTTCCTGGACAAATTCGGCGGCGACACCCTGCGGGAAGTGCGGGCGGCCTACGAGTTCTATCTGACCTCCGCTCGCCAACTTTCAGGTGCCGATAAGTCTGCTGGTTCGACCGACCCGGCCGATGAGGACCCCCTGGAAGATGGGTCCGCATGACCACGGGCCCGACGATCAGCCCCAAGAGTGAGAATTCTCGCGAGGTGCCTGCCGAACCCGCTATTCCGCCTCTCATCCGGCAGGGGACCGTGGCCGGTGAGGGACCGGCAAAGGGCCCGTTCTACAATCGTATGCGGCCACATCGGAAAATCTTGTTGGCTCTGGCGGTGGTCTTGGTGGGCGGTTCGCTCGGGTGGACGGCGCGCTACGGCCTGCACCTGAGGAGTGACTCCTACCGGGCCGAGGTGGAACGAGGTCTGCGAGATTTCTTCGAATTGCCCTGCGACGTGGGGCGAATACGCGGCCACACCTTCGAGAGCCGGGTCTTCGAGGCCGTGGACGTATACTTGCCCGACCGCAGGGATCGCGTCTTCACCTGTCGCACCGCAATCTGGCACGACAAGCAGGACGACGGCGAGGCTCACAGTGAACTAGACTTGATCGATGGCGTGTTGATCCTGGGAACCGACCGCTGGCAGTGGGAAGACTATCGGCAGGTCTTCGAGTCCGGCCTGGGCCACGACTTCGCGGACCTGCAGCTGCACCACGTGAGCATGTCCGACTTCGAGGTCTACTTCGCCCGGGGCGACGTGGCGGTCCGTTGCCGAAAGACCTCGGGAACGATAGACATGAGCGATCCGGCCGACGGTATCGCCCACCTGGTGGCCTATGAACTCAACGGGCGACAGGTCAACCAGGGCGTGCAGATCGATGCCCGATTCCTGCCCAAGAACGGCGTGGAGGTTTCCGAATTCGTCCTCACCTTGCCGGAGGTGCCGCTGGAGGCCATCGGGATCGGCCCGGCCCTGGGCGGCGACATCACCGCCGGTCGCTTCGCCGGGCAAGTCCAGTATCTGCGGACCGCCGAGCAAGGCGAAGTCTGGATCCGGGGGAAGCTGACCGACGCCGATGTCGCCGAGTTGACCCGGGCCCTGCCGCTGGGCCCTTTTGTGGGCCGGCTCTCGATCACCGTCGACTGGGCCAAGGTGGTGAACTCGGTAGTGACCCACTTCCGAGGCCACGGCCAGGTGGCCGACTTCTCGCTATCGCCGTTCGCCCCGCTACTAGGTCAGGACGACCTCTCCGGCACCGCGATGTTCAACATAGACCAGGTTGACCTGGCCTTGGGGCACGTCAACCGGCTGCGGCTGGACGGCAGTGTCCAGGGCCTGGCGCTCCAGGAGCTGCTCCGTCCCTGGGGAGCCGGCTCGGCCACCGGGCAACTGGCCATCCGGGTAAACAACCTGGATGTGGTCGATGATGTGATCAGATCCGCCGACGTGGAGATAACCGCCGTGCCCCCCCCGCAGGAGAAAGGGACCATCGACCGGTCCTTGCTCCTGTCGGTGGCCGAGAAGACCCTGGGGTTCACCTGGCCCGCGGCGATCCCCCAGGCCATCCTGCCCGAACAGGTCGAATATACGGAATTCGGGATGCGCCTGCTGGTCAGGGACAACCATCTGCGAGTCCTCGGGACCCACGGCGAGGGAGGCGACACGATCCTGACCATCGAGGTGCTCGGCCGGCAGATCGGGCTGATGAAGGAGCGCTCCGGAACGATAGATCTGGGACCCCATCTGGCCGACCTCTTAGAGCGGGTCCGCTCCTATGACCCGAGCCGGATGCGGCAATGGTGGGAATCCAGGGCGGAGCCACCATCTGGCCCGTGAGACCGGCCCCGCGTTCCTCGCGTGCCGGCCCAACTCGGGAAGCGAGAGGAGAGTCCTCTCCGGCGGTGACCTTCCCGGCTCGCAACAGCGCTGGAGCATTCCACGTTTCACGGCAGCGTCGTCCCTTGCCGGCGGCGCCGCCCTACCTATCATCCACCGGCGCCGGGGACCAGCCCCGACGCTACATCTATTCGTAGAATCCTCCAGTGCTCTGCAAGCGTTGGTTCGAGGGCTTGAGTGAGCCGGGCCGTCCTCGGCCCGGTCTCGACCGAAGACCCCAGACACTCACCCGTCTCGGGGGCAACCCGTTCAACCAATCCTGACTGAGCATTAGAATCTCTGCCGGCGGGTTGGAGATTTCACAGGGTGTGGGTCCGGGGCTGGCCTGAACCGCGGCAGGCCTCGGGTCGGTGCGAAAGTGCCAGCACCTTGTCGCACCGGCGGAAAGGCAAAAAAACTCCGCGACCGGGTGATGACACGGCCGAGAGTATTCCGTATGATACGCCGGTTCTGCCAGGAGCGGCGCTGCGGCATCGGACCCGGTGCTGGGCCTGGGGTTCCCATCCGCCGTCGGTCGTCACCCGTTGAGCAGGGGCCGACGGATTCGGTGGGTGGTACCCGATTCGCCGCCGCTACCCGAGGAGAGGTTCGTTTCTTGACGGAGGACCTATGATGGCACGTACGCTGGTGGTTGACGGGGATCATCTCAAGCGGCTCCTGGACGTATGTCGGATGATCGGCTCCCGACAGGGCAGTACCCTCAAGCAGCTCCAGGTCAAGCTGCGCACCTCGCGGCGCACGATCTTCCGGGACCTCAACACCCTGGAGAAGATAGGGGTGGAGCTGGAACTCGACGAAGACGGCTACAAGACTCGACAGAGCGTCACCCAGTGCCGGAAGCAGCTCATGGACCACCAGTTGCAGGCCGTCAACAAGCTTCTGGGAGTCTGCCTGAAGTAGAGCGTGGCACTCAACTACCAGCACTCCCCGACAGCGAGCGAATCCCGGGATGTCACTGAGCCATGCTCGACGGTCTTTCCCGGACCGAAAGGGACCGAGCCCAGCGAACTACGGGGAGGAAGGCCCGCCGGTCTCGGTTTCCTCAGTCCATGTCTCTCGGGGGCTTACTACTCGGAGCGGAGAACGTTGAACATCCCACGTCCCGGTGGGTGCCACTGGCGGCTTGTCCCACTACTGTCCGGTTAACTTGGGTCCTCTCGC
>CAZFMS010000298.1:0-5241 GCA_964520125.1 uncultured Planctomycetaceae bacterium
TGGGTAGGCCGGGGAGGGCGATTGGCCGGTGTCCCGCGGTGGGCCGGGAGGCGACCGGGGCAGCGGTGGCTTGGTGGGCGTTAGCCGGACGGCGAGGGATTCCAGGGCTTGGGCCCGGACCAGGGGGTGCGGATGACTGGACGCGGCGGTGCAGAGGGCCCCCAACGCATCTGGCGCGTCAATCCTGGACAATGCGGCGGCGGCGGCCGCTGCGGTGGTGGGGGAATCGGAGGCGATTGCCTGGAGCAGGGCCCGAACGGGCTCGATCCCCTCCATGAACGCCAGACTGAGGGCGGCGGATTCGGCTACGTCCCGATCGGCATCCCCCACGAGCCGGGTCAATTCGTCCAGGCCGGACTGCTGGGGGAGGCGGGCCAGGGCGATGACCGCCAGGGCGCGGTTCTCGGGCAGGTCGTGCCGGGCCAGGCGTTCGATTGCCCCGGCGGCTGAATGACCGACCGCGGCCAGGGAGGCCAGATAGTAGGCCTGTTGCCCCGAGTCCTGGGTGTTGGCGAGCTGCCTGGCCCAGAAGTGGGCCCGGATTCGGTTTCGTTGGAGGATGGCGGTGGTGAATATGCAGAGAAGCACGCCGATGGCGGGCCAAAACCACCGGGCCTTCTTGGGCATGGACGGTGGGCGAGTCGATGGGGGATATTCTTGCTTTTCGATCATGACTTTGCCGGCCTGCCGCCGGGCCAGGTTGCCAGTGCGGCCCCTTGGTGGAGGAGATGGCCCAGTTGGCTACTCACGGCCGTAGCGGTCGAGCTTCCATTGGCGCCGGGCTTCCTTGTTTTCCATCTTGTCGCGGACTTGCCGGTCGATGGCTCGCCAAGAGGCTTTCCAATTCGTGGGGACGCGGCCGGGGCCGGTGAGATAGCGCTTCAAGAATCTGAGGCGGTCGGTGGGCGAGCAGGCCGGGCTGCCGAGCAAGCTGGCGCAGAGTCGGGCGATTGCTCGGGTGCGCTGCTGGTCCGTCGGGCGTCGGGGGTGGCTGATGCCGTCCATGTCGATAAGGGTCAAGCGCGGCGGGCTGGAGTGGGGCGGCTCCCAGGTCACCAGGAGATTGGGGGCCTTCAAGTCGCGATGTACGAAGCCGCGTTCGTGGAATGCTTTTATCAAGCCGACCAACGCTTCGAGCAGGCGGTCTTTGACGCGTCGCTGGGCCGGTTGATCCAGGGCGGCAACGTGGCGGGTCAGGAAGGTCTCCAGATCAGCCGAAGGAGTGACGAAGTCGGTGATGCTGATCGAGTCCCGGCGGATCACTCCCCAGGTGTAGCGTTCCAGCACGGCCAAGGGTTGGGCCGCCGGCAGGTTGCGATTCAAGAGCATGTTGGCCATCCGCCATGAGCGCATGTTGCGCGAGTGGCGGAACACCTGGTTCAGACGCTTCCACAGGTTGCGGGCCAGAGGGCGTTTCACGACGACCTCCGCGGGGGGGTGATCGGTCGGGAGGACGGCCCGGCAGACGGTGGCGGTGTGAGAGTCTTTGAGTAGCTCGTGCTTCTGGGGGTCGACCCAGGAGAGGGGGTGTCGCAGCCACTGTTCCCATTGGTCCCGGGTGAAGGTCAACTTGGCGACACAGGCCGTGGGGGCGGGATGCTTGCTGCACAGCAAGACATGTCCGCGCCAGCCGGGTGCGGGGCGGATGCGGGCAAAGTAACGGCCGGTGCGGCGGGTTCGTCGGTCGCGTTTGGCCCACAGGGCCGCGGCGTGGCGGTCGGCCTGGGCGGAAAGACCGCCGATGAGCGCGGCGGGTTGCAAGGCGAGGTTCCTGGCGAAAGGGGTGGCCAGGGCGTACTGGTCGCGGTAGGCCAGGTAGTGCTGAAGGAATCGGCGTCGTTGGGTCCTGGTGGCGTGGCGTCGGAACCATTGGTTGAGTTGGGCAAGATTGGCAACTATGGCCTCGAGGCCTACGGGGCGGGCGGTCTGAACTTTGTGGAGATCTACAAAGAACACTTCGGGCGAGGGCTCCTGGGGTCGGATGAGGATGTTTCCCGGGTGCATGTCACCATGCTGGAAGCCACACTGGTGGGCCCGGGCGATGAGGCGGGCGAGGAGATCGGCGAGTTGGGCGGCGGCCTGCCGATCGTCGCGGATCCTGAGCCAGTATTCGTTCAACGGCTCGGCGTCGGGTACGGCCTTGGTGATCAAGAGTGATGGGCCGATGGATCCACGTGTTCCGGTCCAGGCGGTGGCTACGGGGGAGACGGTGGCGATCGAGTGGGCGGCGGCATAGGTGCCGACGTTCCATTCCTGCAGGGCGGTGGGGCCGCGGAGGAGGAGCTTGGCCCGGGCCAATGGTCCGTGGGGATGGTACAGCTTGGCGAAGTAGTCCTGCCCGTTGCAGTTAACTCGCCAGACGTCGCGCTGGCTGTTTCTCTTGACCAGCTTGGCGGTCGGACATTGATCGAGGTGAAACCAGTCCAGGCCGTTCGGTTCGAGCAAGGCGGTGTGGGTTCGGCAGATGCGCCATTGATACCGATCTCCATCGGCCTGGACGGCGGTTATCAGCGGGGCATCGACCAATACCTGACAAGTGGGGCTAGTATCGCTCATTCAGGTCGTATCTTCCTGGCGCCGGACGTCGGTTGACCGTGCCCCGGCACGTGCGGCGCTCGAGCATGGTCGGACGCTGTCCGATCGTAGCACCTGGATCGGCGTATCGTCGGCCATGATGCACTAGCTGTCGACCGCCTTGGCCGCCCGGGCAAGATCGCTGACGCTGAGCACCAGGGTGGAGGAGGGCCCCTCGGCGTTGCTGCCGTAGACGTAGTTGATGTTGACCCGTGCCTTGGCCAGGCGGGCGGCGATTCCGGCCAGTACGGCGGGGCGGTGGGGGACCTCCAGGAACAGGACTCGTTGGGTGGAGAAGTTGACTTCGGCCTTCTGGAGGGCGGCCTTGGCCTTGGCCGTGGGGCTGACGACCATCCGGACCCAGGAGCACTCGGTGTTGTCGGCGACGGAGACGGCGAGGATGTTGACCTTGGCTCGTTTGAGGATGGCGCAGAGTTTGGCCAGGGTGCCCGGCGTGTTGTCAAGTCCGATGCTGAATTGCGTTGCTCTGGGCATAGCATGACTCCCATTCGGTGGCGGGCTTTCTCAACTCGCCTGGTTGGTCATTGCAAACCGGGGCCCCGGTTGCGTCAAGCTCGGAGTTGTCATGGTTGTCGACTACTGCCGGCCGTCGCGGTGGTGGGTTGCCAATCCAGGTGACAGGTGCAATCCGTCGCCTCAGGCTTCTGAGGAGATGAGGATAACTTCCACCACGTCGCCAGGTTCGGCGGCTTCGGTCGGTCGGGTGCGGACCAGCAGGGCGTTGGCCAGGGCCAGGCCGAAGGGGTCGGCCGAGCCGGTCCATTCGCACGGCTGGGCAGTCAGGCCTTTGTGGGGGTCGTTCCAAACCCGGCCGGGCAGGAAGGCGGGCCGTTGATCGCGTCCGGCCTTCAAGGGGCCGGCCAGGGTGGCCGGCCAGCGTTGCGGCGGCCGGGGAGGGAACCCCTGCAAGCCTCGGATCACCATGCGCACGAAGAGCCAGGCGCAGACAAAGACGCTCACCGGGTTACCCGGCAGGCCGAAGACGTGTTGCCCGGCGGGCCCGCGGCCGTAGGCGATCGGTTTTCCCGGGCGCACGGCGACGCCGTGGAATGCCAGGTGCACGCCCAGCTCATCGACGGCCTGGGGCACCAAGTCTCGGGTGCCCATGGACATACCCCCGACGGCGATCACCAAGGGTTGCTTCAGGGCCTGGGCGAGGCGCTGCTTTAACTCTGCCGGCCGGTCGCGGGCGATTCCGGCCGGGGCGGACCGGGCCCCGAACTGCCGCATCAGGGAGGCCAGCATTATGCCGTTGCTCTCGAAGATCTGCCCCGGGCCTCGGTTCCCTCCGAAGGGCACGAGTTCATCGCCGGTTACCACGATGGCGGCGTCTACCTGGTCATGTACCTCGACGGAGGGCACACCGGCGGAGGCCGCGGCGGCGAGTTGGGCGGCTTCCATGCGGGTCGGGGGTGACAGCACGATGTCACCCTGTTGTCGGGTGCTGCCGCGCCTGGTGATGTTCTCCTCCGGCCGGGCGGGGGCGTTGATGCGGACCGTCGTTCCGTCGGCGGCCGAGGTGGTGGACTCGACCTTGACCACGGCGTCGGCGCCTGGCGGCAGGGGTGCGCCGGTGTTGATCTGCATGGTCTGGCCGGGGCCGACCTCACCCGACGGAAGATCTCCGGCCGGGGCCAGCCCCACGATGTTCAGCTCGGCTCCGGCCGCCGGGCAGTCGGCGGACCGAACAGCGAAGCCGTCCATCATGGCTTTGTCGAAGGGGGGATAATCCGCCGAGGCCACGATGGGCCGGGCCAGCACTCGTCCGGCGGCGTCATCGAGTGGCACCGAGGTGACCCCCAGCGGCGTCACCTGGGAGGCGATCGCGTCCCAGGCCTCCTCCAGAGATAGTAGGCTCCGGCCTTTCTTGCCCCATGTCGAGCCCGGGCCAGCGGACATCAGGTGCCTCGCTTGGTCTGGTCGGCAAAGCCATCGGGGTGGGAGCGGTGCCAGGCCCATGCGCTGGCGACGATGTCCCGGAGGCTCTCGAACTTCACCGACCAGTCCAACTCGCGTTTTATCTTTGCCGAATCCGCACGGAGGATTGGCACATCTCCGGCCCGGCGCTCGGTTTCCAGCACCGGAATCGGGTGGCCGGTGATCTCCCGGGCAACGTCCACCAGCTCCCGCACCGAGGCCCCCTTTCCCGTGCCGGCATTATAGTAGCGCGGCTGGCCGGGACGGATGGTCTCCAGGGCCCGGAGGTGGGCGCCGGCCAGGTCCTCGACGTGTACGTAGTCGCGGACACAGGTGCCGTCAGGGGTGTCGTAGTCGGTTCCGAAGATCTGCAGGTGCTCGCGCCCGCCGAGGGCGACTTTGAGCACGTTGGGGATCAGGTGGGTCTCGGGATGATGGTCTTCGCCGATGGTGGCGTCGGCGGCGGCCCCGGCGGCATTGAAGTACCGCAGGGCCGTAAAGCCCAGTCCCCAGGCCGGCGCCGAGTCGGCCAGGGCCCATTCCACGGCCAGTTTCGCCCGGGCATAAGGACTCATCGGGGCTGTCGGCATATCCTCGGTGATGGGCATTTGCCGAGGAACGCCGTAGACCGCGCAGGTCGAGCTGAACACCAGGCGCCTGATGTCGTGTTGCTGCATGGCCCGTAAGAGGCGGACGGTATTGCCCACGTTGTTGTCGTAGAACCTCAGT
>CAZFMS010000299.1:0-5227 GCA_964520125.1 uncultured Planctomycetaceae bacterium
CCGGGAGCCATCATCATCGCCCCCCCGCCGGCCGGCTCGATGCCGTAGGTCTCCTTCAGGTAGTCGGCCAACAACTGGGCGTCCTTCACCGCCAACCCGGCGATCTTCTCCCCCAAGTCCTTGATTTCCGCACTGAATTCCTTGGTAACTGCTTCCGCCATCTCGGTGGCTCCTCTTCTGCTATCGGCGGGACCGAGTCCCCTCGATCGACGCCGGGCTCTACCGATCCGATAGCTGAGGTCCCGTTGACCCCATTTAACCCCACCGCCCCAAGGCGGCTTCTAACGGGACAGTCGGAATCGGAAGTCGTTCATCTTTGCTCGTATCGGCCCAAGACCGCTCCCCGCGCTCAGGCCACCTTCTTGATCTCTTCGCCCTTCTCCAGCTTCGCGATCAGGGCCTCGAGACAGCCGGCGATCTTGCCGCCGACGTTCAGGCACCCGGCGACCCGGCGGGCCGGAGAAATAGCGATCATCACGATCTCGCCCTGCATCTCACCCCGGCTCTTGCGCCTGGAGAGTTCCGCGATGGTGATAGCCTCGGTCTCGCCGTCGGTCAGGCCGTACTTCAGCTCCAACCCCGGGTACTCCTTGGCCAGCCGGATCAACTCCTTGGCCACGTCGATCGGGCTCGATCCGCCGGTCACAAACGCGCAAGGACCCTCCAGGACCGAGGCGATCGGCTCCAGCGGTGTACCCGCCAGCACCCGCCGCACCGCCCGGTTCTTGATCACGTGGACCTCGATGTCCTGCTTGCGAAGCTCACCGCGGATCTCGTTCGCCTGAATGCCGCTGAGGCCGTGGACGCTCACCACCAACAGGGAGTCGGCCTCGCCATAGCGCTCCCGCAACTTCTTCTCGACCAGCTCTTTAACTGCCCGGCTCATGACTCGTTCCGCCTACTATTGGGCGACCTGCAACTGGATCGCCGGTGACATGGTGCCCCCAATGAACACCCTCTTGATATACGTACCCTTGCTCGCCGCAGGCTTCAGCCTGCGGATGTGATCGATGAAGGCCTTGATGTTCTCCTCCAGATCCTCCTCCGGAAAGTCGACCTTGCCGACCACCGCGTGGATGTTGGCCCCCGCATCGTTGCGAAACTCGATCTTGCCGGCGACGAAATCTCGTACCGCCTGCTCGACATCGGCCGTCACCGTGCCATTCTTCGGCGACGGCATCTTGCCCTGAGGACCCAGCAGCCGACCCAGCTTGCCGACCTTGCTCATCGACCGGGGATGGGCGATAGCCACGTCGAACTCCATCCAGCCGTCGCTGATCTTCTTGACCAGATCCTCGATGCCCACCTCGATAGCGCCCGCCGCCTGGGCCTTCTCGCCGTCTTCTCCGTCACAAAAGGCGATCACCCGCTTGGTCTTGCCGATCCCCTTGGGCAAAGACACCGCCCCCCGAATCATCTGATCCGCGTGCTTGGGTTCGATGCCCAGATTCATCACCAGATTAACCGACTGGGTGAACTTGGTGCCCCCGGCCACCTCCTTCAGCAGCTTGATCCCTTCCTCGAGGCTGTACTGCTTGTGCCTCTCGACCTTCTTGACGTTCTCCGAATGACGCCGGCTGGTGCCCCGCATGGAACGGCCGCGCACCCGTCGGCCAATGCCGGCCTTCTCCTCGGTCGTCGAATCCGTGACCTTCCGGGACTTGGGCTTGCCTTTGGAACCCCCGGCCGAGCCCTTTTTCTGTGCACCGCCTCCACCGGCGGACTTGCCGCCCTGCTCAGACTTCTTCTTAGCCATTGATATGCCCCATGAAATAACGACCTTTCGGTCTGCCACGGTTATCGGCCCGTGGTCGAGCCCTGCCTGTCGTAGTCATCCGGCCCAACGGGCGAATCACCCCACGACCTGGCCTCAATATCGAAGTCAGAAGGGTAACACCTTCTGAAGCTCCCCGCAATCCCCCGACACCTACCCCTCGACCTCTATGCCCATATTGCGAGCCGTGCCCGCGATGATCCGTTTGGCCGCATCCATGTCGCCCAAACAGTTCAGATCTTTCATCTTCGTCTTGCAGATATCCTCCAACTGGGCATCGGTCACCGTGCCGACCTTCTCCTTGTTGGGCACCCCCGACCCCTTGGCCACCTGGGCCGCCTCCTTCAGCAAGACCGCCGCCGGCGGGCTCTTCACCACAAAGTCAAACGACTTGTCGGCGTAGACGCTCACCACCGCCGTCACCGGCATGCCGTTCAGATGCCGGGTCCGCTCGTTGAACTGCTGCACGAACTGCCCCGGGTTCACCCCGTTCTGCCCGCAAGCCGGCCCGATCGGCGGCGCCGGCGTAGCCTTCCCGCCGGGACCCTGAACCTTGAAAACCGCCTTGGGTGTCCTCTTCTTCTTTTTCTTCGCCACAAATCCACCCCGCTAGAGATCCAGACGCTTGGGTGAGGATCACATCAGTTCAATCTGCCAGTATTCCAGTTCGATCGGCGTCGCCCGGCCGAAGATGGTGACGATCACCCGAACCTGGCCCTTGTCCGGGAACACCGCGTCGATCTCCCCCTCGAAGTTCTCGAACGGGCCCTCCTTGACCTTGATCGGATCGCCCTGCTTCATTCCCGCCATCCCCGCCAGCGTGGGTTGTTCGGCCGACCGCTCCACCGCGGCCAAGACCTTCTCCACGTCGTGGGGCTTCATGGCGGTGGGCTTCCCGTCGGAGCCGATGAAGTCCCCCACGCTCATGGTCTCCTTGACCATGAACCAGACATCCTCCGGGATACTGCCGTCTTCCTCGGTAGCCATCTCCACGAAGACGTATCCGGGATACAGCTTGCGATTGAAGACCTTGGCCACCCGGCCGCGCATCCGCTTCTCCCGCTGGGTGGGCACCAGAATGCGGCCGATGCGCTCCTCCAGATGCTCGATGGTAACCTTGCGCTGCAGAGCTTCGCAGACCTGTTCCTCACGGTTGCTGGCCACCCGCAGCACGTACCACAGCATCTCCACGGCAGCTTCGGCCGGCTTACCGGCGTCCGCCGCGGGATCCTGGGCCACCTCTTCACCGGCCTGGTCCGCGGAGGTCTCCGCCACGGCACCTTCAGCCGGGCTCTCCTCCTGGGCCTCGGTGGCTACCTCGCCGGAGGTCTTCCCCTCCCGGACGGCATCGGTCTGCTCGTCCGTGGGATCAACGACTTCCGAATTGGGCTCTTCACCGATCACCGAATAGACTCCTTACTCTCGCCCGCCGGGTCTCAAAACAGATCCTGGAGGCTCTCCAGGAAGCCCGCCCCCTTCAGAACCCCGATGGAGTTGAAGAAGGCCATGAAGAACAGATCCACCATAAACAGCAAGGATCCCATGAACAGCACCATGATCACCACCACTTTGGTGGACCCGATGATATCCTTGCGGCTGCTCCAATTGACTTTCTTCATCTCCCCTTCAGTAGCGATGAGAAAATCACTGACCTTGCGATTCAACGCCAACAGCCAATAACCCACCAGGCCGAATACCACGATTACCGCCACCCACGTGCCGACCTGCCACAACCTGGCCGTCGACTGATCGGTGGCCATGGCCCCGAGCTTCTCGTAGAGAAAATAGGCAAACCAGAGCACCAGGGCCCCCGCACCAACCCCCGTCCACACTCGCGTATGGAAGCCTTGCCCCGGCTTGTAGATGTCGAATAAACCGCGTCGAGAACCGCCGCCCGTCGGCCCGGTCGCCAGGGGCTTGTGATCTTCTCGCAGGCGAGAACCACCGCCCGAATTCGCTGCTGCCTTGGACACCTCACGCTCCGATTCTGCGATAGCGGACCCCGACTCGAACCCGTCCGCACCGGTCAAGCCTCTCTTGCTACGCTTAGCCATCGATTCTCTTGCTCCGCCGCCGTCGCCGGGGCGAACGTCCCACGGCAGGACGCCTATCAGGAGCGGAGGGACTCGAACCCCCAACCGCCGGTTTTGGAAACCGGTGCTCTGCCAAATTGAGCTACGCTCCTTCGTTCGGAAGTCCAGCGCAGCGCACTATTGAGCACTCGTCTCGTAATCGCGCCACCGGACGTAGGCACAGGGGACCAACAACTCTCGACCGCAGGCACGGCCCACCGTCTTACTTGCGCTTCACCTTGTGCACCGTGTGTCTGCGCTCGGTCTTGCAATACTTCTTCAAGCCGCCCTTGAGACCTTCCGGTACCCCTTGGGCGGCGTGAATCTGGGTGCGGTAATTGAGATTGTTGCATTCCTTGCACTGCAACCACACGTTCTCTCGTTTGCTTGCCTTGGCCATTGCTAACCCTGCTCAATCGGGACGGCGACTACTCGATAATCTTGGTCACCACCCCGGAACCAACCGTTCGCCCGCCTTCACGCACCGCGAAACGGACCCCCTCCTCCAACGCAATCGGCTGAATCAAGTCCACCGACAAGGTGATGTTGTCGCCCGGCATGCACATCTCCGCACCACCCATCAGCGTGAGGCTGCCGGTGACGTCGGTCGTCCGCACGTAAAGCTGCGGGCGATAGTTGTTGAAGAACGGCGTGTGCCGGCCGCCCTCTTCCTTGGTCAACACATAGACCTCGGCCTCTACCTTGGTGTGCGGGGTGATCGAACCCGGCTTGGCCAGAACCTGGCCGCGCTCCAACTCATCCTTCTCCACGCCCCGCAGCAGGATGCCGACGTTGTCTCCCGGCTGGCCCCCCTCGAGAGTCTTGTTGAACATCTCCACTCCGGTAACCACCGTCTTGCGCGGTTCCTTGTTCAGCCCGACGATCTCCACGCTGTCGCCGACGTTCACCACCCCACGCTCGATCCGGCCGGTGCCCACCGTGCCCCGACCCTTGATGCTGAACACATCCTCTACCGGCATCAAAAACGGCTTGTCGGCTTCACGCTTCGGCTCCGGAATAGCACTGTCCAAAGACGCCAGCAGTTTGCTGATCGGTTCGTTGAGCTTCGCGTCTTCCGGATGCTGCAGGGCCCCCAGGGCATTACCCCGAATGATGGGGATGTCGTCGCCCGGAAAATCGTACTTGGACAACAACTCCCGAACCTCCAACTCCACCAGCTCCAAAAGCTCGGGGTCGTCCAGCAAGTCGATCTTGTTCAGGAAAACCACCAGGGCCGGTACGTTTACCTGGCGAGCCAGCAGGACGTGCTCGCGGGTCTGCGGCATCGGACCATCCGCAGCGCTCACCACCAGGATCGCGCCGTCCATCTGGGCCGCCCCGGTGATCATGTTCTTGACGTAGTCGGCGTGGCCGGGACAGT
>CAZFMS010000300.1:0-5189 GCA_964520125.1 uncultured Planctomycetaceae bacterium
GGACGCCGTGGAGCGAATCATCCAAGATGTCGGGGCCGGCAAGATCGCCGCGATGATCGCCGAGCCGATTCAGGGCAATGGCGGCATTGTCGTCCCGCCGGCCGGATACTGGGGCCGAATACGTGATTTGTGCCACAGGCATGGCATTCTGTTGATCTTCGATGAGGTGCAGACGGGGTTCAACCGCACAGGGCGCTGGTTTGCCGGCGAGCATTGGGATGTCGCGCCGGACATCATGACCGTCGCCAAAGCCCTGGGTAACGGCTTTCCGATCGCGGCGTTCATCACCACGGACGAGATCGCGTCGAGCTACACGCGCCCCGGGGCCTCGACCCTGGGTGGCAATCCGGTCTCGGCTTCCGCAGCCTTGGCGACGATCGACTACCACGAGGAGCACGAGTTGGGAAGCCGGGCTGCCGAGTCCGGCGAGTGGTTTCTGGCACAACTCACGCGTCTTGCCGAACGTCATGCCGGCATGGACCACGTCCGCGGCAAGGGCCTGATGATCGGCGCGGATATCGCGGATGAAGACGGCCAGCCCGCCCCTGGGGCCCTGGATGTCCTCCTGGAGCGTCTGAAAGACCGTGGTTTCCTCTGCGGCAAGACCGGCGCCCATCGCAATGTGCTGACCATCATGCCACCGTTGACGGTAGAGAAGGAAGACCTGCAATCGCTGCTGTCGACCCTCGATGAACTCCTCGTATCACTGCCTGAATCGGATTGATGGAGAACGCTGTCTGTCCAATGAGCGCCGTCGTCGTATCCTGCAACATCCAAGTCCGGGATCACGTTCCGAGAGTTCCCTCACCGACGGTGAAGGGCGACGGGTGCCGGCGGCTCTTGTCCTCTCGCCAGGGGCGTGAGCAACACTTCGCGGCAAGGGCAAGCGGCCATCACTGCACACCCCAACTCGTAATCCGCAATCCCCCACTCCTCAGTCCGCCGCCGTCAGCGGGGCCGGACAGGTGTTCAGTTTGCAGTCTGAGCCCGGGCCCTGGAAGGTGCCGCCCAGGGTGGTGCAGGTCTCTTCCACCATCCCGTCCGCGCACCGGCCGTCGGCCCAGCAGCAGGCACCGGTGAAGACTGGGCAGGTCGTCGCCGCGCATTTTGTGCGGTGGCCCTCGAACGCCCCGCCGAGCGCCGCGCAGGCAATCTCGTCTTCCACTTCCTGACAGTTCCCGTCGGCCAGGCAGCAGGCCCCCGGGCACTGCTGGACCACGTGCCGGGCGAAAATGGTGCAGGCCGCATCCTCGAAGTTGCCGCCTTCGACCCAGGCGACCTGCTCCTCGAGGCAATCCTGCAACGAGACGATGCCGTCAATCTCGAAGCCGTCGGCCGACCGACCATGCGGCATGGTGCTGGTCACGTCGGTCACCCTGATGAACGAGGCCCGGTCGAGCGGGCCCAGATCGAACTCACTCAGCGTCCTCCGCTGCCCGTCCGAGCTGGGCGCGGTCCTGCCATTGTCCCCGATGCCGATCACCACCCAGCTCACTCCGTCCCGGCTGGCCTCGACCTCCACGTACTCCGGCGGATAAACGCCGGTGGTGATCTCCCAGATCCCCACATCGCCGCCCGGGCCGTTGGGGATCGGGCAGTCGAACTCCACGGTAATGACCCCGCCGAATCCCAGGCTGAAGAACACCTCGTCCGGAACCAGGGCCCCCGCGGGGTCCGACGCCCCAGGGGCCACCGGGGCTCCGTCCTTCCGCAGACCTTGGTCCGAAGAGACCACCCGGTCGGCCTGATAGGGTAATCCCAGTATCACCCTTTGGACCACCACCTGGGCTGCCAGGCAGAGGATGGCACCCACTTGGTAATCCCCCAGGCTTAGTATGTGGGAGAACTCTGAGGTATCCGGGGCGTGCTCGGTCGAATACGGAAACGGCCCTGATGTCGGGTTCCCCTCGACGACCTGGGCTAGGCCCTCAACCGCATCGCCCACCGCCAGATGCGTCTCGACCATGGTCCACCCGTCGATGGTCGTAAAGGAGACCGACAGGCTCTCCGCGTCGTTCGAGATGGTCAGCAAGCCCACCTCGGCCTCCTGACCGGTCTGGAGGGACAGCGCCGTGGCCTGGCCGCAGATCTCGCCGGAGGTAATCGCCTCCTCTGCCAGGCCGGGGATCTCCAGACCCTCCCCGTTCGGGGCTTCCCCCCCACCGGTGGACGTGCAGCCCACCGGGGCCAGCGTCACCGCGGCCAATACCGTGCAAGCGAAGAGCATCTTCGCCGCTGGTCCTTCCTCCTGACTCATCAGAACGCCGAACCTCTCCGCCACGAACGAAGAGCGGCCATCAAGTAGTACTCAGGCCGCCCGGGGGCTGGTCCGGATTATACCACCGGGGCGCACAATCACCATTGGCACCCGCGCCATCACGCAACGAGTCCCCTCGCAAACTGCCGGTGGTCACCATTTCGCCACGACCCGTCAAGTCGAAAAGACGAACGGCGCCTGGTCTGTTAATCACGTCGGTACACGCGGAATTGGGCGATGCGGAAGTCGCGGTTGGTGTCCACGTCCCAGATCAGGTCCTCACCCGAGGCGTCGAACATCGAGTCTGGCACCACGCTGAAACGGGACTTCCCACTGCCGCGGGTCAAGTCGACGGTGCCCAGATAACACAGGCCTTCCCCGCTCTCATGGTCCTCGAGGGTGTCGGCGCAGATCGACAACTCCCCGCCGGGCTTGCCGAGTATCCTGACGTAGAGATCGTAGATGCCTGCACCGTCGGTGTGCAGCTCGGCCCGGTTGTTGCCTGTGCCGTTGCAGTCCTCGATGTGCCAGCCGTCGTCATGATCGCGGATGATGATGTGGGCGTGGTGGGCGTCGCGCTCGACGAAGATGCGGTGCCCGTTTCCGCAGTCGCCGTCATACTCGTTGGGCCTGCCGATGAGGTTGAAATTGAAGGCCAAGTGGCTGCCTCCGGGAGCACCGGGAGCGGCGGCAACCTCGTCGCTCTTATAGAAAGGCGATTCGGCTAGATCGCCCAGCGGAGCGATAGCACCACTGTCGCAGCCGAGCATCACCCCGACGGTGATAACCCCCACAATCGACAGTCCCCAAAGGCCGAGCCTCTTGAGTTGTCTGGTGTTCATTGTCTCTCTCCTGAACCAGTCTCTTCCATTTCGTGTCCGACCTACGCAGGCCAGACTTCGCTTTCTGCAGCACTCCGGCTGAATAGCGGAGGGATGGCCGGGATAGTCCGTTCCCGGTACCCTCTCTCTGCGCATCGCCCGAGAGGTTTCTTTTGGCAACTCCGTCAGCCACGGCCCCGTCGAACATGGCTACCCCGTCTGGACCGGATATTAGGGCTTCAGGGCAAACACCCCATTCTCTCGGGCATTGAACTGCCCTTGTTTTCGGCAACGGTGCCGACGCGTCGGTAACTTCGTTCCCGCCTCTGTCGAACCGCGCCGTCTACGTTGCACAGTTACCGGACGTCTGGACGAGATGCTATCTAAGGGTAGAGACGCCCGCAAGGTAGAAACGACCGATTCTCCTTCGATCTCCCCGGATATCCCGGATGATCCGACCCAGTCGCCGAGTACTTGGGCCGGCAATCACCGTAAGGCCCTGTCGCTGCCGGAGTTACCGAGGAGCCGTCTCAAACTCGCAGCGCAGGACTGCTGCCTGCGGTAACCAACCCCACTCTCCGGCCAACCCACCGGTCAGGCGCCGCAGTGGTCTGCACTGGACTTGATCAGGCACCAAGAAGATGATGCCGGGTAGTGAGAGACGTTTGGCAGACGAGGGACCGAGCAATGCCCATCCGATCGACGACCATCCTCTCGGTGCGGCGCGACGGCCAGGTGGCCGTGGGCGGTGACGGCCAGGTGACCCTGGGGGATTCGATCCTCAAGGGCGACGCCGTGAAAGTCCGCCGGCTCTACAAGGGAAAGGTGCTGACCGGCTTCGCCGGCTCGGCCGCGGACGCCTTCGCCCTGTTGGAACGGTTCGAGGCCAAGCTGGAGGAATTCAAGGGCAACACCAGGCGGGCGGCCATCGAGTTGGCCAAGGACTGGCGAACCGACAAGGCCCTCCGCCGCCTGGAGAGCCTGCTGGCCGTCGCCGATGCCGAGGCCGGCCTGATCATCGGGGGCAGCGGAGACGTGATCGAACCGACCGACGGCATTTTGGCTCTGGGCAGCGGCGGCAGTTGCGCCCTGGCCGCGGCTCGGGCGTTGCTGGCCCACACCTCGATGTCGGCGGCCGAGATCGTGGAGGCCGGATTGAAGATCGCCGGCGAGATCAACGTCTACACCAATCAGCACATCACCGTCGAAACGCTGTAAGCCGGATCATTCACTGTGCAGCGTGCCGAGATCTCGCATGAAGGTCTGTCGGTTGTAGTCGCAACGCATTAATGAGTACGAGCTTGGGATCGTTTCGGGTTCATTCTTCCGGTGTATGTTCAGCCAGGGAAGTGTGGGGAGGTTGTCGAGCTTGGAACCGGGGGCTTCCGCCGCCCGGCTATTGACTCTCGTTGTTGGGGGCTGCACGGTTCTGAATCTAACGACTGAGAAAGATCCACAGAATGGTCTTGCCATTGAAGACGGCGTGCAACAGGATCACCAGGATCAGTGAGCGCGACCGGGCATAGGCGTAGCCTAAGACCACGCCGAAAAACGTCATGGTGATGATGGTGTCGGAGACCTGATGATGAAACATTCCGAAGGTGACGGCGCTGAGCAGCACCCCCCACCACGGCGAGCGGAACCGGCGGGCCAGGGCCGACTGCAGCAGGCCTCGAAAGAGCAGCTCCTCCACCACCGGTGCCAGGATCACGGCACTCAGCACCGTTACTATCTTGACCTGAGAGGCAACGTCCTCGGCGTATAGCGTGAGGATGGTCCCGTGGGCCGGCAGGGTATAGTCCGGAACCGCCCAGAGGATCAAGACTCGCGTCAGATAGAGCAACCCGGCACACACCGGCCAGACGGCCACGTAGGTCACCGCCGCGGGAAGCAATTGCTTGCGGAACGAAAGCCCCGCCAGCCCCCAGCCTTTCAGGCCACCATGGATCCGGAGCCAGCCGAGGTAGAGCAGCACGGCCGCGGCAGCAACCTGACCGGCGGCGTGAGCATAGAGCTGCTGCGGCGTCGGCAGGGGGATTCCGGCATCGGGGGCCGGGAGCCGGCTGGCGGCAGGCGGACCACTCCACCCCTCGAACAGCACTATGAAAACC
>CAZFMS010000301.1:0-5128 GCA_964520125.1 uncultured Planctomycetaceae bacterium
CCTGGCCCTGCCGGAGTTGGAGGCGTTGTTGGATGATGTGGAAGGGCAGGAAGGCTGGACCAAGGCCCAACGGGTGGCCTTTGCCGAGGGGGGCAACCTCCAGTCGCAGGGAGATTACTGCGCTGCCATCGGGGCCTATGAACAGTTGCTGGAGCGTTACGGCGACGGCCGGTTCGCGGCCGAGGCCATGTATCACCTGGGGGGCTGTCATCTGGAGCGTCAGGAATACGCCGCCGCCGAGCGGGTCTGGCAACGGTTGATCGAGGGGCATGACGACTCGCCGCAGGCCCCCTGGGGCTGGCGGAAGCTGGCCCTGGCCCAACTCCTGCAGGGCGAGTTCGACACCGCCCTGTCTACCCTGGAGGTCATGGCCGCCAAGTACGAGGGCACCCACTTCGGGGAATATGCCCGGATGCGTCGGGGCTACGTGCAGGTGGCGGCCGGGCGGTTCCACCAGGCCCGGGCCACCTACGAGTCGTTCCTGGGGGAGTTCCCGCACAGCGAGTACGTCCGGCTGGCGCGCATACAGAGGGGGGAACTGGAGGAGGCCGAGTCCAAGAGCCAGGACGCGCTGGCCCGGGTGAACGGCCTGGGCAAGTGAGACTTGAGGCCCGCCCAATGTGGCGGGAGTGGATAGAGACGGAGAACCTCTCAGCACTGTGGATGGAGGCTGACCGATGACTCAGCGAAAAGTGGTGGCGATCACGATTGCGGCGTCTATGACGATGGGCTTGTATTGGGGGCAGAAACTGGTGCATGCCGCCTGCGAGTATGGGACCCCGGGTTGTCGGCAGTGCGCAGATTATCATGATGGCGGGCCCACCCCTGGTGGGTCCAGCGGAAATGGAGAAACCGGCGGAAACGGCGGATCGGGCGGCGGATCCGGCGGTGGAACGGGCACCGGCTCCCAGCAGTCCCCATCCGGCGGCGGGCTGGTGAGTGGCGGCTTCCCTGGGCTGGGCGGCAGCGGGCTCTTGCAGCAGTACTGGATCTTCGACACCTCCAGCTGGCCCATGCTGGACCGGACCGATCCGGCGGCGCCCACCGGCGGGTGGATCACCGACCCCGTGGTGATCGACACCGGAGAACTCATCTTCAGCTCCCGCGACCTGCACTGGCCCCACGACGGCACCTCCGTGGCCGCCGACCGGCTCTATCGCCACAACACCCCCAACCAGGGCGGGGTGACCACCGACTTCGGCCGGTATTTCCACACCAATCTGCGGATCGTCGCCGACCAGATAGATCCTTCCGTGCACGACGACGAGGTGAAGATCAACCTGGGCACCGGAGAGGACCTGACCTTCACCCTGCCGGTAGGGGAGAGCGATTACGACTCGCCCGCCGGCTGGGAGCGCTACACCCTGGCCAAGATCGGCGGCACCCAGTACCGCCTGACCGACAAGAACGGCTACGCCTATTACTTCACGCCCAGCGCCGATCCGGCCAACCTGATCAGCACCCGCAATCGATACAGCGAGGGCGAGGACTACTCCTACGACGCCTCGAGCTACCTCAGCAAGATCACCGTCTCATCGGGCAACGACATCCACCTGGATCGGGACACTGATCACACCATTACCCTGATCCGCGACTATGCCGATCGGTCGGTGAAGTACGAATACGACGCCAGCAGCAACCTGACCAAGGTGGAGGACGCCTGCGGCAGTTGCTCGAGCGTCCCCACCGCCGAGTACGCCTACGACGGCAGCAACCGCATCAGTTTGATCAAGGATGCCAAGGGGACCACCATCCGCCAGATCGCTTATGACGGCAGCGACCGGGTGGACTACTACATCGACGCCAACGGTGGGACCTTCGACTTCGCCTACAACGGCACGGACTTCGCCATCGACCCGGAGGGTGACACCAAGGGATTCGTCTTCGATGGTAGCGGCAACCTGAGTAGCAAGATCCTGGGCTACGGCTCGTCGGACGCGGCCACGTACACCTACGCCTATGACGCCGGCGGCCGGATTACCCAGGCGACCCTGCCCAACAGCGCGGTGGTAGCCAATACCTACGACTCCCAGGGCAACGTCCTCAGCACGGTGGTCACCGCAGACAGCACCTCGATTACCCAGGTGCAGACGACTTATTCCGCCAACTACAGCCGGCCGCTGACCGTCACCGACGCTCAGGGCAACCAGACCGAATACCAGTACGACACCAACGGGGAGCTGACCACCGAGATCCGGCCCGGCAGCCGAACTCGGACCTATGCCTACGACGGCTCGGGCCTGAAGACCCACTTCACCGACGTGACCGGCAACGAGACCACCTACGCCTACAACGCCAACGGCTTCATGACCACCATGACTGTCGATTCCGGCGCCGGCGGGCTCACCCTCCAGACCAACTACACGGTCGATGCCCTCGGCCGGGTGCTGACCACCACCAGCCCGGAGAGTAGGCAGGTCATCCGGGAATTAGACAAGGCCGGCAAGCTCACCAAGTACACCAGCGCCGCTGGCATAGTCACCGAGTACGGGTACGACGACAACGCCAGGCAGACGGCCCGCAAGATCATGGACGGCGAGAGCGCCTTGTACACCTGGACCACGGAGTTTGACAATGCCGGCCTGGTCACCAAGAGCATCGAGCCGGACAACGGGGCGACCACCTACGCCTACGACGCTAGCGGCCGCAAGACCAAGCTGACCAGCTCCGGAGGGCTGGTGAACGAAAGCGTCTATGACGCCCTGGGCCGGGTGATGACCACCAAGCTGGGAGATGCCGGGGCGACCACGATAATGCTGATCATGGCCTACGATACCATGGGCAACATAGTGACTGGTACGGATGCTGACGGCAACGACACCATTCTTACCTACGACGGCTTCGGTCGGAAGGTGACCACCACCAACGCCCTTAGTCACTACAGCGTCTATGAGTACGACGCCAGACAGCAAACGGCGGTCAAAGGGTACAACAGCGGTGACACCATTCTGACCCACGGCGACACCGAATACGATGAGCTGGGCCGCGTCAGCAGGATCCGCCAGAAGGACAATCCCGGCGGGAGCGATGGGGTCGACGATATCCTCACCGACACGGAGTACGACGGCGAGGACCGCCTGCTGCGGAACAACGTCTGGTACGCCGAGTCCCTCGCCAACACCACGGCCAACACCTATGACGGGGCGGGGCGGCTGACCCTGGCCACCGATCCGGACGGAAGCGCCCCCACCTACGGATACGACGACGACGGCTGGCAGACTAAGGTCACCGACGCCAACGGAAACGATACTACCTACACCTACGACGACGACGGCCGCCAGGTCACGGTGACCAACGCCAACGGCCACTACACCGTCACCGACTATGACAAACGCGGTCTGAAGACCCAGGTCAGCCAGTACGCCAGCGGCGACACGCTCCTGGCCCGCAGCAAGTACGAATACGACGACGCCGGCCGGCAGACGGTCAGCCGCCGCAAGGCCAGCCCCGGCGGGGCCGACAGCGACAGCACCGACTACGTGATCAAGTCTTACTACGATGCCGGCGGGCAGGCCACCAAGAGTACTTCGGCCAGCGGCAACGACACGACCTATGCTTACGACTCCTACGGCCGCCGGACGCTGGAGACCTTGCCGGACGGCAGCTACACCACCAGTGCCAACGACACCGGTGGTAAAACCACCCAGAGAATCCGCTACGAGATCGTCGGCGGCGGCACCCGCAGCGTCCGCCACGACTACACCCTGGACGGCTTGGGCCGGGTAGTCACCACCACCAACCAGGGGCCCGACGGGACCTTTGGCAACAGCGACGACCTCACCAGCATCTACGTCTATGACGGGGCCGGCCGGCGGATAACCATCACCGACGAGTCCTCCCGCGACGTGGTCACCGCGTACGACAGCTTGGGCCGGCATACCAAGGTCACCGAGGATGCCGGCGGGATCGGCCGGGTGACGGAGAACACCTACGACCGATCCGGACGGCTGGTCACCCTGACCGCCTACACTGACGGCCCCTCCACCGGACAGCAGGACACGATCTATGCCTACAACGGCAGGGGGATGCAGACGGTCATCACCTATGAGGAGACCGGGGACGTGTCCATGGCCTACGATGCCGCAGGCAACATGACCGAGCGGATCGACGAGGAAGGTATCACCGTCGATTACGCCTACGACGCAGTCAACAAGCTCACCGAGCGGAAGAAAAACGGCGCCTCCAATGACATCGAGGCCTACACCTACGACGGCTTGGGCCGGCTGATCACCGCGGACAAGGGCACGACTGGCGATTCCGACGCCACCAGCCGGAGCGTCTTCAGCTACGACAGCCTCTCCCGGGTTACCAACGAGAACCAGGCCGTCCTGGCCACCGCCCACCTGGTCACCTACGAATACGACAAGGCTGGCAACCGGCTGACCCTCCAGCACGATGACGGCAACGTCACCGCCGCCTACGCCTACGACAGCCGGGATCGGTGCTCGGGCATCGACCAGCACAACGGCTCGGCCTGGGTCGATCTGGCCGACTACACCTGGCTGGGCAATGCCATCAGCAAGCGGGAGACCACCTGCGACTATCCCGGCAACACCAAGCCCAAGTTCAAGACCGACTTCCAGCGGGACGGCCTCCTGCGGGTCACCAAGGTCCTCAACGAGCACCTCACCGAGGACCAGGCCGGCAGCACCTACGGCAGCCTGGGGACCTTCGAGTACGGCTACGACAGCAGCTCCAACGCCCTCTCGGCCCTGCAGACCGCTACCATGGACGAGCTTGACGCCGACCGACATTTCAACTACGATACGCTCAATCGGCTGATCACCGCCCGGGTGACCGATACCCAGAACTGGACCGCCGCCTCCGAGGCGACCACGTCGTATCAGTATGATGACCTGGGCAACCGCCAGAGCCACAGCTATAGGGACGCCGGGGCCATCGCTTACGGGCACGACAAGGCCAATCGCATGACCACTTATGCCGGCAACACCCAGAACTACGATGCCGCCGGCAACCTGACGCTGGCCTACTCTGCCGACCGAGGCTCGTCGTACATCTACAAGTACGACCACCACAACCGGCTGACCGGCATCTACGACGACGGCGGCAGCGACCGCAGCGCCGCCTTCACCTACGACGCCCTGGGCCGGCGGATCGAGTTCATCGA
>CAZFMS010000302.1:0-5115 GCA_964520125.1 uncultured Planctomycetaceae bacterium
GATACCGACACTCGTGGATGCCGCCCAGACCGCGGGGCACGTGCCCATCGATGTGCAACAGATGGAGGTTGACCTCCTGGCGATGCCCGGGCACAAGGGCCTGATGGGCCCGCTGGGCACCGGGGCACTGTACATCCGGCCCGGCCTGGAGGTTTCGATCCGGCCCCTGGTCGAAGGCGGGACCGGCTCGGCCGGAGAGCGGCCCGTCCAGCCCGATTTCATGCCCGACAAGTTCGAGTCCGGCAGCCACAACGTTGTCGGCCTGGCAGGTTTGGCCGCAGCCTTGCGGTGGATCGAAACACAGACCGTGGAATCATTGCGGGAGCACGATCGCCGGCTGAGCGCCCGCTTCCTGGAGGGCGTGGGGGATGTGGCCGGGCTGAGCCTCTACGGGCCGCTCGATCCCGACCGGCGGGTGGCGGTTTTCAGCGTGCGGCTGGCCGGGTTCGAGCCCGCGGAACTGTCGGCCCTGCTGGAGACGGAATGCGGCATCCTCACCCGATCCGGCATGCACTGCGCTCCCATGGCCCACCAGACCATTGGCACCCACGCTGATGGGGGAACCACCCGGTTGAGCTTCGGCGCTTTCAACACCGTGGCCGACGTCGATCGGTGTGTCCAGGCCCTGGCCACGCTATCCGGCACGACCGCCCCGAGCCCCCGACCACCGTAGAGCTGCTCGTCGCACGGTCTCCGGCGGGCCTCCACCAGGGTCGAGATGACACCCCATGAGCACGGGATACCTGATGAAACAAGCCTTGCTTATTCATGGCGGCGCCGTGGGGGACTTCGTGATGGCCCTGCGGGTTGTGGCCGCGTTGCGTAAGGCTGGTGCCCGGCACGTAGCCATCCTCGGCCGGCCGCATATCACGGCAGTCGCCGGCCCGCCGGAAGGTGGGGATGCGATCATGGATCTGGAGGTGGGTGGATTCCACGCCCTCTTCTCAGCCGATCTGCCGCTCCCTCAACGCGTAGTCGCCCAACTTGCCCCTTTCGATCTGGCGGTCGACATGCTCGGGGGCTCGGCAGGCACGACCCGAAAGCGGTTGATCGAAGCGGGCATTGGGCAGGTCGTGAACATTGATCCCCGACCCCGACCCGACCGGCGCCGCCACGTCACTGATCAATGGCTGGCCGATCTCTCTGCGGCCGGCATCGAGGCCGCCGTGGGGCCCCCGACGATCCACCTCGACAAGACGACCCTCCACCAGGGACGGCGGCGTTTGGCAGCAGCTACGGCAAACTCCGAGCAGCCCCTGGCGATCCTCCACCCGGGCAGCGGATCGCCAGAGAAGTGTTGGCCCCTGCCCGGCTTCATCGAGTTGGCCGGCGCCCTCCAAGATGTCGGCTGGCGGGCCGTGTTCCTGCTCGGACCGGTCGAGCGGGAACTGCTGAACGCCAAGGAGACGGCCGATTTGCGGGCGGTTGCCGCGATACTCAGCGGCGAGTCGCTGCCGGCCACCGCTGCATTGATTGCCTCGACCCAACTCTTCGTCGGCAACGATAGCGGCATGTCCCACCTGGCGGCGGCACTCGGCATCAAGACGATGGCCGTCTTCGGGCCGACCGACCCGGTCATCTGGCGACCGCTGGGAGAAGACGTCTCGGTCATTCAGGGCCCGGCGGCGGGGCGGTGGCCGAGCGTCGAGGATGTGCTCCGAGGCCTGCCTCCGACCGCATGCTGAGCATCCCCGGGCTGAACAAGATTTCTCATGAAGGTATGTCTGGCGTAGTCGAAACGCATTGGTGAGTTTGAGTTTGGGATCGTTTCGGGTTCTTTCTTCCGGGGCATCTGTCGTCGGGGAGGTGTCGGGAGGTTGTCGCACTTGGAACCGGCGGCTCCCGCCGCCGGCTACTGGCTCTCGTTACCGGGGCCGTATACCCTTGGCTCATGAACCTGCCCACGGCCTGTAGTCAGCTGTGGCACCAGTGATACCCGAGGCCCCGGTAGCACCGGCGTCTGGCGAGTATTCTATCGCCGGCCTCACGCCGAGACGCCGAAAGACGTGGTATGACCCTGAATGAGATCCGACCCATCTCCCCCGACGAAATCCGCAGCGCCCTGCGCCAGACTCTGGCGACGCCTGGGCAATCGGCCCCGGAGTTGGAACGCCAGGTCACCGATTTCATCCAGTACGCCCGGCAAATGTCGCTGGACCTGACTCGTCAGTGGCTATGCCTGGCCGACGGCCGCGTCGTCGCCGGGTGTACGTGCATCGAGTCTCCGGGACGGACGGCCAGCCTGCTTCTGACCGACGGCGAACTCACCCAGGCCCAGCCGCTGCAGCTCACCAAGCTGCTGGGCCAGGTTGTCGAGCAGGAGGCGACCCGGGACGTTGGTCTGCTGCAGTGTTTGATCAGGCCTGACGATCGGGCCAACGAAGCGGCTTTGGAAGAGGTCGGCTTTCATTCCCTGGCGACCCTGCTGTACATGGAACGGTCCGCCCCGCCTCGCTCACCGCCGATCGAGCCGGTTATCCCGCCCACCGGGGAAGAAGGCAACATGGAGTGGATCACCTATGATGAGTTGCACCACGACGAGTTCGCCCGGCTCATCGAGGCCACCTACCAGGACACGCTCGATTGTCCGGGGCTGAGAGGCCTGCGCCACATCGACGACGTAATCACCGGTCATCAGTCGGCCGGGTTGTTTCGGCCTGATCGCTGGATGCTCTTGCGCTGCCGCGGGCAATCCGCCGGTTGCATCCTATTTGCCGAGTCACCGATGCGGCCGGCGTTGGAGCTGGTGTATATGGGTGTTCACCCGCATTGGCGAGGTCGCCATGTGGGGAAATTCCTACTTTCGCACGGCTTGTCGATGGCCCCGGGCGAACATTTCCCGACCATCACGCTGGCGGTGGACTCCGCCAACGCTCCGGCCCTGAATCTGTATCACTGGGCCGGTTTTCGGGGGACGACCAGCCGACGGGCCATGATTCGCCAGGTCGATCCAAGCTCAAGTGTCTCATGAAGATGCGCCGCCGGAGGCCATGTTGTCCACCGGTCTTGCACGATGCGGTGTGGAATGTGGGAAACGCGTGGATGATTTTTTTTGTACTCGCGCAAGCTCTTGCTGCATCGATGGTGATGAGCTGTGCACAACTTTCGCTGCAGATTTCCTGATTGACGCCAGCGCGGCCTCTCCATACACTTCGCCCCGCAAGCATACGTTAGCGCAACGTACTATCGGGCTCAGCAGTCCGGGCGATCGAAGATGAGAGCCCAGGGTAATTGATCTTCTTGCTTGCGGCTTGGCTTCAAAGTGGGATTGGAAACCAGAGACGCCAGATCCGCTGGTGGAGCGGTCAAGGAGCGCGCCGTGGGCACGCAAATCAGTAACCAGGATCAGATCCATCGTCCGACTCGAGGTGTGGAAGACCGCATCCGGGCCCGAATCGCCGAACTCATCGGACCACAACAATACAGCGTGTGGTTCAAGAACTCCACCCAATTCACCTGCGCGGATGGCTTTGTGAAAGTCGGCGTGCCCAATTTGTTCATCGGACAGTGGATCGAAGATCACTTCACCGATCCGATCGCCCAGGCGGCCGACGAAGTCATCGACAAAGAAGTACAAGTTACCTACGCCATCGATCCAGTCTTGTTCAGGAACATGCGGAAGAATCAACTGAATTGCCAGGCGTCCTTCATCGAGAGGAACGCCCACCGCCCGAGCCGAACGGGGCGGGGCAGGAACGCCGCCGGTCCGCTGTCGGATCGCCTGACAGCCCCCACCCGCAAGCTGCGCGGCAAGCTGGAGAACTTCGTGGTCGGGCCGGCCAACCGGCTGGCCCATTCGGTGGCCCAATCGGTTCTCGATAAACCCAATGGCGATGGCAGCCCGGTCATCTTCCACAGTGCCTGCGGCCTGGGCAAGACCCACCTCCTGCAGGGCATCGCCAACGGTCTCTCACAGTCGAAACCCCGGGTTCGCTGGCTCTACGCGACCGGCGAGGAATTCACCAACCGATTCCTCTTCGCCCTGCGAGAGCGCCAACTGGACGCCTTCCGGCACCGCTTTCGTGACATCGACGTCCTGCTCTTGGACGACATGCACTTCATCGCCAACAAGAAGGCCACCCAGGAGGAGTTCTTCCATACCTTCAACGCCATCGACACCAGTGGAAAACGGGTGGTGGTCGCCTCCGACGCGCACCCCAAGTTGATCGGAGATCTGTCCGAGTCTCTGGTCAACAGACTGGTGGCCGGCATGGTCGTGCGGATCGACCGGCCGGACTTCACCACCCGTTGCGAAATCCTCCGTCGTCGGGTGGCCCAGACCCAGAACGTGATCCCCGAGCCGGTCATCTGCTACATCGCCGACAAGATCCAAGCCAACGTCCGCGAACTGGAGGGTTGCCTGCTGAAGCTGCTGGCCTATGCCTCGCTCATCAAGGAGCGCATCACCCTGGACCTGGCCCAACACGCCTTGGAGGACCACCTCACTCAGACCGGCAAGATGCTGACGGTCAGCGACATCGAGCAGAGCGTGGCTACCCTGTTCGGCCTGACCCCGGCCGACCTGCACACCTCGCGCAAGTCGCGCACCATAGCCCTGGCGCGGAACATCGCCATGTATCTGGCCCGCAAGCACACCAGCCTCAGCTTTCCGGAGATAGGGCGTCTGATGGGCAACAAGAACCACAGCACCGTCCTGCTGGCCAACCGTCGGATCACCAAGCTGCTGGAGGAAGATGCGGAAGTAAGCTGGCAAGGCGTCTCCGGCCAGCAAACCCGCTCTGTTCGGGCCTTGGTCGAATGCCAAGAGGAGCGGCTGCGGCGGTAGGAGGGTCAACCACCTGGCGACGGCGTCGAGCCTAACGTCTGACAGAACAAACAGTTACAAACAGCAGCGTGCCTCTCAGCCTTTTCTCGGCGGGCCTGCCGGCCTGATTGGAGCCGAAGGCTGCCTCCGCACCCGCGGCCGGTCCATCTGGAGCCAGATCTCCGGCCGTTGGCAGATCTCGGGCGGCGTTCCCTCGCTGCGGCTCAACCGCGCTTATAATCACGTGGAAGTGAATCATCGGCGAGGCCGGCTGCTGGTGGAGCTAGAGCCAGTTCCAAGCTGCTGGAGGAAGATGCGGAAGTAAGCTGGCAAGGCGTCTCCGGCCAGCA
>CAZFMS010000303.1:0-5108 GCA_964520125.1 uncultured Planctomycetaceae bacterium
CCTGAGCTTCACCGGCTACCTCTTGCCCTGGGACCAGTTGGCTTTCTGGGCGGTGACGATCGGTTCGAGCATCGCCGGATCGCCCAGTGAACTGACCGATGCCCTGGGAATCACCCAATCCTTCGATCCCGGGGGCCTTATCAGAGAGGCGATGTTGGGGGCCCATTTCATCGGTGAAGAAGCCCTGATCCGCTTCTATACGCTTCACATCATGGTGCTGCCGATCGTGCTGAGCGTCATCCTGGGCGTCCACTTTTGGCGGATTCGCAAGGACGGCGGGCTGGCCCGACCGGCCTCGGCCGACCCTACCGCCAGGGGGCAGAACATCGAAGCCGCGGATGCCCCGACCAAGACCTTCGGCCTGATGGCGGTTGTTCGAGAACGGACCCCGGCGACGGACCAGGAGATCGAGAACACCACACCCGCCTGGCCGCTGGTGTTCCGTATCGAGGCGGCATTGACCATGGTGGTCCTGCTGGTCTGCCTGATCCTCTCGTTCTGGTTCGACGCCCCGCTCAGGGAACTAGCCAACCCCGAGGTGCCGGAGAACCCGGCCAAGGCCCCCTGGTACTTCCTGGGATTGCAGGAATTGGTCTCCTACTCGGCGTTGATGGGGGGCATGGTGATCCCTGGAATCGTGGTGGTGGGCCTGGCCCTGATTCCCTATCTGGACCGCGAGAAGGAGGATGTCGGGATCTGGTTCAGCGGCCGGCGGGGTCGGCGCATCGCCTGGGTGAGTGCCTTGTACGGCGTGCTGCTCAGTGTCGGGGTGTTGGCGTTTACGGTTCGGTATGGATGGATACGGGAGTGGGAGTGGTTGAAGGCCCTGGTGGAGGATATTCCCCAGATCGTGATCATCATCTTCAACCCCGGGACGCTGTTCGTGGTGGGGGCCGCGGCCTGGTCGATCGGGCTGCTGCGCAGCACGAACTCCACGCGGCTGGCGGCGATCGGTCTGTTCTCCTGCTTCTTGGTCTGCTTTGCCATCCTGACCTACTTCGCGACGTTTCTCCGCGGCCCGAACTGGGACTTCTACTGGTCACAGGCCGACTGGCCGGTGATCGTGCACTGAGTTGATTGTGAATTTCGGGGCTCCTGGAAGCCGAGAGTGGGCATGTACGACAAGGTGACGATAGTTTCGTTGTTGGTGAGCAGTGTGCTGGCCTTCGTGTTGCTGGCCTATGCGGCGTACGATGAGAACCTGGGCACAGAATGGTATCAACACCAGAGTAGTTACAAGAAGCAGTTGCTGGCCCGGGCGACGAGCGACCGGGAGCAGAGTGCGGCCGAACGTTTCGAGGTTCGCCAGAAGCAGCTCTACCTACCCGAGCTGGACCGGATTGACCGGTGCGTGACCTGTCACGTGGCGGTCGATGATCCGGCCATGAAGGACGCCCCCCAGCCGCTGACCACCCACCCGGGCGAGATCACCAAGCACCATTCCCAGGAGCGATTCGGGTGCACCGTTTGCCATAGCGGTCAAGGCCGGGCCACCACCGCCGTCGACGCCCACGGGCCGGTGGCCCATTGGCTCGATCCCATGGTGGCCCTGGACGAAGTCGATCGGGCGTGCCCCAAGTGCCATATGGAGTTTCCCTTGCCGGGTGTTCCGCGCTACAACGCGGCGATGGCCCTGTTTCAGGAGAAGGCCTGTATCTCCTGCCACAAGCTGCACGGGCAGGGCGGGGATGCGGGCCCGGACATCAGCAACGCGGCCACCGTGGATCATGGTGAATTGCCCGAGGCGTTTCCCGAGGAGGAGTGGCACTTCGAGCACGCCGATGAGGAATGGCATTTCCGGCACTTCAAGGACCCCAAGTCGGTGGTGGAGACATCCGAGATGCCCAACCTCAACCTGTCCGACGAGGAGGCCGAGGCCCTGGTCTACCTCATGACCAGCCTGACCGGCGAAGCCATCCCCACCGACTACCTGTCCAATCCCAAGCCTGAGGCGGTGGACGTCGCCGCCCAGCCCATCGATCCGCTGGCCCTGAAGGGCTACGTCGGCAGCATCGTCTGCATCGGCTGCCATCAGGGCCTGCACGCGGATGCGATAGATGGCTGGCACAAGTCCTTGATGAGCACCACCTACGAGAGGATCAAGGACGAGCCGGTCACGGACAACTGCCTGCCCTGCCACACCACTGGATACAACGCCGAGACGGGGCATTACTCCGAAGAGGGCGTCGGCTGCGAAGGCTGCCACGGCGCCGGCGCCGCGGCCGTCGAACTGGTCCTCAGCGGAAAGGTGAGTGAGCACCGGGAGGCCGTCCGGCTCGATCAGGCTTCTCAGTTGGTCTGCGCCGGCTGCCACAACCCCCACGTGCCCGTCGGCACCCACGCCGAATACTACCGCCGCCAACCGGCCCGATTCAGCCGGTCGCGAGCACAACACTGAATCGCGGGTCGAGCGCCGTTGGATCGCTTTGGATCATCCTCTCAACTCTGAAAGGGCAGCTTCGAGGGCCTGTACGCAGACCGGCGCTTCCAGGAGTCGCCAGCCATCGAAATTCACATCGCCCAGGAACTTGCGCCAACGGACAGAAACGACCACGACGCGCCCACCGCCGCCTTCAACGAGTTCCGCGATGCGCTTCGCCTTTGAGCGACCGGGCGTGCTAGAGCTTAGGACTATCATGTCTGCCGCACCGGGCGTCGCATCGGCCAGCTCTTGCCGCGCGGGCTCCCCGCCTTGCGCATGCTTCAGCCATAGGCCGATCATATCCAACTCCTCCGCGTCGTCGGTCACGTAGCTGATCCGGGGCCCGTCCGGTTGGTTCTCCTCGCTCGGTTTTTCCCCAACCGACAAATGGGCATACATACCCATGAGCAGGGCCGCTTCTCGCGTTTGATCAGCAACGGTGGACCTCAACGACTCATGATCGAGCCCTTTGAGGATCGGCAGCTCCTCAATCAAGCGGTTGTGCAGCGGCGGGAAGTAGTCAAGGCACCCCGATGGCCAGCCCAGGGCCAGCGCCAGGCCGTCCGCCACCTGCAGGATGTGGGCCAGGCGGCGTTGCGAGACATCGCCGCCTATTTCCGCGCGGTGATGATCTTTGATCGGGGCGTACAACTCGGCGGGTATGCCCCAGTGTCTCAACACATCGGCGGCGATCGTCGCATGATCGCTGCCCAGGGCATCACGCTCAGTCGAAGAAGATGCGGCCTCCATTGCGGCTGGCTGCCCCATCGCGTCCCGCAGTTGATCGGCAAGGAACTCCGCAAAGATGAACTTCCCCATGTCATGAAGCAGACCACCGACATAGGCCTGGGTTGGCTCGACGCCATCGGTCTCTTCGGCTAGCCATCGGGCAAGGCAAGCGCACGCGAAGCTGTGACGCCAAAGGGCGTTGGTATCAATTACCGCGGCCCCATCCTTGCCGAGTGTGTCCAATACGCCGATGCTGATGGCGATCTGGCGCACGGCATCGAAGCCGATGGTCTTGACGGCCCCTTCGAGGCTCATCACCCGCCGGCCGGCTCCGCGATACAGGGAGGAATTGGCCACGCCCAGGACTTTGCCGGCCAGGGCGACGTCCTCAGCGAGCGTTCCGCACAGATCCTCGGTAGTGGAGCCCCGGCTTGCGGTCAATGCCAGAACTTGCCCGACCACAAAAGGCAGCGCCTTCACCTGGGCGATGTCCTCAATGTGGATTCGCTTGCGGGGAGCAGAAGACGGCGGGCACGTCTCCTTGGCGAGATCACCCCTTGCACGCTCAGGGTGTGAAGCGGCTATGGGCCTGGCGGGCGGCTTCGCGACAGCGCAGACCGTGCCAACGTCGCCCCGGTTGCGGCCAACGGGCTGGGCCGGTGAGGGCGTCTGCGGGGGAAAGCTCTCGCAGGGCGAGGCCACTGACTCGGTCCGGTGTTCAGGCTGTTCGGTCGGCGCCGTGGCCAGCGACTCGACCGGCTGATCAAGGGCCTCTTGAACGCGAGCCAGTAGCTCCTCCAGCGAGAACCTGGATTTCAACAGGTAACCCTGCACGCCCAATTCCTTGGCCCGCAGGACATAATCCTTCTCCGCTACGGCGGTCAACAGAATCACCGGGATGTGCCTGGTCAGCGCATTCTTCCGCATCACCCGCAAGAACCCGATGCCGTCCAAGACCGGCATGGCCACGTCCAGCAGGATCAAGTCCGGGCGTTGTTCGCACAGGAGGTCGAGCGCTTCGTTCCCGTTGCCGGCACACATCGTGACGTAGCCCTTTTGCCGTAATACGGCCGCGATGGGCTCCCGGAAGATGGCCATATCATCGACCACCATGATCGTGCTCATTGGACGACCTTTCGGATGATCTCGGACTCGCCCGTCGCCGCGACCGGCTCGGGCAGATCGGCCCGCAAGCGAACAACGACGGTGGTGCCCTCTCCCGGCGCCGACTCGACGGTGATCGTCCCCCTGTGGGCCGCGGCAATCCCCTTGCAGATGGCCAATCCCAGCCCACTGCCTTGCACGTGTTTCGAGCCCACGACGCCGGCGTTCAAGGCGAAGGCCGTGCCGAGCATGCGGGCGGCCTCCGCGGAGATGCCCGCACCGGTATCCTGAACGCGAATCTCAACCCATCGACGATCATCGTCCGTCGTCCCGCGCGCCGTGACGTTGATTGACCCTTCTTGCGTGTGCTTGGCGGCGTTGTTGAGCAGGTTGACGACCAATCGGCGAACGGCGTCGGCGTCACCGTTCATGGTGGCCTCGGGTGGGTCAACCTCACATGCTAGCGCCACTTTCTGCTCGTCCACCACCGGACGCACGGTGTCAAGGGCCTCATGACAGGCCGCCGCCAGGCTCACCGGCGACCAAGTCCAACGGGCGGTCCCGCTGTTCAGCCGCGCTGCCTCCAACATGTCGTTCACTATCCCGGACATGCGAATGACCTCCTCGTTGATGTTCTTGAGGAATCCGTCGGCTTCAGCCGTCTCCCGCATCCCGTCGCTCAGCAGGAGCTCCGACATCGCCCGCAACGCGGCCAACGGCGTCCGCAACTCGTGCCCCACCACGCCCAGCATCTGCTCCATCCCGGCGACGGCCTCCTTGAGGCCGTTCCGCTCGCGCGCGGTTTCTTCCGCCTGCTTGCGCTCGGTGATGTCTCGAATGGTCGCCAGGACAA
>CAZFMS010000304.1:0-5102 GCA_964520125.1 uncultured Planctomycetaceae bacterium
CCCCTTGAGCTGGGCGGCCTGCGCCACCACCTGGCCGCGCTGGCCCTCCAGCCGGGCCGCTTCCCGGTCCAGCGACAGCACCCGGCTGGCCTGGGCGAGGCCCTTCGCCAGCAGCTTGCGCTGGCCCTCCTCGCCGATGTGCTGGTAGATGATCTGGCGGGCGTAGCGGGCCAGATCGGCATCGCCTGAGGGTGCTCCGGATTCGGGGGGGGTGGTCATCGTTCACCATCGCCGTGGCAGGCTACTTGTGGGCGGCCGTGGGGGGCTCGTCTTCCTCCTTGGCCAAGGCCGCCAGGTAGCCCTCGGGTGGCGGCTGGCCGTCTTTGGGAAAGGACTTGGGGCGAACACTGGCGGGATGGGCAGATTCTGCCGGCGAAGGAGACTTCGGAGGCTCCAGGGGCTTGACTCCCAACCAGCCCCGTCCCGCAGACGGCCTGCCGCCTGCGACCGCCCCTCCGCCCGCGGCCCCGCCGACTGCGGCCGGCCCCGATGCAGTGTAGGCCGACCAGCACCCCCGGGCCGCGTTGAGAAACATCCCCCCGAAGGCAAGATAGAGCAGATCATTGAGGCCAAACCCACCGGAGAGCAGCCAATACCCGGCACAGGCCACCATGATCAGGCCGCAGATCCCGGAGACGAACACGTCGATGAGCAGGCCGATCCGCAGGCCGACCAGACAGATGATCGCCACGCCGGCCATGCCGATGCCGCCGATTCGCAGCATCCAATTGAAGATTGCGACGGTAGTGTTGTAGAAATCGCTGTCGGAGATGCCGACGGTGCCGTACATCCAGCCGTATAACAGCATCAGCAAGGCGGCGATGCCGGCCCAAACGGCGTTGTCTTTGGCCTGTTGGTTCATTGCCGGGCTCGTCCTCGGCCGGGTGACTCGGTCCCGGCCTGCGGTTCATGGTCCGGCCGGCACGCCCAGCCGCCCGGGGCCCGCGACGTCGCCTGATGGTAGCCCGCCGCTCAGCCTTCCGGCCCAAAGGGGGCACTGACCCCGACCTCGCCATATTCAACGTTGATCCCCAAACCGCGCAGGTAGGAGACCACGCCCTCGACCTCCCGATCGGGCCCCCACACCAGCAGCGAGATGATGGCCACCTTGCTACCCGAAGCACATTGCATGATCTTGTAGGTGGCGTCGAATCGGCGGGCGATATTCCAGAGGAAGGCCTCCTGGCGAACCGACCCGATGATCGTCAGCCACAGCTTGTGCTCCACCGTCTGCTGATTCCCCCGGCGGGGTCGGGCGACCATCGGGACGCTGGGAATCTTGCCCTGGTATCGACGAGACGACTGCGTCTTTACCTCGACGCCTTGATCTTTGAGATACGTCTTGGCCTCTTTAGCCTCCTCCGGCTCGCCGATCAGGGACAGGACCATGTCGGCGTCGTGGACACCCACGTTCAGGGAATCGACGTTGAACATCAGGCCCTTGAAGCGCCGGGTGATCTCCCAGGTCAAGGGTTCCTGAACGTGGGAAGTCGTGAAGCGCAACTCCAAACGATGTTGCACCAGCATCGCTCAAGTCCTCCGGCGCAAACGGAGCGAGCCGCGGCGCCGCCAAACTCGCCGGCCCACAGCGGCCGACCGAGCACTACTCCCGGCCTGCCGGGTCTTGGATGCCATCCCTAGCCGCTCCGCCCGGGCGACCACCACCCCGGGCCGCCGTGCTACGAAAACGGTGGCGGCGTGTTTCCCGGTCGGCGCTGCCGGTCGATGGGCAGCCATTCTACCGTAACCACGGTGGGTCGAACACCTGGTCAACAGCTCGACTCCGAGCGAGGCTCCGTCTCAGGCGGTCGACGGTCCTCTGTGCTGGGCGGCGGTACTGGCCTCCAGCCAGTGACGGGCCTGGCGAAGTTGGTCCTCGTCGCCCAGCCTCGAGGCACACTCCCGAAGATGCGGCTCGGCCGCTTCGTATTGCTGCAGGTATTTGGCATAAATAATGCCCAGCACCAGCTTGATCTGCACCACGTCCGTCCCCGTGGGGTAGGTCTTGAGGAACCTCTCGTAGGCCGCCGCCGCTTGGGGATAGCGGCTCAGGGTCATCAACTGATTGGCGATCAGCAGCATGCTGCTCCGCGGCAGGCATTGCTCGGGGTCCTTGCTGACCAGCGTCTGGTATCGGTCGGCCGCGGTAGTGTAGTCATGACTCTTCATCAGCTCGCTGATCTCGGCCCGCAGCAAGGTGACTTCGTTATCCTCCGTACTCGGGGGCACCTCCACCGGTCGGCCGTTGACCACCGAGACCGGCCGGGCCACCCGACCGTAGGTTGCTCGGGCCCGGGCGTCGGGATCGGCCACCGCCGTCTTGAGCTGCTGCCGCTGGTAATACCTTTTGGCCACCGCGAGAATGTCGTATTGATCCCGCGGCAACGCCCGAATCAACAGCATCACCAGGCAAACCACGAAGCCGAACAGGTAGCCGGCAAGGTGAGCGGAGTAGGCTACCGCGTTGACCGCGGCCCCCGGGCTGAGCTGCGGGGCCACGAAATTGTCCCACAGGATGATCTTGATGCCGATCAGCAGAATCGCCCGGATATGCATGGTGCCGAAGAAGAACAGCCAGTAGAACACCAGGACCGTACTGCGCGGAAAGAGCACCAGATAGGCCGTGGTGATGCCCGCTATGGCCCCGCTGGCCCCCCGCAGAGGATTCTCGCCTCCCACGGCGAAGCCCACCCCGGCAGCCACGCCGCAGGCCAGGTAGAAGAGCAGATAGGGCACTTGCCCCATCTTGGAGTTGACGCTGTTGCCGAACACCCACAGGAAGAGCATGTTGCCCAACAGATGCCAGACGTCGCCGTGCAGGAACTGGTAGGTGAAGAACTGGTAGAGCCGCAGCTCGGTGGGCAGGATCATGCCCCGGAGCTTCCAGGTGTGCTCGCCGTCCAGGCCCGAGAGGCCGCCGACCACGTCGGATGCCAGGTAGATCACGACATTCAGGGCGATCAGGACGTGGTTTACCCGAGGCGTGCGACGCACCGGGGAATCGGTTCGGATTGGTATGATCAAGGTGTTGTTTCTCGTCTCGGGCGGCAGGGCCCTTATGCGATCTTCCCCGACCCAAATGCCGGGGTGGACTGCCAAACGACTCGATTGTAGCCCTTGGCGGGCCACCTGGCCAACCAAGGCCGCTGGCGGGACACTCCTCGGGCGGCACGGACGGTCGCGGCCGGCCGGCCGACGGCCCGATCGGGAGCCCGGTTATCGGTCTGGGGGCTTGATCCGCCGAGGGCTGTCCGGCCATCTACCGGCCGGCAGACCCGTCTCGGCGCCGGGCCGGCCCCCGGGCCGGGGAGGGGCGAGGGGAGGTGTCATCCCCCGGCTTGCATGAATGCCGGGTTTGAGGCATACTTGTGGGGCTTGGCATTAGTTTGACCCTAGTAGCCCTGTCGTGAAGGAGCCGACGATCATGTATGCCATTGTCGAAGACGGCGGAAAACAATACCGCGTCGAGAAGGGTGACACGATCTATATCGAGAAGCGTGACCTCCCGGAGGGGACCAAGACCGTCGTCTTCGACCGGGTCTTGATGCTCGGCGACGGCGCCAAGAGCCAGGTCGGCACGCCCTGGATCGAAGGGGCCAGCGTCACCGCAAAGCTGGAAGACGCCATCAAAGGACCAAAGCTCCAGATCGTCAAGTTCAAGCGGCGCAAGGGCTATCACCTGAAGAAGGGACATCGCCAGGCACTTCTGAAGGTCGCCATCGACCAGATCAAGAGCCGCTGAACGAGATCTCCGTCCGGCCGTCAGCCGCCGGCGATCTGCTTTCCGATGCCCAAACCTCGACTGTCGGCTGATAGCACCTGGCTGTCGGCTCTTGGCCCCCAGGACAGTTAGCATGACTTACCACCGCCGAGGCCGGGCCAGCCTGCTGGCCATCTTGGCCACCGTAACCCTTTCGGTGGTCTACGGGAAGGATTCTGTCCCGGGCGCCGGCGGCTCGGCGGTGCCCGATTCCCCGGCTCGGCCGCCCGCCTCCGAGACGGAGCCATCACCGGATAACGACACCGCGGTGCCGCGTTACAGGTTCGCGTTTCGCTTCGATCCCGACACGGTGTCCTACTTGGTGATCGAGAACGAAATCCGCGACCTGGCCGCTATCCCGGGTTGGCTGAGTTCGACCACAACTCTCAACGACAAGCGCTATATCATCCAGCGGGTGCCTGCCCCCAAGTCTTCCGCGCCCGCCGAGACGGCCCGGGGCGATCTGGTGGAGGTTTCCTGGGAGTGTGATCGCTACGAAGTCCGCGAGCGGGGCATGCAGGGCGAGACCACCTTCGACTCCCTGAGAGATTCCTTTCCGCAGCCAACCCTTCGAGACCTGGGCAAGATCCCCGGCAGCCGCTCTGTTTTCTCGATCGACCCCCTCACCGGGCAGGCCTCCCGCCCCAAGATCACCCCCGCCGAGGTTGCCGGACCGCCGACCCGAAAGAAGCTCAGCTCCACGGCCAAGAAATGCCGCCTGACCAACAAGACCCTGCAAGACCTGATCTTCGACCTGGGGCCTCTGTATTTGCCGACCAAGCCCCAGGGCATCGGTGAAGAATGGACCAAGACCCACGAAACGCACCACGACACCTTCGGCACGGTCATCACCACTCTGAACTGTGCTATCCGTACTATCCGCGAAGTGGACGGCCGACAAATCGCCACCATTGACATTGCCGGCGAAATGACCCTGAAGCCCAAGCCCACCGCGGCGACCAAGCCGGCCTCTTCCCAGCCCGGCCGCCGGCGGGCCAGGAAGTCCAAGACCGACTTCAAGGTTCAGGTGGGCCTCTGCTCCGGCTCGGTGCAGTTCGACCTGACCCGTGGTGAGCTGGTCGAGATGACGCTACGTCGCGAACTCGATTGCGTCGCCGAACTCAAGCAGACCAAGTCCGAACCGGACCCGAGGATGCCCAAGGAAATCCGCTCGGCCACCTCACACGTCCTGAGAGTCAAAGTCAGTCGGACCCCGCCGCCCAGGCCGATCATCGTCGGCGGTCCCAAGCCGCCCGACATCCCGCCGGAGAAGCCGGTGGCGACCAGACCCACCACCACCCGCGGGGTCGCCGCTGAAATAGCGCGCCGCCGAGCGGCCACC
>CAZFMS010000305.1:0-5101 GCA_964520125.1 uncultured Planctomycetaceae bacterium
GTTTGGCCTTCCTCGACGGTGATGACTCCGTCCTTGCCGACCTTGTCCATGGCCTCGGCGATCTTCTTGCCGATTTCGGCGTCCTGATTGGCGGCACAGGTGCCGACCTGGGCGATCTGCTTGTTTTCGCGGACCGGCCGGCTCATGCGCTGGTACTCGGCGACGATGGCACTGACGCCGGCGTCGACGCCGCGTTTTAGTTCCATGGTGTTGGCCCCGGCGGCGATGTTTTTGAGGCCCTCGTTGAAGATGGACTCGACGTAGATGGTGGCGGTGGTGGTGCCGTCACCGGCGTCGTTGGAAGTCTTGCTGGCGACCTCCTTGACCATCTGGGCGCCCATGTCCTCGTAGGGCTCTTCGAGTTCGATCTCCTTGGCGACGGTGACGCCGTCCTTGGTGACCGTGGGGGAGCCGAAGGACTTCTCCAGGACGACGTTTCGTCCGCGAGGTCCGAAGGTGACCTTGACGGCCCTGGCGAGTTGATTGACGCCACTGCGGATGGCCTCACGTGCTTCCATGTCGAATGCGATCTTCTTTGCTGCCATAGTCTGTTTCTCCGAGATTCTCTCCGCGCTTCCGCGTTGGGTTAGTCGTTTTTTCGCTCTTGAAGTTCAGTCCTCAGCGGGCAGTCAGACGGCCCGTGCAGAGCGCCGAGGTTGGGACATTCTTCAGTCATCCCTATCATGCATATCACTGAAGGGCTCGTCCTGCCAGACGCTGCCCTTTTGCTTGACCTGCAGCTCGACGGTCTCGATGGCGATGGAATCGACGAAGACGACATCATCGACCACCTCGGCGTCGTCGTAGGTGGAGACGCGAATCTCGACCCGAAAGCCCAGTTCGCCGATCCGGTTGTAGGTCAGGGGGTGGATGTGCATCGCGTCCTCGTTGCCGGGGAAGGTGAGCACGAGCCTGGCCGACGGTCCGAATTTGATGGCCTCGTCGAGAGCGGTTTCAAGCAGTTTGGGACTCATGTGCGGCGGTGCTACTCAATGATGGCCAGGATGCTGTCCTCGTCCATGATCACCAGCTCTTGGCCATCGACCTTGATCTCGGTTCCGGCGTAGCTGGTGAAGAGGACCTCGTCACCCTTTTTGACCTGGAGTTTGGATCGTTCTCCGGTGTCGAGGAGCTTGCCGTCGCCGACGGCCTGGACGCGACCTCTCTTGGGCTTCTCTTTGGCTGAATCCGGCAGCACGATCCCACCGGCCGTCATGGATTCGGCCTCGATTCTCTTGAGCAGGATCTTCTCTCCGAGGGGACGGATCTTGGTCTTGGTGACCGCCATCATCTTAACTCCTTTTCTTGCAATTACTTGCAATGCTCATCGCGTTTACGTTGGTCGGCCGGGGCTTGGTGTCCCGGGCGGGTAGTCCTCCGCGGTATGGACCGCGTTGAGGGGTCAATTCATGGCATCATCCGCCTGCCAGTCGATCTGGTACACCTGGCGGACGACCTTCAAGACCATCGGGGCCAGTTGCTGGGCGGTCGCCTCGGCCTGCAGGACGCTGAAGACGTTGAGGGCCAATGCGTCGCGCAAGAGCCGCTGGTCGGCCTGATCGCAGACCAACAGGCACGGCAAGGCCAGGCCCAGGCGGCGAATCCGTCGGAGGAGGTCCAGGCCTCCGGCGGCGGGAAGGCCGTCGTCCACCACGGCGACGTGCATGCCGCGGGTGGCGGCCAGGTCGATGGCCTCGACGTCGGTCCTCGACCAGTGCAGGTCCACGGGCCAGGGGTTCAGCGAATCGGCCAAGCCGGCGGCCCAGAAGCTGTCCGTAGCGTGGGCGATCAAGAGGTTGACGCGGTCAAGGGCTTGCTGCATTGCCAACTCGCCGGGATTAGAGGCCGACGCCGCGGCGCGGTCTTCGCGCCGTCCGGAGGTGGATAATGCAAGCATCATGCCATGAACCTGGGCGGCCGCAGGCGAATTAGTCACATCTGCTAAGCATATGTCAAATAGCGACTTGTGGTTGTCTGCGGAGAATGGAGGAGCCTCTCGACCGCGTGGCGGTTAGACAGGAATGGCAGCCGGCAATCGGCCAGTGACGGGCAGACTGTCAATATGGCACTGAATGGAGACGGGAGGTGAGGGTCGAGAATTGGCTTTTGGGTTCAGATTCGATCCAATCTGGGCCCGGGCCGGATGGGGACTTCCGGCCGGGCGTGTCTCGGAACGCCCGTCCATCGGCTGGCGGGGGCGAGTTGTTGCGGGGTTGCTGCTCGGGGGCGAGGGCGTTCGGTCGGACGGGTGGGGTGATGCGAAACCTGGTGAAGCGCGGGGCTCAGAGGGATTGGTACACGGCTTCGAGCTGGTCGGCTACGTGTTGGTAGCGGTGGGCCTCGGCCCAGCGGCGGACCTGGGTTTCGTTGAAGCAGCACTCGCCGGATAGGAATCGGCCCAGGGCGTCGGCGATGTGCTCCGACCGGGGGGAGGCGGCGAAGAATCCGCTGAGGCCGTCGCGGACCGCGTCGCGGATTCCGCCGGTTGGCGTGGCCAGGACGGGGGTGCCGGCGGCGTTGGCCTCCAGGTAGACGATGCCGAAGCCTTCTACGTCGCCCGGGCGGTCGTAGGGGGCGAGCACGAACAGATCGGCCTGGCGATAGAAGGCCGCCAGTTGCTCGTCGCTGAGGGGGCCGGTGAATCGGGTTCGCGGAGTGAGGCCCAGCGAGTCGGCCAGGGCCTGCAGTTCGGGCAGGAGGTCGCCGTCACCGCAGACGTCATAGCGAAAGTCGAACTCGTCTTGGATGGTGGCCAGGGCGCGGAGCACGGCGGGGACGTTCTTGCGGGGGCGAACGCTGCTGAGGGAACAGACGGTCAGGAGGCGGGTCGGTCCGGGGCCCTTGCGGTGGTCCTGGAAGAAGCGGTCGCTCACTCCGGGGGGTATTACTTCGAGTCGTCGGCACATGGGATAGAGGGCCTGGAGGCGATCGGCGGTGTCCCGGCTGTTTGGTAGGAAGCAGGCTACCTGGCCCAGAGAGCGCCGGCACATCCAGCGCTGCCCGCGGGGGCGGCGGAGCAAGGGGGCCAGGCGGTGCAGCAGGGGCGTGCGGGTGAAGCGGTAGTAGACCTTGGGGCGGTAGAGGTCATTGCCGTGGACGGTCACCACCAGGGGCTTGTCGAGCTGTCGGGCAAGGCCCCCAAAGCCCAATTCCCAGCCGTGCCAGATGTCGATGCGGTCTTGGTGCGGCAGAACCGCGGCGGCATCGGTGGACAGGTCGCCCCGGAGGACCGGGAATACCGGAATGTCATCATGGCATTGGCGCCCCTGGTGGCCGGTGAAGGCGGTGAGTCGGTGGCCTCGGCGGCCGAGTTCGCGGGAGGTCTCGAGGCAGAAGCGGGCCATGCCTCCTCCTTGGGGAGGCCAGTCCAAGGTCAATATGCCGATACGCATGGGCGACATGTGGGGCGCTCAGGGGGCGGACATTGCTCGGGCGGCGCCGGCAGGGAGGATCCCGGCCCGGCGCCGGGTAGGATAATCGAAACCGGTGACGGTCGATGCGCGAATTGTCCGTGAGCGGCCGCAACGGGGCGGGGCTCGGAGTCCGTGTTCCCGAGGAGACGTTGAATCAGACCTTGGACGCCCTTGGCCGGGCGCGGGGGGTCAGGGATTCAGGAGCGCCTGGACGAAGGGGTCCACGTCCTGCATGTCCACCAGGCCGTCGACATATACATCGGCGGCGCACTGCTGCTGGATCGGGGCGGAGCCGGGGTCGATGAGCACCGCGGAGAACGCCGCGACGTCCCGCCCATCGACGGTGCCGTCGAGGTTCACGTCGCCGACTACGGTGACGCAGGGAGGCATCGCCCCCCAGATCTCCACGTCGTCGATGTTCCAGCCGGGATAAGTGACCGAGCTGTTGGTCGGACCCATGCCCCAGCGGAGATAGACGGTGGGCTCGCCGTCGGCGACGGCGGAGATGTCGTAGGTGACGGGCGTCCAGGACGAGTCGCTGATGGTGTCGGCCGGGTGGCGCCAGACGACGGTCCAACTGACGGCGTCGGTGGATACGTGAACCACGGCGTGGTCGCTTGGTCGGGCTTCGACGCCCAACCAGCGGCGGAAGCGGAGTTGGGTGCCGGCCAGGGACGAGCAGTCGAAGGCCGTCGAGGTCAGGTAATAGACCGGGATGTTGTTGTCATAGTCTCCGCCCAGGTTGTAGCCGTAGACGTTGTTGTCGGTGTATCCGGTGGTGGGGTCGCCGTTGAAGGATCCGGCGCCGGAGGGTTGACCGAAGGCCCATTGGCCCTGGGCGTTCCAGCCCGGGTCGCTGCTGAGGGCTTCGCGGTGGACCTGCTGGGGGTCGGGGGGATTTACCGTAAGGGAGATAGTTGCAATGTTGGAATCTCCCCCTTCGGGAGAGGTGCCGCCGTCGTTGGCCTTGAACTGGAAGGCGTCATCGCCAATGTACCAGGGGGCGGGGGTGTATTCGACCTGGTTGCCGGCGCCGGTCAGGGTGTAGGGCACACTGGGAATGAGCGCCGCCCCGGGGTCGCGCAGGGTGCCGTTGGGCGGCAGGGCGGTGATGATGTAGTCCAGGGTGGCCGGCTCGGGGAGGCCGTCATCGTCGGCCGGGAGGGTGATCATCACCGGGGTGTTCATGGCGGTGGTGGCGGCGGCGTTGTCGGCATCGGGGGGCTGCGGTCCGCAGGAGCCCATGACGGAGAGGTCGGTCTCGAAGAAGTTGGGATCCAGTCCGGTTCCAGCGGATAGTCCGGCCAGTCCGTCGGTCGCGGCGATGGCCAGGTAACTGATGACGATGGTGCCGTCGAAGTGCATTTCGATCTGGAAGGTGTTGGAGTTGGAGGTGCTGTACTCGGGGACGTTCTGGTAGGTCACCACGGCGCGGTCGCCCAACTGCTTCCAGCTTACCGGGCCGCCGTTTTGCGGGCTGAGGTCGTCGAACAGGGCCGAGATTCGTGGGAGGTCGAAGTGGTCGCCCAGGGTTTCGGTGTAGTCCCCGTCGCCGGCGGTAAAGGTGATGTACCCGTTGCTGCCGATGTGGAAGGTGGAGTAGCTGGTCGAATAGAGCGAAACGGTTTGGCCGCTGAGGGTGACCGCCACGGAGTTGTCGTCCGCCAGGCTGACCGTGGTTCCGCCGG
>CAZFMS010000306.1:0-5078 GCA_964520125.1 uncultured Planctomycetaceae bacterium
GCTCTCGTCCACGCCGTCACCGTCCTGGTCATGCCCGCCGGAGAGAGTACCCAGTTCGATCCGGGCCACGCTGACCAGGCGATCGAGACGCTGCTCGCGGTCCAGCCCGCGCAGCTCATGGATGATCCGGGCCTGGTCCTGGATTTGTTCGTCCTGGGAGGTCAACTGCCGCTGCTGGCGGTCGATTTCGCTGCGGAGTTCTTCGATCTCGGTGACCCGGTGGGCATCGGAGGCACCGCCGTTACAGCCGCCCAGACCGATCACCAGTGCGGCAAGCCCGAAGAGCGTCACCCGCGACCCGCAGAATGGACGACGATCCGCTAGTCGTCCTCGGACGATGGGCGGGGCATCGGCTCGGGTTGGCGTTCCAGGATCTTGTCTACCAGGCCGTATTCCATTGCTTCGATAGGATCGAGCCATAGGTTTCGATCGCAGTCTTTCTCGATCTTCTGGATGTCCGTCGTGGTATGCTTGGCCAGGATCTTGTAGAGGGTCTCACGGAGGCGGATGATCTCCTTGGCCTCGATGGAGAGATCGGTGGCCACTCCCTGCAGGACCCCCCCGATCATCGGTTGGTGCAGCAAGACTCGGGCATTGGGCAGGGCGTAGCGTTTGCCCTTGGCCCCCCCGCAGGCCAGGACCGCCCCCATGCTGGCCGACATGCCCACGCAGTAGGTGGCCACGTCGCAGCGCAGGAACTGCATCGTGTCGTACACCGCCAGCCCTGCCGACACACTGCCTCCGGGCGAGTTGATATACAGGTTGATGTCCTTGCCGGGGTCTTCGTTCGACAGGAACAGCATCTGGGCGATCAGGACATTGGCCACCTCGTCATCAATGCCGCCGCCCAGGAACACGATTCGATCCTTCAAGAGGCGCGAGTAAATGTCGTAGGACCGCTCACCGCGGCCCGACTTTTCGATGACGAACGGAATCAACGCAGAATTGTTGGCCATTGGGCACTCCTCTGCAGCCGGCCATGTAGCCGGCAATACACTGGCAAACTAGCTATAAGGCACGAAACGCATCGCCGGCTCAGCGATCCCGTCCGAACCAATACGAGAACAATCACTTAGGTCCTGCGTCCGGGATTCGACACTCAACAGCGGCACGACACGGGAGCCCAGCCCCGTTATGCGCTGATCCACTCCGGGGACACCGGTCTCCTCTAATCTCGCCGGGTCCGGCCAGGCCGCGATTCGGCCGGCGGAGACGAGTCCTCGCCAGGACTACCCGAGGCGCCGGCGCTTACTCCTTCTTCACCTTGTCCTTGTCCTTGTCCTTGCCCTTTGAGTCGCTGTCGCTGTTTTCCAGGATCTCATCGACCAGCCCCCACTCGACGGCTTCCTTTGGATCGATGAACCGGTCGCGCTCGGTTTCCTCCTCGATCTTCTCGGCCGACATGCCGGTATGGAAGGCGAGGATCTCGTTCAGCTTGCGCTTGTCACGGAGGATCTCCTCGGCTTGGATGCGGATGTCCTCGGCCTGGCCGGTGATGCCTCCCCACGGCTGGTGAAGCATGATCTTGCTGTTGGGCAGGGCGAACCGCTTGCCCTTGGTGCCGGCGGTGAGGATCACCGCCCCCCCGCTAGCCGCCTGGCCGATGGAGTAAGTGGCAATATCGCAGGTGAGGAATCTCATGGTGTCGTAGATGGCCAGCGTCTGATCCACCATGCCGCCGGGGCAATTGATGTACAGGTGGATATCCTGGTCCTTCTTGACGCTCTGCAGATAGAGCAAGCGCATGATCACCAGGCTGGCGGTCCGCTCGGCGATGGGGCCGGCCAGGAAGATGATGCGGTTCTCCAGGAGCATGTCTTCGATCGACATCTCCCGATATCGCTGATACGGCGCCGTGCCTTGCCCATAGCTCGCAGCCACTAGGGGGCTGGGAGTATTACCATACGGAAATCTGTGACCATCCATCCAAAAACACCTCTCCACGCTGGGGCCGATCGATTCGGCACGCTCCGGCCGGCGCGCCCCGGCCGGCCAATTCACGATTTCATCCACCCATCCGGCGGCTTCGTCTTCGCCGCTGAATCCGCCGGGGATCTCCGGCGACCACCGACCGACGGATCACCTATTTCGGTTTCTTGGCCGGCGGCTTTCTGGCCGGCTTGGACCCCGACACCTTGGTCGCTCCACCTTCCTTGGCCGCCTTTGTCGACTTCGTGGTCTTCTTCTTGGGGGCGGCCTGCTTCTCGACCTTGGCCTCGGTGACCTTGGCCTGTTCCAAGACCTTGTCGATGCATTTTTCGTCCCTGATCTCGAGATACAGGGACTCGATCCCCCGGTTGCTGGCCAATTCGTCTCGGACCCGGTCGAAGCGCCGATTATGGGCCCGGGCCATCGCCGCGATGGCTCCGTTGATCTCTTCCTCGGTGATCTCTATGTCGAGCTTTTCGGCCATCCGCTCCAGGATGAAGTGCAGTTTCAGCTCGGCCAAGGCCTGCTGGTGGGCACTGGTCCGCAAAGTATCGGCGTGCTTCTCTATCTCCGCCTCGGGCACGCCCTGCCGCATCAGCTCAACCATCCTCCGGCCCACGACCCGCTCCGTCTGACGCGCCGACAACCCCTCAGGCAGATCCAACTCGGTCTTCTCCAGCAAGTATTTGCGGACCTGACCGCGCATCCCCCGCCGAATCTCCTGCTCGAGTCGGCCTTCCATTTGTTGCTTGACCCAGGACCGATACTCTTTTTCGCTGTCGAATCCCTGGGCCGAGAGGTAGGCTTCATCCAACGGCGGCAGTTCCAGCCGCTTGATATCATTGACGGTCAGCTCGATGGTCGCCTTCTTGCCCCGCAGGTCCTCGACGTCGTAGTCATCGGGCAGCTGGCCCTCGAACGACTTGGTGGTCCCGATCTTGGACCCCTCGAATCTCTTCCCCAGGTCTTCCAGGGTTATACCCTCGATGACCTGGGCTCGGGCGGCGACCGGGGAGTTCTCTACCTTCTTGGCCTCCTTGCCGTCCACCACCAGCCGCACGTCGCATACCAGCAGATCGTCAATCTGGACCTTACCGTCCACCACCGGCGACCAGTGTCCCCGCTGTCCGCGCCAGCGGTCGATCTGGGTGGTCACGTCCTGGTCGCTGATGGCCAGCTTGGGCTTCTCCACGGGCACACCATCGAGGTCCGGCAGCTCGAAGTCGGGCTTGACCTCCACCTCGCAGCGGAATTCCAACTCGCCCTCATCGGGGAGCTTCATTTGCCGCAGGGCGGTGGCCATGTCCAGGAGCTGCTCCCCGCCCTCGCCGTCCGGGTCCTTCTTGTCCTTGACCTTTACCCACAGCATGGGGTCGCCCAGGACCTGGAGGTCCTCCTTCTCGATCGCCGCCAGGTAGGCGTTGGTGATGATTCGCGTCTGAACCTGCTCCCCGACCTCACTGCCGAAGCGTTTTTCCACCAGCCGCCGCGGTGCCCGGCCGCGCCGAAAGCCCGGTACCGTCGCGTCGGTGATCAGCTCCTGGTAGTCCTTGTCCAGTTCGGCCTGGACCTTGTCCACCGGCACGGTGATGGTCAGGGCCTTGCGCAGGACCCCGGCATCGGCCACCGAGACGGCGATGACCTTCTTCATCGCTTCCTTGGCGTCTTCTTCCTCTTCCTCGCCGACTGCGTTTTCTTCGTCCACCTGACTCTCGACCAGGTCGTCAGTTGCCATCGCTGGCCTCCTTTCGCAGGCGTTGTGTTCGCCGGAAGCTATCGGACTTCATCCGTTGGCGCGCTAAAAAAGCCGGTCAGGCGCGTCCAGGAAGTCCCGACCGACCCCTTGTCGATCTTCGGAGCTTCACCCATCCGCAGCCAACGCCTGACCAAACCGGTCGGTACCCCACGGACGGGATTGTATTGTACGAGTCGTCCGCAATCTGCCAAGTATCCTGCGGAGCCTCGCTTAGGGCTCGGAGATCTCCATTCCGAGCCCCTCAACAGCGGGTGATGAGATTTGAACTCACGACATTCACGTTGGCAACGTGACGCTCTACCACTGAGCTACACCCGCATTCGTAAACCCTTTATTCATAAGGGTTTGCAATTCCGAGACTTGCTGTCGTTCCTCAATAATATACAACTTACTATACAGATTCTGGGGTCGTTTTCGGCGCGCTTGTCCATCCCGAGAAGCATATCACGGTAGACGCAGGTCGGTCAAGTCTCTCTGTCGAACTAAAACCCCCGTCTCATCCTGTTTTTATGACAGCCCCGCACTTGCTACAGGTCTTTGTCCCGCGCGTCTCGTTCTTTCCCTGGCTGGCGCGGATTCTCGTTGCCGACCCCACAGACCGCACGAAGGCTGCCGATTCGCGGGGCTGGTGTTGATGCTGTCGCTCGCCTGGGTAGGATGGCGGATTGAGGTAACAAATGGAAATGTCGGCCTAGCGCGGCTCTGGCAGACCCGTGCTATGCGGACAGAAAACCAAAGTTCCGTATGTGATGCGGAACCTCGTCAGGGAAATGAGTCATCTCTATGGATGAAGTTACATCATTCATTGCCAAAATGATGGCCCCGTACCTCTTCGCGACAGGTTTAGGTTTTTTCTTGTCAAGAGAATTCTATTCGAGAATGCTAAATGACGCTCATTCACAACATCCGATTTCTATAAACCTGTCAGGGATGGTCCACTTCTTCATCGGTATGGCTGTTGTTCTGAATCACTTCCTATGGGGACATCACTTAGAGATAGCAGTTTCGCTAATAGGCGTGGTTTTCTTGCTGAAAGGTAGTGTGTTGATTGTGATTCCACAATTGGCGATGAAGTCCAATCAGACAACAGTCAGGATTCTGCCTTTTGCCAGCATAGGATTCATAGCAGTAAGCATCTATCTTGCGTGGGCTTCATACCTTGGGTAGAGACCGTCGATACAGATCGTCGGTAGGATGCCAAGCGGAAGGCGTTCAACGTGCGGTGACGCTCTACCACTGAGCTACACCCGCATGATCTGGCGGGCCACAATCCCACCGGATCCCTGTGTTTGAGCGTCATCAGGCCCCGAGTCAACCCCGTGATCAGGACCAGAGTGGAATGTGGCACAAGCAGGCCGACTGGGAGCCGGACCACTATCCGTTTGCCGCCTAG
>CAZFMS010000307.1:0-5061 GCA_964520125.1 uncultured Planctomycetaceae bacterium
GGGGGAACTCCTTTTCGCTCGCACGGGAATCCGTGCCTCCACAGGACTTGACCGGCGGCAACTTTAGGCATCGGTCCGGCGGGCGTCAAGGAATTCTCGCCGCCCCGGGCACCCGGCCCTCGGCCTCCGGGCGATCGGCGTCAGACGATCAGGGAGCTTCAGAGCCGTGGGTGCATCAGGACTGGTTATTGAGTTGACCACCGATCGGCGGTGGGCCGGCTGGCTCTCAGGCTGGCACTCAGGAATCGCGACCGGTTCCGGCCGCCTCTCTAGTGACCGGCTGGAAAGTCGGTCCCACAGCCAGTGCCCCAGCCGCATGGACCTCGGAAGGTGATTCCTCGGCCGCCGGGGGCAAAGAGGCCTGATACCTGCCGTAGAGGGTCAGTCCCGCCACGTAGGTGTAGCCCACCAGGAACAGGCACATGAAGAACAGGCCGATCCACATCTTCATGTGGACCGTGTAGGCGACGCACCCGGCCAGATAGCCCGCCATGAGAAGTTCGCACCAGGCCTGGATCAACCCGGAATCAGCGCGGTGCCTCTTGGATTTCTTGTGCCACTGCTGGTCCTGCCGACCGGCGATGCCGAACTTGGGCGTGCGGACGAATTCCGAAGGCTTGCCGAAGAAACCCTCGAAGGCCGCCCGGGCGTTGTTCATCGACACCCCCACCCCCAGGCTCATCAGGAAGGGGAGGAACTTCAGGCTCTCGGCCCAGGTCTTGAACAACTCGCGCTGACAGGCCACGTAGAAGGTGCTCGCCGAGCAGGTCGCCAGCAGCACCAGCGAGCCGTCGAACAGGAAGCGCAAGGCCAGATTGTCCGCGAAGATGTGGGTCTTTAGATAGAGCACCGGAAACAGCAGGATGGTCAATACCAGAATCAGGAAGTAGCTGACCCAACTGGTCAGGTGGAAGAAGGCCTCCACCTTGATCCGCCAGGGCAGCCTAGAACCGAGGATGCGGGGCAACAGCTTGCGGCAGGTCTGGGCCCCGCCCTTGGCCCAACGATGCTGCTGGGTCTTGAAGGCGTTCATCTCCGGGGGAAGCTCGGCCGGGCTGGTCACCTCGGGCAGATAGACGAACTTCCAGTCCTTCATCTGGGCCCGGTAGGACAGATCCAGATCTTCCGTCAGGGTATCGTGCTGCCACCCGCCGGCGTCTTCGATACAGCTTAGCCGCCAGGCCCCGGCGGTCCCGTTGAAACTCATGAAGCGGCCGGACCGGTTTCGAGCGGCGTGCTCGATTACGAAGTGGCCGTCCAGCAGGATCGCCTGGGTCTTGGTCAGCAGCGACTGCTCGCGGTTGATGTGCTCCCAGCGGGCCTGCACCATGCCGACCTTCGGGTCCACGAAGTGGTCGATGAGGTCCAGCAGGATGTTCCTGGGGGGGACGAAGTCGGCGTCGAAGATGACCAGGAATTCGCCCTTGGCCACCTTCAACCCGGCCTCCAGGGCCCCGGCCTTGTAGCCGGTACGGTTGTCCCGGTGAACGAAGACGATGTCGTGCCCCCGGGCCCGCCAGCGTTCGCAGGTCTGGCGGGCGATCTCCACGGTTTCGTCGGTGGAGTCGTCCAGGACCTGGATCTCCAGGAGGTCGCGGGGATAGTCGATCCGGCAGGCCGCCTCGATGATCCGCTGGGCCACGTACTGCTCGTTGAACATAGGCAACTGAATGGTGACCCGAGGCTTCTGCAGGAAGCACCCCGTCTTCTTGGCGGCGTTGAGGCGATACTTGTAGTAGAGATAGACCAACGAGTAGCGGTGCACACCGTAGACCGCCAACGCCAGACACACCGTCAGATGCAACAAGACCAAGGAATAGTGCCAGCCCGCCACTTCAACCATAATGCCCCTTGGAACGATTGAGATCCCGTTCGGGATGAACCACTCCTGCGATTCGCCGAGCCGACCTGCGCTCGGTTCCTACTCCTCCGACCGTCCGGAACCCACCGGAGGATTCTACGAGGCCCGCCGAATCCCTGTCAAACCTCACCGCCGACCGCCACGGCCACCACCGCTCAGGCGTCCCGGTAATCAGAGGGTACCGGTGCCCAGTGAGCCGGCCGGTATGGAAGACCAGCCTGCCGGCAGGGTCGGGAGTCCTGGGCCCGGATATCCTCGGCCGGGCTGGTCGCCGCTCGCCCGGGCCTGCGGTCCCAAACCCTACCCTGTATTGGACGCTGCCGGACAGGTTATTTGGGCCAACATCAACATATCCCAGCCCGCCGATCGGACCGGACCCCGACGTCCGCCGCCGTTGGCCGACGCCAAGATGCCGCCGGAATCCCGGCACCCGGCCCTGGGTGGCCTCCGGGTCGAGACAACAGACCGGACGGGCCGCCGGGCGATTGCCGCCCCGCTGGAATGGACCTACACTCGCGAATGAGTTGCAGCCTGGCAGTACAACGCAAGGTCACGCCAATAGCAGCCCAAGAGCCCCCGACCTTGGTCGTGGGGTGGCCCTGCAACAGGTGGGAACGAACCCCCCGAGCAAGCTCGGGGGCTCTTGAGCGGATGGGCCCCTTACTTTGCGATGTACTGCCAGCCAGTGCAGCGGCAACGGCACCCGACCCTCGCGGAGAAACCACGTGCAGGTCTATCTCGATCTCGTCCGCAAGATCCTCGACCAAGGCACGGTCAAGCCTTCCCGTACCGGGGTCGACACGATCAGCCTCTTCGCGGCCCATTACCAGGTAGACCTGGCCGCGGGTTTTCCCCTGCTGACCACCAAGAAGATGCACTGGCCGTCAATCGTCCATGAGCTGCTGTGGTATCTCTCCGGCGAGAACCACATCCGCAACCTCCGCCGGCACACCAAGATCTGGGATGCCTGGGCCGACCAGGACGGCAACCTGGAAACCGCCTACGGCCACTACTGGCGGCATTTCCCCAGCGCCACCCGAGACGAACAGGGCCGTTGGCAGGTCGAAGAGATCGACCAGATTCGCTACGTCGTCGACACGTTGAAGAAAGATCCCAACAGCAGACGCATGGTGGTCACCGCCTGGGAGCCGGGCAACGCCATCAGCAGCAAGCTGCCGCCGTGCCACTACACCTACGCCTTCCACACCTCCGAAGGCAAGCTGAACTGCCACCTGACCCAGCGCTCGGGGGACATCGCCCTGGGCGTGCCGTTCAACCTGGCGGCCTACGCGGCGCTGACGCAGATGATCGCCCAGGAGTGCGGCCTGGGCCTGGGCCGCTTCGCCCACACCGTGGTCGATGCCCATATCTACATGGCCCAGCCGGGCAGCCCGATGGCCGATCACGACCACGTCGAGGGCCTCAGGGCCCAGCTCCAGCGCCGGCCCAAGCCGCTGCCCCGACTGGTCATCGCCCAAAAGCCCATCGACGAATTGACCTTCGAGGACTTCGAGCTAATCGGGTATCAATGCCACCAGCCGATCAAGTTCAAGGTCGCGGTCTAGGCGCCACCGGCGGCCCGCGGAGTATTGAGGCGTGGGCGACCGGCCCTGATCAGAGCCGCGATCGCGAGGGAGCGGTGAGCGTCCGGCATGTTCAGAGCCGTGACCGTGAGGGAGCGGTGGGCGTCCGGCATGTTCAGAGCCGTGACCGTGAGGGAGCGGTGGATCGTAAACGAAGGACATCTCTGGAACTGGATTATCGAGCCGCGGGGGCCAGCCATCAGACTGGCGGATGATTCGTCCCTTGAGGGTGTAAGCGGAGCGCCATGAAGATCATCATCATCGCCGCCATGACCAAGGACCGGGTAATCGGCCGGGACGGCCGCGTCCCCTGGCACGAGCCGGAGGACCTCCGGCATTTCAAGCGCACCACCATGGGCCACGCCGTCATCATGGGCCGCAAGACCTTCGAGTCCCTCCCCCGACCCCTCCCCGGCCGCCGCAACGTGGTGATCACCAGAAACCCGAACTACCGCCCACCCGCGCCGCCACCCTCGCCCAGCCGCCCCGAACCGTCAATCGTCAACCGTCAATCGTCAATCGCCCCTGCCCAATCCGCAATCCGCAATCCGCAATCCGCCATCGACGTGGTTCACTCTCTCGACGAGGCCCTGGATCTTTGCCGCCGGCGCAACGAGGAAAAGGCCTTCATCGCCGGCGGCGCCCAGATCTACGAACTGGCCCTACCCATCGCCGACGAGATGATCATCACCCATATCGATCGCCACGACGTCGCCGGCGACACTTACTTCCCCGCCTGGAACCTGGACGACTGGGAGGTCGCGGCATCCCGGAGTGATGCATCATTGACTGTGGAGACATACCATCGCCGGGGGTGAGGCGAAAGGCAATGGTCCGTCGGTGGCACCCTGCTCCGACGAGCCCGGCTTGAATGCGCTCCGAGTCCGCCTCATGGGGCCGCCCCGCCCGGGGCAGCCTGGCAAGCACTTACCACACATTCGGGTCCGTCGGGTCGAGATCCAGGCCGTCGAGGACGCCGTCGCCGTCGAAGTCAGGGTTGTTGTCGTCGGGGTCCAGTTGGGACATCAGGCCGTCGCTGTCGTTGTCGCCCGCCTCCCCGTCGGTCACGCCGCTGTAGTCCAGCTCATCGTGATAGTACACGTCCTCTCCGTCGGGGATGCCGTTGCCGTTAGCGTCGTCGTCGGCCGGGTAGGAGTCCTGCGAGTCGACCAGCCCGTCGCCGTCGCTGTCGGTCTCGTCTCCGTCGAGCACGCCGTTGGAGTTAGCGTCCGGATTGGTGGGGTTGGCATCCAGGCCGTCGATGATGCCGTCGTTGTCGGTATCGACGTTGTTCTGATCGGGATCGAGGGCATCGACCAGTCCGTCGCCGTCGGCGTCGTTCTCCAGCCCGTCGAGGATGCCGTTGTTGTTGGCGTCGGCGACGGCCGGGTTGTCGTCCAGGGCGTCGAAGGTCCCGTCTCCGTCGGAGTCGGTCTCGAAGCCGTCGAGCACGCCGTTGCCGTTGGCGTCCGGGTTGGTGGGATTGGCATCGAGCCCGTCGGGGATGCCGTCGCCGTCAACGTCGGGATTCCCCGGGTCGAGGTCGAAGGCGTCGTACACGCCGTCTCCGTCGGAGTCCGTTTCCTGGCCGTCGGGGATGCCGTTGTTGTTGGCGTC
>CAZFMS010000308.1:0-5038 GCA_964520125.1 uncultured Planctomycetaceae bacterium
CACCGCTACCTCAAACGCCGGCGCCGTCTTCTGCCGAAAAATCTCCAGCACCTCCTCCACTGACAACGCCCGCTGATCCCGTCGCCAACACAACTCCGCACCCTGGCCCGCACAAAGCGTCCTATGCCCCCCCGCCGCCACCAACGGGCTGGCCCCGGGCCGACTGCGCAGCCTGGTATCCGGCCATCCTTCGCCCCCCCCCCCCGCTGAGCCACAGGATCAAGAAGTCGAAACGTCCAATCGCCACGACTTGGAACAGCAACCAGACTCTAGAAGGTGGTGCCGAAGGAGAAGCTGAAGACTTGGGTGTCGTCTGCTTCGTCGCTGGCGATGGGGAAGGCCAGGTCGAAGGCCAGGGGGATGGGTCCGAAGTACTGGACGTAGATGCGGGCCCCGACGCCGACGCTGGCCCGCCAGGAGTTGATGCCGAAGTTCTCCTCGACGGTGCCCATATCGAAGAAGGTGACCCCGCGGACGGTCTTGCCGGCGATGGGGAAGCTGTATTGGGCGTTGGTGCGGACGATGAAGTCCCCGCCGATGCGTTCGTCGCGGAAGCCGGCCCGGGGGCTGATGCCGCGGAACTCGAAGCCGCGGATGGAACCGATCCCGCCGGCGTAGAAGCGGTCGAAGACCGGAACGTCGCCGAAGAGGTGGCCGGCGGAAGCGCCGAGTTGGACGATGTGCTTGCGGTCGAAGGCGTCGCGGCGGACGGTCCAGTAGTGGTCATACTCGCCGGTCAGCCGGCTGTAGGCGTGGTCTCCGCCGAGGACGCCGAACTGTTCGAGGGAGACCTTGAAGCGATTGCCCTCACTGGGCAGCCAGCGGCTGTCGGTGGTGTCGCGGACCAGGGTGCCCTTGACCGAGGTGAGCCAGGTGCTGCCCAGGTCCTCCTGGATCTCCGGCGGGGAGAACCAATCGATGTGGCTGAGCTTGACCTGTTCGAAGCGGAGGGCGACCTCGGCGGCCCAGTCCTTGAGCCACCCTTCGCGCCAGCGCTTGTCGAGACTGGTGTAGAAGCCGATGCGGCGTTCGTCGTACTCCTCCCGGCCGCGTTGGAAGATATAGGCCCCCAGGCCCAGGCCCATTTCCCGGTCCAGCAGGTAGGGCTCGCGAAACTCGATTCGGCCGCGGGTCAACTCGGTACCGGGCTCAATGCTGAAGCGCATGGTCTGTCCGGCCCCGCGGAAAGATCGGAACTTGTAGAACTCCTCCCAGGTGCGGGGCCAGTCGAAGATGTCGAAGTTGCGCTGCTCGATGGAGACCGAGCCGACTACGCCGCTGTTACTGGTGATGCCGACGCCGAAGAGAATGGTGGTGGTGTCACCCTCGGTGACATCGACCAAGGCGTCGCGGACTCCGGGGGCATCGCCCTGGGGAGTAATGGAGGCCTCGGTGAAGAGACGCGTCTCGAAGAGGCGCTGCTCGGCCCGGCGGGTCTCCTCGGTGTTGTAGAGTTCTTCGGGGAAGAGTCGCAGCTCTCGGCGGATGACCTTGTCCTGGGTGCCGCGGTTGCCCCGGACCACGATCCGGCCGACGCGATACTGATCGCCCTCGGTGACTCTCACGGTGAGGTTCACAAAGCCGTCCTCCTCATCGAAGACGTGGGCGGTGCCGATCTGGGCGTAGATGTAGCCCAGTTGGCCGTGTTCGGTGAGGAGTCGTTGGCGGTCGGATTCCAGCACTTCGGCGTCGACGGGGCTGCCGACGGCGGATTTCAAGAAGGAGGCGATCTGCTGGTCGTCGAAGACGGTGTTGCCCTGAAAGGTGATCGACTTGACCAGGTGGAGCAGGCCTTCGTCGATCTGGAAGGAGAGCGTGACGTCTTTGCCGTTCTCGGCGAGCTGGGAACGATAGCCGACCTGGGCGTTGAGATAGCCGCGGTCCACGTAGTAACGCTTGATCGCGGCGGCGTCTCTTTCGGCGGTTTCGTCGTCGAATGCGCCGGTGCGGAAAATCCACAGGTAAGTGGACGTTTCGATCTGGGAGCGTAGCTTACGTTTGCCAAAGGCGGTGTTGCCCTCGAAGCTGATGCGACGCACCTTGATGCGGGGCCCTTCGGAGATGCGGAACAAGACCCGCTGCTCGTCAACCAAGACCTGGCGATCCACCTCCACCGCGGCGTGGGAGTAGCCGGCTCCCTGGTATTTCCGCTCGATGGTCCGTTGGGCCTGGTTGATGAGGAAGTCGCTGATGGGTGACCCGACGGAGAGTTCGATCTCCTCCAGCAGATCGCCGGCCTTGAACTTGCTGTTGCCGACGAAGTCGATCTCGGTGACGAAGGGCCGCTCCCGGAGGACGAAGACCAGCACCAGTTGGTCGCCTTCCTCCCGAGACTCGGCATAGGGGCTACCCTCGAATTTGCCGGTGGCCGCCAGGCGGGCACAGGCCCCGGCGATCTTCTCCCGGTCCCAAACCTCGCCGGGGGAGATGCCGATTTGTCTCAGCAGCGTCGCCGGGTCGACGGTTCGGAGGCCCTGGAACTCGATGTGGTCGATGATCCGGCCTTCGGTCTGAACGGGAGGCGTTTGGTCCGGCCGGAGCTGGAACAGGCCCATGAGAGAGGCAAGGGCGAAGAAACCGCCGGCCACGGCTGCGATCGAGCGTAGCAGGCTGGATGGACGAAACTTCCTTGTTTCTGCCAACGTTCGGGTCCTTACACCAAGGCCTGCCGACCCTTGCCAGCATTGCCTGGTGCGGAGACTATACCCGGGCCGAGAAGTGGTGGGAAGGTGGTTTGTATGGTTTTCAATACTGAAATGCAGGCCCGGCTCACCCCTGCAGGGAGTGGGGCGACCGGCGCTGCCTCGGGCCGGCCTGTGAAATTGTGAATTGTCGCCTCGGGCCGATCACCCGGACTGACTCGGGGCCCGTCAGCGGCACCCCTCGAAGGCGAATCACCGGGAGGAGCCTGCTGGTGTAGAAGCGGCTATAATTTCAAGTCACATATTAAGTTATGGTTGGATGAGCGATCGGAGCGGCCTGCGGGGAGGATGTTGTCGGTAATGGGTGCCTTGCTGTTGGTGTTCATCTTGGTGCCGTTGATCGATCTGATGGTGTTGATCCAGATCGGCGGAGTCCTGGGCTTCTGGCCCACGGTCTTGGTGGTCGTGTTCACCGGAGCAGTAGGGGCCGCCTTGGCCAAACACCAGGGGCTGCGGACCCTGGCCCGGATCAACGCCGAACTCTCGGCGGGCCGGCTGCCGACTTCTGAACTTGCCGACGGATTGCTTATTCTGATGGCCGGGGCGGTCCTGATTACTCCGGGATTCCTGACCGATCTTTTCGGCCTGCTCTTGTTGGTTCCGCCCTTTCGACGGGTCTTCAAGCGGGCGGTGCAGGGTTACTTCCGTACCCGGCTGGTGGTCACCGACGTACCGGGCATCTCCGAAGCATCGCCTGATGGCTTCGAGGGTCCGATGAGCGCCGGCCCGGAGATGGGTCCGCGTCCGGTGAAGCACGTGGAGAACGAGTCGCTGAACAAGTAGGCCTGCCGGATCGGGAGGACCGGCGCCCCGCCCCGGCGTCCTTGACATCACCTTCAGCGCCGGCAGAATCGCCCGTTGCGAGATGATGTGTCGGTCAGCAGCGGGCCGCAGGAGAGGTGGCCGAGTGGTTTAAGGCGGCGGTCTTGAAAACCGCTGTGCCGAAAGGCACCGGGGGTTCGAATCCCTCCCTCTCCGTTATTCTCTGCCCTGAAGCGCCATAAGTTGTTGGCGCATCAGGGTTTCTCATTTCTTTTCCTGCCCGGGAATCCTCGTTTGTGGAAGTGTTTGTGGAAGTTTGTGGAACGAGGATTCTCCGATGACAACAACATCATCTCAACGAGACAACACCCACCGTGCGCCGAGCCGGCGCGTTGGCCGGGTGACCATCTATCGCCGCGGCAAGGTCTGGTACGTGTACTACTGCGAACACGGCAAGCGTATTCGCCGCCGTGTCGGCATGTCCCTGGACGAAGCCAAGCGGCTCGCCGCGCAGGTGAACGCCCAACTGGCCACCGGCGCCCGAGCGATGATGTCCTTCGAGCCGATCTCGGTCAGTGACCTCCGCCGGCGCTGGCTCGAACACCATGAGCACATGCTGCGCTCGTCGGTAGCGACCATCCGGCGCTACCGAGCGGCGACGGACCACCTGCTGCGATTCGGCAGGCGGCTGCATCACGCGAAGTCCGCGGACAGGATCACGGTGTCTGATGTCGAGCGGTTCGTCCGGTTCCTGCGGGAGGTGAAGGTTGCCCCTAATGGTCACCCCCACACGGCCAAGTGTCACCTGCGGGACCGGGGGATCGTCTTCATCCTGGAGGCGTGCCGAGCCTTGTTCAACTACGCTACCAAACATCGCCACATGCCGCCGTATCACGAGAACCCGTTCTCCCAGATCGAGCTCGAGCGGATTCCGATCGAGGATGCCAAGCCTTTCGTGGACCTCACGGGCGAACAGGAGCGAACGTTCCTGGAAGCCTGTGATGACTGGCAGTTCCCGGTCTTCGCAACCCTGCTCATGACCGGCCTGAGACCAGGTGAGTTGACGCACCTCCTGCTTCCGGATGACGTGGATCTGGACGAGGCATGGCTGTGGGTCCGGAACAAGCCGGACCTGGGCTGGCAGGTCAAGACACGGAACGAGCGGGCGATTCCACTCGTCCCAGAGTTGGTCGAGGTGCTTCGAATCGTACACGGCACCCGGAAAAGCGGCACATTGTTTGCTCGGCGCCGGTTTTGGCGTGGAGACGAGCCGCCGCTGGTGAGCTGTGGTCGCTCCGAGCTTCAGGCCGAACTGGCCCGGCGGGCACTCCAGATCACCGGGCTCGGTGAGGCATCGTCAGAGCGGGTGCATCGCCAGACCGCGGCGCGCTCCGTCTGGCGGGATCTCGGGGCGATCCGCCCTGATCGCGTCCGGGAGGAGTTCATGCGGCTGACGCGTCGAATCGGCATGCCGGAGATCACAGCGGTGAAGACGACGCGCCATCTGTTCGCGACTTGCCTGCAGGATGCCAATGTCGACCCCCTGATTCGCAATGAACTGATGGGCCACGCTC
>CAZFMS010000309.1:0-5037 GCA_964520125.1 uncultured Planctomycetaceae bacterium
GCAGCAACCTCTTCATCCGAAACATCGATCTGGGCCAACAGTTCCTTGTCGATCATGAAAACGTCCAATTCCACGGCGTCCCGCAGGATGGCGGGAACCAGTCCTATCGCTCCTCTCGGCTACCAGGCTCCAGAGCACCGGCTCCTGGCCGCCAAGCGATCCTGGGCTCGCAGCCCGGGATCCTGGTACGCAGAGCCCACGGTCCGTCGGCGGACCACCCGCAAAGAAACACTCGCACCATGGGCAAAGCCTCATACTTTACCTGATTCTTATCGACCAGGCAAACCGCCTCGCCGGACACCACCCTGGCGACCGCCAACACCTCTTCCGGCGCCTCGATGGAGGCGAAACGGCGGATCCAGCCCCCCCCCGGCCAGGCGGCGCTCGTCCCGGGGCACGGTGGCCCCCACTCCCAGCCCACGCCGGGATGGGCCCAGCCATCACCGGCCCCCAGCGGGACGCTCCACGTGTGCCTGGGCTTTCTTCATTCCGCTGATGACCCGCCCGGCGAGAGGGCGCGTAACAGACGCGGGGCACAGAGCATCGGGGCGAGGCACCGGGCGTAAGGCACAGACCGGACCGACGACGGCCCGGCTCGCGGTCGGCGAGAAGACCATGTTGATCAGGCACTAGCCGGGGCGACTCTTCTTCCGGACCGGACCGGCCGACACCAATCCCGGAAAAACCGTCCCTCCCGGCGGCCTGAGGCTCACCTCCGGCTTGGCCGTCGCCCCACCCGAGAGGACCATCGACAGTGCTTCTTCCATCGTCCAATCCGTCTCGGTGATCCGTTCCCGAGGCACGATGAGCATATAGCCGCTCGTCGGGTTCGGAGTCGTGGGCACGTACACCGTCACCAGCTCTTGACGGCTGACTCGGTCGGTCAACTGGTTGGTCATGAAGGCGATGGCCTTCATGTTCTCATGCGGGAAATCGATGAGCACCACCCGATCGGCCGACTCGTCCGACTTCCCCCCCCCAAAGAGGGCCCCGATCATCCGCTTGATCGCCGAATAGACCGTCGCGACCATCGGGATCCGCTCCAGCAGACTCTCGACAAAATCCAGGACTCGCCGACCAACCACGTTGGTTCCCAGCCACCCGAGCAGATACAACATCAGCACCGTCAACACCACGGCCGTCAGGTTCTGATACCAAGCTGCCGTCGAAGGGTCGATCTCCGGGGGGTTCTGGGCCGCTTTGGCCAGGGCCCGTACGGCGTTCTCGTACCACGGCCCACCGGTCGAATCGATCGTCGCCGGGATCCCGATTGCGGCGTCAAAGGCCCAGACCACCGCTCGGGAAAACCAGTTGATCAGCCGCACGCCGACCGCCAAAGCGGCGTTGTACACATAGCGGATCAGGATCGCGGTTACGGCCAGTGGGATGATGATCAGGATGCCGGCGACGATCCGGCCGCGAAGGGACTTGGGGCCCACCGACCCTTTGCGTCTGGCCCGCGACGCTCCTCCACTCGAGGACGCCGGCAGGCTGCCCGAATCTGATTGACCTTCAGTCATCCGCGTCTCTCCGGAGCGGTTCGATCATCGCCGAATGGGCCTCGCCGCTTCGTCGGCCGACGGCTAGCCGCCACGCCAGGGCGCCGGCACCAACTGAGTCTCCCGTAACGACCGAACGCCGCGAGAGTATATCGCCTCCCCGGTCGCTCGGCTGCGCTGAGTATTCCCGGGCGCTTGCCGGGAGCGGACCGGTCGGTGCCCCGGCCCTGGATCTGGCGGAACCCAACCCGATTCCCGGCCGAGGCTCGGCGACCTCTCGAGAGTCTGCCGACGTCGACGGGGAGTCCGCCCGGAGGACTGAGGACTGCCGATCTCAACCGGGCCGCCGGCGCCGGGCCGCAGAGGAGGCCTTCGAGCAACCTGGCGGGCCGCCGGAGCCCCTCGGCGAGGAGTGCAACGCCAATAGAGGCCCCGATGGGCTGGTTTGCCGCCGCGTCTCCTTCGGACGGCCTGTCGACTTCTTAGCGGTGGGAACAAGGGTGGCCGACCTCCGTACCGTTGATCCGCCTGAGAAGCGGCTCCAAGCCGCTGCCGGTTGGACCGTGGAAAGTCTGCAGAACTCCCGGGGCAAACACCGTTTCGTCCGCGGCGAATATAAAGCGCCGGATCGCTGTTGAATCTCTAGACGATAGTGTATTGACAGGCGGACCGACCGCCCGGATACTCATCCGCCGTCGAACGGACTCGCGATTCTACGAGCGGCAAGGCGCTGCGGGTCGCTGGTCAGAGCCTGGGGGCGAGAATATTTCTTGCCCCGGCAGGCGTGGAGCGGCAGGGAAAGGTCGCCCCGGCGAAGGCAGCGGCCCGGATGTTCGCACTGACCATTAATCGCCCGGACGACTCGAATTGAGACCGCCCCTGAGGCGCCGGGCGGTGATGGCAAAGGACGGCAAGCTCTGGTTCCCGCCTCGCCGATCGGGCGAGCCTTTCCAGATCAAGGACAGCCCGAGTACCGTTCCAGGCGGCAGAACATACTCGCTCTCTGAGCTGCGATAATTGCACCAATGAATATCTTCATGCTCGGTTGGGAGTTTCCTCCTTTCATCAGCGGTGGGCTGGGTACGGCCTGTTACGGCCTCTCCCGGGCCATGAGCGAACTCGGCCACCACATCATCTTCGTCCTGCCCCAGACGGTGGTCAGCCGCGACGACACTCATGTTCAGCTCAAGACCCCCGCCAGCTTGGCCAGTCAGACGGCCGCCGATGCCTCCGACCCCTGGGCCTCCTACTCCCAGAAGGAGTTGAGCAACGTCCAATTCCGAGCCATCCCTTCCACCTTGCGGGCCTATGCTTCGCCCGAGGTGAGAGCCACCCCGGCCGGCGCCGTCCAGGACCCCGGGCCGGGAGAGTCCGCCCTCGCATCATTGGGTTGGCCGGCCTCGGCCGGTGAACGGTCTATCCTCGCTGATGCCGGCAGCCCGGTCGGCGGCCATGCCCACTACGACGGCGACATGTTCGCCGAGGTCCATCGCTATGCCCGCATGGCCCTGCAATTGGCCCGCGGGGAGGACTTCGACGTCATCCACGCCCACGACTGGATGACCTATCCCGCCGGCATCGCCGTCGCCGCAGCCAGTGGCAAGCCGCTGGTCATTCATGTCCACTCGACGGAATTCGACCGTAGCGGCGAGCACGTCAACCAGCGCATATACGACATCGAACGCCACGGAATGCACGCCGCCCGGAGGGTCATTTGCGTCAGCCATCTGACCCGGAACATCGTCCTGGGTCGCTACTCCGCCCCGCCCGACAACGTCGAGGTGGTCTACAACGCCATCGACACCAACGGCCACCACGGCGAACTGCCCCCCCCGATCAGCAAGGACGAGAAGATCGTCCTCTTCCTCGGCCGGATCACCATGCAGAAGGGCCCGGAGTACTTCCTCGGGGCCGCCCGTAAGGTCCTCGAGTACGAGAAGAACGTCCGCTTCGTCATGGCCGGCAGCGGCGACATGATCCGCCGCTCCATCGAGATGGCCGCCGAGATGGGCATCGGCCACAAGGTGGTCTTCACCGGGTTCCTCCGCGGCGGCGACGTGGCCCGGGTCTTCAAGATGGCCGACCTCTACGTCATGCCCAGCGTGAGCGAGCCCTTCGGCATCGCCCCTCTCGAGGCCCTCTCCCACGACGTCCCGGTCCTGATTTCCAAGCAATCCGGGGTCTCCGAGATCCTCACCCACGTCCTCAAGGTAGACTTTTGGGACATCGACGAGATGGCCAACAAGATCATCGCCGTCCTGCGCCACCCCCCCCTGCAGGCCACCCTCCGCGAGCACGGCAGCTTCGAAATCCGCAAGCTAACCTGGAAAGACTCCGCCCAGGGCTGCATCAACGTCTACCAGTCCGCCGTCGAATCGGCCTCCGCCGGCCCAGGCGGCTGAGATCGCATCGTCTGGGTTCCCGAGTTCCACCATATGCCCTCGCACCAAATGCCTGCTCGATGCCCACAGATGCCTCAGGAACTGGGGGGAGATCATCACATATTGCCCCTCGCGAACACGAATAGAGCATCGTGGGGACCAGTCTTCAACCCAGCCTTGAGTGATTCCAGACCTCTGGTTTCAGATAGAAGGTTGCCGGGCAGACCAAACCTCCGTAAGATGCAGGTGGAGCCATCTCATGCGCGCCGAGGAACTTCGAGCCCGGCTGCGACGCCAGCCATTTGTACCCATCCGCATCACCTTCTCCGACGGCCGGAAGTACGACGTCAAACACCCCGAAATGGCCTTCCTCACCCGCTCGACGGTGGAGATCGGCCTGGAAGAGGTCGAAGGCAGCGGCATCGCCGACAATGTCGCCTATTGCTCGCTCATCCACATCGTACGCGTCGAGAACCTCAACGGCGCCAAGCCCAAGCGGCCGCCCAAACGATAGTAACCAGCCCCAAGCCACCGGCCGGTGACGAGATTCAACAACTGGGGGCGGCGGTCGCGGCGTATCCCCATTGCCAACAACCGGGACGGTCCTACAATGGCACGGTTGCCAACTTGAAAGGTCCCGCCCATGCCGTCGGTCTGCATCTACTTCCAGGTCCACCAGCCGTTTCGCTTGCGCCGGTATTCGATCTTCGACAAGGCCCCCAACTACTTCGACGAGCAGAAGAACCGGGAGATCTGCCGCAAGGTCACCGGCAAGTGCTACCTGCCCGCCAACCAATGCCTCTACGACCTCATCAAGCTGCATGAAGGTCGCTTTCGGGTGGCCTTCTCCTTGACCGGCGTGGTTCTCGACCAGTTCGAGGAGTACGCCCCGGAGGTCGTGGAGAGCTTCCAACGCCTGGCCGAGACCGGCTGCGTCGAGTTCCTGGCCGAAACCTACCACCACAGCCTGGCCTTCCTCTACTCCCGCGAGGAGTTCGCCGCACAGGTCGCCCTGCACCAGCAGAAGATCAAGTCCCTATTCGGCGGCACCGGCCGGACCTTCCGAAACACCGAGCTGATCTACAACAACGAACTCGGCGAGGCGGTCAGCCAAATGGGCTTTAAGGCCGTCCTGGCCGAGGGGGCCGACCATGTCC
>CAZFMS010000310.1:0-5026 GCA_964520125.1 uncultured Planctomycetaceae bacterium
GCACCGGGTCGATGATGGTGACCAAGTGCGCCTATCAACACTGGGTCGAGTTGCCCGAGACGATTGAGTACTACGAGGAGCACAAGGGCGAACTCGTCGGAGGCGGCCCGGGCGGCAGGGACGGCTCCCAGGGGGCGGGCTTCCTGCACGACTATGAGCAGCGGCTTCGAAGCCGCCTGGTGACCGGCTACTTCGCCCATTCCAACGTCCTGGGTAGCTATCTGATCCTGATGGTGATGGCCGGCCTGGCGGCGGCCTCCAGCAGGTTCGGCCGCCGTCCGGCGTGGACGCTGGGACTGCCGCTGCTGATCAGCGCCGCCGGGGTGGCGGCCCTGGTCGGGGCCCAGAGTAAAGGGGCGCTGGCCGCCTTGATGGTGGCCCTGCTGGTCTGGGCGTCGAGCGAATGGTGGACGGCCCGGCGCCGTCGATCTCCGAGCCGCAATCAGCAATCAGCAATCCGCAATCGCCTGTGGATCGTTCTCTGGGTGGGGGTGCTTCTTGGCGGCGGCGCGGTGGTCGGGGTCTTGAGGACCAATCCCCAACTCCTCGGCCGCTCGATGCTCTTTCGGTCCATGTACTGGCAGGGTGCTTGGGACCTACTCCAGGACCAGGGACCGGGGGGCGTGGGGGCCAACAACTTCGGCCGCCTCTTCACCCGCTACAAATCGGTCGAGTGCCCCGAGGAGGTCGAGTCGCCGCATAGTTGGGTGGTCCGGGCGAGCACCGAATGGGGCCTGCTCGGACTGGCGGGGCTGCTGGTGCTGTTCATGGGCGTATCCCGGCGGATCGCCCGGTCGCAGGCGTTGGACGATTGCGGATTGCGGAATGCGGATTGCGGATTGGGGGACTCGGATTCCGGGGCCCGGGGCGCTGTCGGCGGGGCCGAGATTGGCGTGGCACCGGTCGGGACCGGCTCGATTGTCTTGTGGACGGCGGGCGTCGGGGCGGTCGTTCTCGGCTGGCTGGCCTGGCTGCTGGCCGGCTCGGGGCCTGAATACGTGGCCATCAGCATCTGGGTCGCGGCGGTACCCTGGGTCATCGGCTTCAGTGGTTCGTCGATCGAATCCGCCTGCTCCACTCAGTTCCTCGATGACGACCCAACGCCGATGTTGTGGGGCATCTGCGCGGGCTTGATCGGCTTCCTGCTGCACACGGGGATCGACCTGGCGATGTTCCAGCCGGGGGCGGCAACGACGTTCTTCGCCATGATGGCCGTTGCCCTGGCGGTCAGGGATTGCGCTGCTCGCCCGGAGGACTTGCGGTCGGCTACCTCTCGGACAGGGGCGACTCCTGCCGGAAAGACCGGGGCTGCGGGTGGATTCTGGTGTCGAGGGGTCTGCGTCGCATCAGCGGCGTGCGGCATGATCGGCATCCTGCTGATGGTGGTTTTCCTGGTCGTACCGGCGGCCCGTCTGGGGAAGTCCTTGCGGGAAGGCCGGCTCGAGTCGTCTCCGCCGTCGTGGACCGAGTACATGGAGTCGCCTGGATATCGAGCCTACGCGGACGCCGTCGAATGCTATCCCCTCGACGGGACGGCGATCGAGGAACTGGCCGAACAATTGACTCTGCGCACGGAGAGCGTGCCCCAGGTCGATTCGGTCATCGAGCTGGTCGAAGAGTTTCAACGGCGCGATCCGGCCAACGCCCTCGCCTGGCATCTGCTGGCCACTCTGCACTATCGTCGATTCACGTTGGCGGCCGACCCGGCCGACCTGGAGCGATCGATCGCCGGTGTGGGTAGCGCCGTCGCCGCCTATCCGACGGCCCCCACCAAGCGCCTGATGCTGGCCAACCTGCTGGCAAAGTTGGCCGATGTTACCGGGGACCAGGCGACGCGAGAGTCCGCGGCCGGCGAACTGCAAACAGCCCTCGACCTGGATGCCCGGCGCATCTACGTCTCGAAGCCCCACCGGTTCACCGATCGGATGCGGGAAGAAATTGAGGCCAGGATCAAACGCCTGCGCGGCCACCGGACGATCATGAACGGCCAGACCACCTCATCTGCCTCGGGCCATTAACGATCATGGCTTTGATCTGAGCGGGAATGAGTAGTATGTGAACAGGCGCCACCCACGGGTGCCACGGGCATCCTGCCTGCCCGTGCGTCGATCACTTGTGCGGGCACTGGCGGACAAGCCGCCAGCGGCACCCACTCTGTTCAAACGCTCGTCCTTCCAGCTTACACCCTCTCGGCGGCCAGCAGGTCGTCGTAGGTTTCCCGCCGCCGGATGATGCGGTAGGTGTCTCCCTCGACCAGGACCTCCGGCGGGTTGGGCCGTGAGTTGTAGTGGCTGGCCATGGCCATTCCGTAGGCTCCGCTGGAGAACACGGCCAGCAAGTCGCCGGATTCGATCGGCGGCAGGGGGCGGTCCTTGGCCAGGAAGTCGGCGCTCTCGCAGACCGGGCCGACGATGTCCATGGCCAGCAGGCCGGGCATGGCCTGCTCTTCGCCGCGCCCGGCGGGGATGAAGCCGGCACGGGGCCGTACGGGCCAGATGAAATGATAGGCGTCGTACAGCACCGGCCGTAGCAGTTCGGTCATCCCGGCGTCGAGGATTACAAAGTGGCGATCACCCGATTGCTTCAGGTACAAGGTCTTGGCCGCCAGGATGCCCGCGTTGGCGGCGATCGATCGTCCGGGCTCCATGATGATCTGCAGGTCGCGGCCCTCCAGCAGGGGTACAATCTGCTCGGCGTAACCAGCCGCGGCCGGGGCCTCTTCGCTCCGATAGTGGGCCCCGAATCCTCCTCCGATGTCGAGGGTATCGACGGTGAGGCCGTCTGCGCGCAGCTCGTCGATCAGGGTCAGGCAGCGCTTGATCGCCCGTACGTACGGTTCGACGGTGTTGACCGGCGAGCCGATGTGCAGATGGATGCCGCACAGCCGGACCGTCCGGGACCTGCCGTATTCGCCGAAGACGCGCCGCCCGCGTTCCAGATCGACGCCGAACTTGTTTTCTTTCTTGCCGGTGGTGGTGTGGCGGTGGGTCTGCGGGTCGACGTCGGGGTTGACCCGCAGGGCGGCTCGGACCTGTACCCCGCACTGCCCGGCGATGGCGGTCAGGTCTTGCAGTTCGGCCTCGGACTCGACGTTGAACCAGCCGATATTCGCCTCGATGGCCTGGCGGATCTCCCGGTCGGTCTTGCCCACGCCGGCGAAGACGATTCGGGCAGGATCGCCGCCGGCCTCCAAGGCCCGGACCAGTTCTCCGCCGGAGACCACGTCGAAGCCCGCCCCGCGGGCGCGCAGCAGTCGACAGATGTGCAAGTTGGCACAGCTCTTGATCGAATAGCAGATGATCGGATTCAGCTTCTTGAACGCCTCGGCCAGCGCGTCGTAATGGTCGACCAGCGTGGCCGCGGAATAAATGTACGCCGGTGTGCCGACCTCTGCGACGATGCCCGATACGGGAACATCCTCGCAGTGAAGTTCACCGTTGCGGTAAGTGAAATGGTCCATGACTCCGGGCCCCACGTTGGTTCGACTATTCATGCGGAAGACGACGGGCGTCCATTCTCCGGCTTGGGCCCTTGGGGGGCAAGGGCGGTGCGCCCGGGCCCGGGTCGGTGGACGCCGGCGGTGGTTACGGTATCCTTGCGGTTTCGTGCCCCCCAGCAGCCGTAGGGGGCAATGCCCGAATGATAATAATCGTCGTTCCTGCGAGAGGAGCTAAACATGCGTGCAATGCGTTTCGTCCTGGCTTTGGTTGGCGGACTGTCTCTCATCGGGGCCTGGGGGTGTCTGCAAGATCAGCAGACCGCCGAGCAGTCGCTGGTCTATCCGCAGACCAAGAAGGTGGACCACGTAGATGACTACCACGGCACCAAGGTGGCCGACCCCTACCGCTGGCTGGAAGACCTGGACTCCCCCCAGACGGCCGCCTGGGTGAAGGCCCAGAACGAGGTGACCTTTCCTTACTTGGAGCGGATCGCCGCCCGGGACTCGATCAGGGCCCGGCTGACCAAGCTGTGGGACTATGAGAAGTACGGCACGCCGTTCAAGGAGGGCGGACGGTACTTCTTCTCCAAGAACGATGGACTGCAAGACCAGAGCGTGCTCTACACCGCCGACTCGATCGACGCCGAGCCGCGGGTCTTGCTCGACCCCAACAAGCTCAGTGAAGACGGCACCGTCGCTCTGTCCGGGTACAGCGTCAGCAAGGACGGCAAGTACATGGCCTACGGGCTGTCGGTCGCCGGATCGGACTGGCAGGAGTACCAGGTGCGCGACGTGCAGACCGGCGCGGACCTGACCGACCACGTAAAATGGGTGAAGTTTTCCGGGATGTCCTGGACCAAGAAGGGTCAGGGCTTCTTCTACAGCCGTTACGACCAACCCGACGAGCAGGAGAAACTGCAAAGCCAGAACTACTACCACAAACTCTATTACCACCGCCTGGGCACCGCGCAGGAGCAGGACAAGCTGATCTACGACCGGCCGGACGAGAAAGATTGGATGTTCTACGGTAGCGTAACGGACGATGGCTATTATCTGGTCATCCACGTCTCCAAGAGCGACACCCACAACAATGCCGTGTTCTACAAGAGCTTGGCGACGCCCGATGCCCCGATCGTGGAGTTGCTCGATGAGTTCGACGCCCAGTACCACTTGGTCGACAATGACGGGCCGGTATTCTGGTTCAAGACCGATCTCGACGCCCCGCGCAGCCGGGTGATAGCCGTTGACACGCGCAGGCCCGAGAGAGAGAATTGGCGGGAGGTCATCCCCCAGGCCGAGGAGGCCCTCCGGGGGGTCAATCTGGTCAACAATCTGTTCGTCACTTCATACCTGAAGGACGCCCACAGCGTGGTTCGGATGTACGACTTCGACGGGGCCTTGGCCCGAGAGGTCGCCTTTCCCGGCCTGGGTACCGCCAGCGGCTTCGGCGGCAAGCGCGGGGACAAGGAGACGTTCTACTCTTTCACCAATTACAGCACGCCGCGGACGGTCTATCGCTATGACATGGTGACCGGTCGGAGTACGGTCTTCAAAAAGCCCGCGGTCGATTTCAATCCCGACGACTAC
>CAZFMS010000311.1:0-4999 GCA_964520125.1 uncultured Planctomycetaceae bacterium
CCTGTCCTGGAATCGACGGAAATCATGACCGTCGAAGTGTCGATGCAGGGACCGGTGTTCGGTGAAGGGGGGTCGCCGATCGTCGATGGGCGGTCGAATGGCCAGGCCCTGGTTGCCCCGTTGCAGGGCGAGGCCCCGACCGAACATCCTGACCTTCTCGCCCCAGGACCGACCGACGAGCACGTCGATGGGTCGATCGTCAGATTGACGCTCCAGGCGGGGGCGTTCACGATCCTTCGCCCCGGCGGCGGCTCCGGAGCCGGCGCCGATCTCGGCGAGGAATAACTGGGCCCCTTCCGCATCCATCAAGCAATGCGGCCAGCGGATGCAAAAACGGGTTCCGCCCTCCGGCAGGGCGTAGTGCTCCAAGCGGACCTGCGGCCCGCCGGCCAGATCCCAGTCAGCGGCGTAACGCGCCTGACATAGTTGATCGAGACGGCCTCGCCAATCCTCGAGGTCCCGAAGGTCGTCATAGACGTAGGCCTGCTGGGCCGCCCGATCAGCGGACTCGCCAGGACAGGGAGGCAGGGCCCAGTGTGGTCTTCCTCCAAGGAGGGAGAATGCCAGCCGTCCAAGGGTGACCGGGTGGGCGCCCATCGCGGAGGCGAGCGCGTCGCGGACCAGATCGGGCGGGGCCTGGCCTTGGGCGTCGATCATCATGTAGGCGATGTTTCCGCCCTGGCGGCTGCTCACCAGCGCACGGTGCTTGCCGTAGATCAGGTAGTCACAAGGATTCAGCGGGATGCGCTGGCCGGAGGTAGTCATGATAAGGGGGAACACCCCGGGCGGGGCGCCTATGGGTCGGCGGGCCGCTCAGGCCCGGTCGAAGATATCCTCCTCGATCAAGTCGACACGGCGGTGGGCCAGTTCCGCGGGAATAGCGGGATGGGCCCGCGAGAGGACCAGGTTGATCCGGCCTTCGAACTTGTTGAAGATCGGATTCCAGCCCGGAGGCGTGCCCATCGGGGCGCAACCCCACATATTAGTGATCCTGGTTCCGGCAATGGAACGGATGCGCCGTCGTTCAGGAATCGCGGTAGAGGCCTCGCCGAACGGGCCCAGGCTATCACTCCAGTCGGCCGAGTCTTTTCGCAGATCATCGTAGCCGTAGGCTTGCCGGTCGGCCCGGCGCGCGGCCCGGAGGCGCGGGTCAGGCGTATTCCAGTAAGGTCGCCCACCGGTCAATGATACCTGCAGCGAGGCCGAGGTTACCGGGCGGGGCGGCATGACCGCGGCGGGGGCATCGATGACTCTATCCGGCTCAGCCCGGCCCACGGCCTCGAAGACCATGAAGGCCACGTTGCCGGCCCGGGGTTGACGCGGCATGTGGCCGTGGTGGGCAAAGCAGAGATGGTCGCAGGGGTTGGAAGGTATGCGTCTGGACAACGTCATTGCCATACCGGTCGGGGCGTATCGGCGGGCCGGGATCTGACGGGGAACGCCCCAATCCGCCGCCCGCCGGCGCAGGACAGTATTTGCCATGGGGTATGTTCCGGCAAGCACTCTAGCTTTGCAAATGCGCCGGTCGATGTATAGACTAACAACAGCTTCGTCGTGGATCTGGCGTATCAGGAGAGGTTCTGGTTTGACGTTTCTTGTTTGGCTCTTGCTTGGTCTCTACCTATTGGTGGTCCTCCTGTGGATCTGGGGGATGCTGTGGGTGCGGGCTCTGCGCGGGGACCAGGAAATACGGATTGGACCGCTGGCGGACGCCCGGGCCGACCCCGGAGATCCGACGTTGCGGGTGTTTATCGCCGCCCACAACGAGCAGGATCGGATTGGAACCTGCCTGGAGAGGCTGCTCGGGCAGAACTACGGCAGCCTTCGGATCACCGTGGTCAACGACCGGAGCGACGATGCCACCAGCGCCCGAGTCCAGGCCGTGATGGCGGATGACCCTGCCGCGCCTGTCGACCTCATAGAGATCCATCACCTGCCGGAGGGCTGGATCGGCAAGACCCATGCGTTGGCGGTGGCCGCCGAGGCGGCGGATTCGGACTATCTCCTGTTTATGGACTGTGACTGCCGGCTGGAACCCGGGGCCATCGCCGCGGTGATGCGAAAGGTCATGGACGAGGACTTGGAGTTCGTCTCCCTGTGGCCCAGGCTGGAGCTGCTGAGCCCCTGGGAGCGTTTGCTGACTCCGGCGGCCAGTTGGCTGCTCGGTCTGTGGGCCTTTCTCAGCCGGCGCCGCGGGGCAGCCAACACCGAGGTGAAGTTGGGCAACGGTCAGTTCATGCTTTTCTCCAAGGATGCCTATCGCCAGGTCGGCGGGCATGCCGCAGTGCAGGCCGAGTTGGCCGAGGATGTGATCATCGCCAACCGGGCGGCCGCCCTGGGCTTGAAGCGTTGGTCCGGGCTGGGCAAGGGGCTCTACGTCACCTCCCGGGACAACACCTTCTCCGGCACCTGCAACGCGCTGACTCGCGTGTTGATCGGTAGTCTGGTCCAGCCCTGGCGCATCCTGGTGAGCACTCAGCTCCTATTGGGTGGGGTGGCCTTGCCGCTGTGGCTCCTGCCGGTCTCTCTGTATGCCGCCGTAACTTGGGGATCAGTCCCCGGGGGCATCTTCGCCGGAGCCTGTGTCCTCCACGTGGCGGCGATGCTCTACGTGGTGCGACGGCTCTTCGTGATGACCCTGGAGGACTACCCGTCGGTCTTCTCGTTTGTGCTGGGCAGTATCCTCACCGCGGGGCTGTTAGTCTGGGCCTGGCTGGTGATTACCGGCCGAGGCCAGTTGCGCTGGGGGAAGACCGCCTACCGGGTGCGCGGATCGCGCATTGTCGCCTCCCTGTCCGAGGCCGGCCGGTCGGTGGCAGCCCAATAGGCCGCCTCTGATAACCGGGTTTTAACCCGATCGGCAGGGTCGGTCAGACATTTCTCGAGCCTCAGGGCCCGGCGGGATTCCCGGCCTGGTCAGAAGCCGCCCCCCGGGCCGTCTCCGCGAGCCCCGGTGGATGGAAGTGTAACCGCGGTGAGGCCAGGGGCCGGTCGAAGCGAAATCGTAGTGCCGTCACGGTGTCATCATCTGCCACCGCGGTGACCTCCGCGGTGAATTCCCGCAGATGGAAGCTGTCCCCCAGCCGGGGCTTCCAACCAGAACCGAGAACGCGACGTTGAATGGGACTCCCCAATAGCGGCCCGGACGAAGTCACCAGGAGAGCGTGATCATCCAGCCGCCTTATCTCGGCGCCGGTGCCGGGCAGGGTCAGATAGGACAAGGCGACGTTTTTGCGGCCGGTCAGAAACTCCAGACGGTCGCCGGCGCAAACCAGCTCCAGGCCTGAGGTCGGTTCGGCGACGATCAGGGTGTCTCCGTCAGCGAGCGGCGCGGCCTGGACCGCCAGGTAGGCTCGGACGCTCTGGCGGGCCCCCCGTTCGGCAGCGTTGGAATAGATGACCGCTCCGATCGCGCAGGCCAGGCTGACTCCCCCGTTGGCGGCCAGCAGCCAGTGGCGGACCCACAGCGGCGCGGAGGCCGCACCTTCTCGTTTCGGCTTCAGCAGGATCGCCAGTAGATAGGCCCAGCCGACGGTGGCCGGGCAGACCACCCGCACCTCTGGATTGGCCGCCAAGGCCGGGAGAAGGAACACCACCGCCCAGGCAATGAAGAACGGAGTCGCCGAACGACCACGCGATGGAGGCCCTTTCCGGAGAACCCTCCGCAGGTGCCAGGCCACCAGGAGCGCGGTGACCCCGCCTACCGCGGCCCAGGCGATTGTCCAACCGTCAGCCGCCGGGATGAGCACGCTAATCGGAAAGCCGACGGTCCAGACCACCAAGTAGAGCAGCAGAGATCGAGGGGCATTGGCCAGTGACGACCATCGACCGGCCGTTTCGCTCGACAGACCGAGATGCCACTGTCGCGAGACGGCATAATATGCCAGGTAGGCCGCGGCCATGATCAAGATCATCGCGGCAATTGCCGTGCGCGTGCGGTTCCGGCCGAGGTGAACGCGACGCCGACGGATGATCAACTCGTGGATGCCGATCACGCCGGCCAGGGCAACGGCGGTTTCCTTGGACAACAAGGCGAAGGTGAACCCCAGGGCCGCCAGCAAGACGAGGAAGATCGAGGACCTCCGACAGCAGTTCGCCGATCGGAGCTGGGGGATTGTGGATTGGGCGCCGGCCGGCGCAGTCGACGCGGCACGCCAATAGGCCCCCGCCGCAAGGGTCGTTCCCACCAGCACGAGCAGGTCGCTGCGGTTGCTGATGAAGGTAACCGGCTGGGCAACGGTCTGCGAGATGCCCAAGAAAAACGTCGCCAGGCCCGCCCGGGCCGAGTCCTGGCCGGCCACCCAGTAAAGCCGGTGCACGCAGATGAGGGCCAAGGCGAACCACAACAGACTGATGACCCGGTGCCCCGCGGCATTTCGGCCGAATAGTCGGGTGTCGAGGTAGAAGGACCACTCGGCGATAGGCCTGAACAGGTCGACGCGGGCGACTTCCGGGGCCCACCAGGGGTAGGTGCCCCGGTCGCGCAGCCTGCGCCAATCTTCTTCGGTGGGGGCGAACCGGAACAGGTCCAGGCGGTCGGACTCTCCGGCAATGTAGCGCTCGGTATCGAGAAGCAGGTGCAGATCGTCAAAGAGGAACGGCCCGCCCAGGGTCCAGACGTACAGCAGCAGCGGGAGCCCCAGCCAGAACGAACGGTGTCGCCCGACCCGGGGCAGAAGGTGGAAAGGTCTTTCCAGCAGGGACACGGGGGGGATTATGCGTACCGGGCGTGAGGAGGGCAATGGCTCGGCCCCGGCGGACTACAGCGAGACAACATCGTCAGGCCACGGGCCGACAGCATCGCCGGGCCAAAGCCGGACAGCACTACGGGACACCGCGAGACTGCATTGCCGGGCTACTTGATGGTCTGCCGGGGGCGGTGGGTCCGCCGGTGCGGCTACCCAAACGGTCGATTGGCGCGAGCACCCGACCGGCGGCCCCTCACGGGCAACGCCGTGAACTAAGCGGCGATGGTATTGCGGTACTTATGGGCGCGTTT
>CAZFMS010000312.1:0-4972 GCA_964520125.1 uncultured Planctomycetaceae bacterium
AATCTGGCCGTCGGCCTTGAGGCCCAGGCTGTGCATGAATCCCGCAGCGACGGCCACGAAGTCGTTGCCCGGGGGGATGGCGATTTGACCTTGGAGGTTCGAGCCCCAGCCAATGATCGAGCCGTCGATCTTCAGGGCCAGGCCGTGCTCGAAGCCGGCGGAAATGGCCACGTAGTCGTTGCCCTCGGGCACATCGATCTGGCCATTGTCGTTCCTGCCCCAGGCGGCGAGCGATCCGTCCTCCTTGAGGGCCAAGCTGAATTCCAGGCCCGCGGCGACAGCCACATAATCGGAGGTGGTGGGCACGTCGGTCTCGCCGAAGCGGTTATCACCCCAGCCGGCCAGCGAACCACCCTCCCTGACGGCCAGGCTGTGATAGCCGCCCCCGGAGACGCCCACGAAGTCGTAGCCCGGGGGGACATCGGTCTGGCCGTAGTCGTTGTACCCCCAGGCGGCCAGGGAACCGTCGTTCATCAGAGCCAGGCTGTGGTAGGCGCCCGCCGAGATGGCCGCAAAGTCATTCCCCGGCTGCGGGTCGGTCTCACCATAGTCGTTCCTGCCCCAGCCTTCGACCGACCCGTCGGCCCGCAGGACCAGATTATGGGCCTCCCCGGCCGCGGCGGCCACGAAGTCGTCGCCCTCGGGGACGGAAAGCTGGCCGGCCTCGTTCAGACCCCAGGCCACGATCGAGCCGGCATAGACACCGGGCAGTGTGGCCCAGCCGAGCACTAACCAAGCGACTATTATAGTCTGGTTTGCTGAATTTGCGAGCTTCATTGGTCACCACTCCCGCACGATCACTGGTGGTTCCTCACGGCCTGCTCGAACAGCGGGATGGCAGACGACACCAGACTATTCTATCGCCTGAGGGGTGGTAGATGCAAGAAACGGTCCTCCCCGCCGCCGCTGGACAGCCGTTGTCCCCCGCTCAATCCCCTGCGACCGCGACTCTCGGGGGGCTACCGATGGGCCTCCAGGTGGGCGATCAGCTTGTACACCAGCCTGGCCGCGAGGAATTCGGTCTGGACACCGGCCGGCATCGGGATGACCTCAACCACGTCGGCCGCAACGATCGTTCGAGACATGGCCGTAGCCCTCAGGAGGTCCGACACCTGATGCCAATCGAGCCCCCCCGGCTCGGGCAGGCCCGTGCCGGGCGCGTAAGCCGGGTCGAAGGCGTCAATGTCGATGGTGACGTAGACCCTGCCGGTCAATGCCTCCACGGCCCGCTGGAGGGCATCCGGGTCCTCGAACATCTCTCGGGCGGTTATCGGCGTGATCCCCTGCCGGGTCATGAAGCGGTGTTCTTCCAGGCTGTAAGAACGGATCCCCACCGGCACCACGGGCACGCCCAGGTCCAGCACCCGCCGCATCACGCAGGCATGGCTGTACGGTGAGCCCTGGTAGGTGTCCCGAAGGTCGGAATGGGCGTCAATCTGGAGGACGCTCAGGTTCTTGTACTTGCCCCGCACGGCCCGGACCAGGCCGCTGGTGATTGAATGGTCGCCACCCAGTCCGATGAGGAACTTGCCGTCGCGGACCACCCGCCGGGCAGCGCGGTAGATATCCTGATGCATATACTCGGGCCCGGCGGAATTGGGCTCCAGGGCCTCCAGGGTGGCGATCCCGGCCTTCACGAACTCGCGGTCGTATTCTTCGTCGAAGTCCTCCAGGTGATTGCTGGATGCTATGATCGCGCTGGGACCCCGTCGCGCCCCGGTCAGGAAGCTGGCCGCCGCGTCGTACGGCACCGGCAGGATGGCGTACCTGGCTCGCCGATAGTCGCTCTGAGACTTGGTTAGGGCAAGGAAACGGTCCATTTCTTATTCCCGGAGTCGGTCTGCCTGGCAGCAACGCCTGCCGGACATCAACGGGAATAGCGCGACGGCCGCTGCCAGGCGGACCTATCATCGCCGGGCTGAGGGTCGGGGGCAACCAACCTCCCGTTCCGCGGAGGGAGTGGACGAAGATAAGGACTGCGGCAGCGGACGGAAGCCCCCCCGGCAGGCGCCCGCACCTGGAAAACGATGGAGATGTTGACGTCCGGCCGCTATCTTAGTCTTATATCCGCGCCCCAGGGCAATCGCCGAGGCTACCGGGAAGGCCAATACGAGCAGAATGAGGAAGAGGAACCATGACTCACGTTGTAACAGAACGATGTGTGAACTGCCGTTACACGGATTGTGCGACGGTGTGTCCGGTGGAGTGCTTCTGGGAAATCGAGGATCCGGCGATACTGGTGATCGACCCGGAGACCTGCATCGACTGCGGTCTCTGCATCCCGGAATGCCCGGTGCATGCCATCTACACCGACGAGGAGGTTCCCGAGCCCTACAAGGAATGGACGGCCAAGAATGCCGAACTGTTTGGCGACGGAACCAACATCACCGAGAAGAAGGATCCTCTCCCCGAGGCCCTGACCCTCGAGGAAATCCAGCAACACGAGAAGCAGAAAGGCTGGGACATCAGCGAGCCCGGCGGAACATGATGGCCTCCTGTGCCCCTGGCCGAGCAATTCGAGTTGACAGACCGGGGGGCTCCGCCTCCAGCCGGCTCCTTGCCGCAATCGTGCTGGCCATCGCGGCCCTCGCGGTGTTGGGGGGCTGCAGCGAGCCCCCACGCGGCCCGATCGTCTTCTACCTTGACGGGGCCGGATGGTACAGTAGCGCCAGGTCGGTAAGGCGCGGATTGCAAGAGGCGGGTTATACAGGCAAATTCGAGACCTTTAACTGGAGTGCCTACCTCGGGCCGGCTCACGATCACCTGGTGACCACCAAGAGCAGGTGGGTCGCCCGGCGGCTGGCCCGGAAGATCGAGGAAGTACGCGAAAACGACCCGACCGGCCGGATCAACGTGATGGGGCTCTCGGCCGGCACGGCGGTGATTCTGTCGGCCCTCGAGCAACTGGAGAAGGACGTGGCGGTGGACAACGTGGTGCTGTTCTCCCCGTCGGTATCGGCCCGGCACGATCTGCAAAAAGCCATGAGCCACGTCCGACGCAACCTCTACGCCACCTGCAGTCCCCACGACGGCATTCTCAGCGCCCTGACCATCAACGCCGACGGCAAACGCGGGGCTCCGGCGGGCCGCACCGGCTTCCAACTGCCCGACCGCGGGGCGAAAGCGGCGGCCGCCTACCGACGAGTGATCAACCTCCCCTGGCTCCCCTCCTATGTGGCCTTCGATTGGAGCGGGGGACACACCTCGGTGACTAATCCTGAATTCGTCGCCGCCGTGATTGCCCCGCGGGTCCTGACCAGCGAGCCCTATCCGCTGGACCGCTCGGTGATGGACAAGCTGCTGGCCAAGAGGCCGGGAGGTGGGTGGTGATTAACGGGGCCCGCTCTCTGATTTGCTTCTGCGCCATGGGCTTGGCCGTTGGCGGACCGGCCTGCAGCGGAAAAACCTACCGGGTGGGCCGCAAGGCGGAGAGCCGCGGTGAGGTCCACGTAGCCTATGACAAGTATCGCCTGGCGGCCCGCGAACATCCCGGCAGCGGAGCGGTGGCCTCGGGAATCAAGCGTACCGGTCCACCGGCGGCGGGCTTCTGGGAGTCCCAGGCCAGGGCGGCAACCGAGGAAGGACGCTATCCAGACGCCTGGCGGATGTGGATGAGGGTACTGGAGATCTCCCCCAATCATTACGAGGCGCCGGGCATCATCAGGCGGATTCAAGACCAGCACGCCACCGAAATCGCCGAAGCCCGCGCCGACTGGCTCCGCCGAGGATCCGTATCCCTGGCCCTGGCCGAGCCCAGGAGCGGGACGGCCCAGGCCGGCACCGGCCAGGCCTCCGCGGGACCAGGGGAGATCGTCACCGCAGCGGATGCAGGCGCGCTGGTGGCGACCGGGCCTCGACCGCCCACCGCGTCTCCGGAAGCTAGCGCGGTTTCCGAGCCGGTCGTCGAGCAGGACTCGGCGCCGCCCGAGAGCAAGGCGCTCGAGGCCGTCGCCATCGCGTCCGGATCAACCCACCCCGAGCCCGACCGGGCCGCGTTGAGCGCCGTAACCCCAGCGAAAAAAGAGGAGGAAGACCCGAATCCAGCGGTCCCGGCAGTCTCGGCCACCAAGGCCGAGCCCACCCCGGAGGACCGGCCGGGCAGACCCCCACCCCAGATGGAACGCAAGGCCGACCCACCCAAGCCGGCCAAGCGGGCCCGGCCGATCCGGCCCAGGCCGCGGGTTGCGCCGGAACCGGCCCTCGCCAAGGCCCTCGCCAAGGCCGGCGCGGATCCCGCGGAAGAGCCGGCCAGACGACGGCAGCCGACCGCCGGCGCCCGGACCAGGGGCGAACACCCAGACGACCAGGCGTATCCCAAACGGTCTCAGGAAAAAGGACGGGTAGTCTGGCGACTGCAGGATCGCTCCGGGCGCCCGGGGGAGTTCGCGGTCATCCGCACCTTGAGCAAGAAGGACCGCCGTTATCCACGACAGGCCAGCCTCATCGACGGGGTCACGGTCCTGCTCAAGGACACCGACGGCGACCTGGACGCCGATCTGTATCTCTTCGAAGGCAAGCAGCGCATCGCCAAGATTCGCGAATTGCCGGTCGGGCGGTCGCAGGCCTTCCGTAGCCGCTCCGGCAAGCAGTATCGCCTGACCATCCTCGGCGTCCACCACCGGACGCGTACCGTACGCATCGGCATCAATCCCGTATGACCTGCTCCGGGCCGGTCTGAATCGCCCACCGCCTGGTTCATCTGAGGCCCCGAACGAGCCGGTCCGTCCTTGGCCCGGTCTTTGCCGAACCCCTCAGGCGCCCCCTCGTTTGGGGATCAACCCGCCAAACCAAGCATCACCGAGCGTTGGAGCATTTCACGACTGCAGGTGTAGCCGACGAGCCGCGGGCTTCAGCCCGCGCGGCCTGGCCTCCAAGAAAACCCACCACCGGGCGCTCTACTGGCAATCGTGATATGCTCCAAGTGAGCACTTGACGGGGGACCAGGGCTTTCCTAGACTCCGGGTCTTGCCAT
>CAZFMS010000313.1:0-4952 GCA_964520125.1 uncultured Planctomycetaceae bacterium
GGTACCTTTTTGTGCTTGCATCAGATTTCCGATTGGCTATGCTGGAATTTCCGGCCAGGGCTTCGGCCCCCGCGTGTTCCCCCCCAGCACGCACCCGAACCCTGGCCATCTTTATGTCCTCATTTTGAACCACCGAACTGCCTACCCACCGAGAAACGCTCTTCAGACGCCCTGGCCGATGCCAACCCAGCGCCACGCACGCCGACTCCGAGCGCCAAAACGGCGGTCGTCCTCTCGGCCCGGCGATCGATGACGCCGGTGTGTTCGTTAACATCGCAGCTCTTTGAATCCCTGCCCAGAGGCGGTTTCAGAAGGGATTGCGGCCCGCGTGCCAAAGCCCATGCCCTTACGTCCGGACTGGTCGCCCGACATCCTCAGGGAAGATCAGGATCTGGAGGCATGATCAGCTTCTGAGCAGCCAGCGCTCGAGCGTCTGGCACCAGCCCAGCAATTCGATTATCCTGTACCACACTGCATGGACACCGGCCAAGAACTCGACATCAAAACTTCCCACGAGCCCGCCGGCCCGTCGACCACGGGCCGACCGCCGCCTCCGTCCGTTCTCGACGCCCTGCGCCGCGTGAAACGGCCTTTCCTCGTTGCTCATGTGACCCCGGATGCCGACGCCCTCGGCGCGGTCCTGGCCTTGGCGGACACCCTTCGCGGGCAGGGCCTCAACGCCGTCGCCGGCCTGACCAAGAAGCGGGTCGCCAAGAAGCTGCGTTTCATGTTCGACCTGGCCCCCGAGGTGCCGCTGGCCGACACCTGGAAGCCCGGCGGTGATCCCGACGCCATCATCGTGCTGGATACCGCCGGTGAAAAGCGCATCGACATCGACCCCATGCCGGACCTCGATGGCGACCTCCCGGTCATCAACCTCGACCACCACATTACCAATCCCGACTTCGGCAGGTACAACTGGGTCGATCCCCACGCCGCCAGCACCTGTGAGATGATCGCCCGGCTGATCCGCCAACTGGGTTGGCACCCCACTCCAGGCATCGCCTCGCTGCTCTACGCCGGCATGCACGGTGACACGGCCGGCTTCAGCCTGCCCTCCACTAGCGCCGCCACCCTCCACCTGGCCGGCGACCTGGTCCAGGCCGGGGCCGACGTCTCGCACATCGGCGAGCTGCTCTGCCGATCGCAACGAAAGCCGGAGTTCGAATTGCTCCGCCGGGCCTACGACCACACCACGATCTCCGATGACGGGCGCATCGCCTACAGCTTCCTCACCTATGAGGACATCACCGAGTCCAAATGCACCGCTGATGAGATCGACGATCAGGTCTCCATCCCCCTGGCCTTGAAGGACGTCTGCATTGCCATGCTCTTCTCGGAAGGAGAACCGGGCGTGGTCCGGGTGAATCTCCGCGGCGAAGGACAGACCAGCGTGGTGGAGATCGCCCAGCGTTTCGGCGGCGGCGGACACCGCCAGTCCGCGGGCGTGCGCCTCCGCGACCGAGCCATGCCGGAGGTCATCCGCGAAATACTCGCCGCCGCGGAGTCACATCTCGACGCCCAGAGCGAGGGATGACTCCTCGCCCGGCCGCAACGTCGCCGACCGCCACCGAATGCCGCCCGGCGGCTCGTCAGGCAGAGTGGTATGGATTCATGTAGGAGTTCCGCCTTACACTCCCCCAACGAGCCATGGCCCAGATAGAACTGGACAACCTGAGCAAGACCTTCCGCGTTCCGGTGCGCGAGGGCGGATTCTGGCCCTCGATTCGCAGTGTGTTTCACCGATCATTCCGCGAAGTCCGGGCCGTAGACCGGGTCAGCTTTCTGGTCGAGGCCGGAGAGATCGTCGGATTCCTGGGACCCAACGGGGCCGGCAAGACCACCACCCTCAAAATGCTCGCCGGCCTGCTGCATCCCACCTCCGGCCAGGCCCGGGTGCTCGGACACGTCCCCTGGCGGCGCGAGGCGACCTACCTCCGACGGATCAGCATGCTCATGGGGCAGCGCTCGCAGATGCAGTGGGACCTGCCGGTGCTGGATTCATTCCTGGTCCACGGAGCGGTCTACGGGATCGCCAAGCCCGACTACCGCAAGACCCTCGACGAATTGGTCGAACTTCTCGACCTCGGCGACGTCCTCAAGAAGCAGGTCCGCACCCTCTCGCTCGGCGAACGTATGAAATGCGAGATCTGCGTGTCGCTCCTCCATCGACCGGCAGTGTTGTTTCTCGATGAGCCGACCATCGGCGTGGACATCACCATGCAGGCCCGGATCAGAGCATTCATCGCCGACTACAACCGCCAGCACGGGGCCACCATCATCCTGACCAGCCACTACATGGCCGACGTTACGGCGCTGTGCAAGCGGATCATCGTCATCGATCATGGTCGCCTCCTATTCGACGGAGCGCTGGATAAACTGTCCGCCAGACTGGCCCCGTTCAAGGTAATCAAGATCGATCTCACCCGGGAACTGGACGGGTACGATTTCGACGCCCACGGAGAAGTGTTGGCCCGAGAAGATCGCAAGGTCGTCCTGCGCGTGGCCAAGGGATCCGCCGCCGCGGTAACCGCCCGCCTGCTCACCGACCTGCCGGTATTGGATCTCACTATCGAAGACCCGTCCATCGAGGACGTAATCTCCCGGGCCTTCGCCGACAAGTCGAGCTACTCCGCCAACCACGCCGAGGAGCAGGCGCCAGACCAAGGGAGCCCCAAATCGTGACCCGTGTGCTCCGGGCCTTCTTCGCGCATCTCCGGGCGGGCATCGGAGTCATGCTCCAGTATCGAGGCGAAATCCTGCTGTGGGCCGTCTGGGGACTGGTCAATCCGGCGGTGCTCTACGCCATGTGGAGTTCGGCGGCCGATGGCAACGCCGGCGGTACCGCTGCCGGATTCACCCGCGGGGAGTTCGCCGCCTATTACTTCATCATCATGATCGTCGGCCATTTCACCACCGCCTGGGACACCTACGAGATCGGCTACCTGGTTCGCACCGGAAAGATGTCCCCGCTGCTGCTCCGCCCCATGCTGCCGATCTGGAAATCCCTGGCCGACAACGTCGCCTACAAGGTCTCGACGCTGATGTTCCTGGTCCCGATGTGGTTCCTCTTTGCCTACCTGGTAACCCCCACCTTCGCCACCACCCCCTGGCAGTTCGGCATCGGCAGTGTCGCCCTGCTGCTCGGGGCCATGCTGAATTTCATCCTGGGATACACGGTCGCCCTGATCGCGTTCTGGGTGACCAAGCTGGACGCTGTCGGCGAGGTCTATTTCGGCGTCGGCATGCTGATCGGTGGCCGGTTCGCCCCGCTGGACGCCCTCCAAGGACCGGTCCTGTGGATCGCCGAGGTCCTCCCGTTCCGCTGGATGTTCGCCTTCCCCGCCGAGTTGCTGATCGGCAAGACCACCAGCCGGGCCGAGGCCCTGGCCGGCCTGGGCTGGCAGGTCGTCTGGCTGGTGGGCGTCTTCATCGCCTTCCGCGTGTTGTGGCAGGCGGCCGTGAAACGATACACCGCCGTTAGTGGGTGATCTCCACGTGATCCGTTCGCTCAAACTGATGCTGTTGTTTGCCCGGGTGAGCATCCAGAACATCACCGCCTATCGGTTCGACCTGACCGTCCGAGTCTGCCTGTCAGCGTTGCACCTCGCCGGAGAGCTGCTGGCCGTCTGGATCATCTTCTCGAATACCACGATGCTCAAGGGCTGGCAGTGGCAGCACATGCTGGTGTTGATGGGAGTCTATCGCATGGTCGCCGGGGGCATCCGCATGTCCATCGTGCCCAACATGCGCAAGGTCCTGGAGGATATCCGCGAAGGAACCCTGGACTTCGTCCTCCTGCGGCCGGTCAACTCCCAGCTCCTGGTGAGCATCCGCCAGTTCATGATCTGGCGCGTGACCGACGTCCTGTTCGGCGCCGCCGTGGCCGTGTATGGCTGTGTCAAGTTGATGGGGCACGTCCCCCCGCTGGCCGCCCTGACCTTCGTCTTCCTCCTGGCCGCGGCGTTCGTCATCGTCTACAGCCTCTGGCTGATGCTGGCCACGCTGTGCTTCTGGTTCGTGCGAATCCAGAACATAGAGATGATCTTCTGGAACGTGTTCGAGGCCGGCCGGTTTCCCATCGTGGTCTATCGACCCTGGGTACAGTGGACCCTGACCTTCGTCGTACCCCTGGCGTTCATCACCACCTTTCCCGCGACCACCCTGTTCGCCGATCCCGCCATGTCGCCGACCTGGATGCCGCTGGCTTGGATGCCCCTGGTCGCCGCCGTCATGGCCGCGGTCATGCTGCTGATCTCCAGCTGGTTCTGGCGCTTCGGGCTGCGACACTACAGCGGGGCCTCGGCCTGAGAACGACGCCGAGCCAATCCGGCCGGCCTGCAAGCGCCTTCAGGATCGAGGATGATTACGGGGTCGCCCGCTCGAGCGGATTGCGCCGGGGGGAAGAGCACACCCCGTGCATGTGCCGGGCGTCCTAATCTCGATTCGCCCGGTCGGCAATGGAAGCAGCCTTCTCCTCAACCAGCCATTCGACTCGCATCCCACCCGCCTCGCGAAACAGAACATGCCGTCCACGGGAGATGATCCCCGCATGCGAGTCGCGGCAAACGGCAACCGGCAGCGATCCCTCCGGCTCCAGCGTCTGAAGCCAGTTTTCGGTGATCAGGGCATAATGCCCGGATGGGAGATGGACCGGGCCCTTATCCAACTGCCGCCACTGTGACTCCAAGGTCTCCGTGGTCTCCTGCTTGAGCCGGGAAGCCCTGGCCGCCTCGGCATGATACTCCAGGGCTTGTCTGCACTCCCGACGTCTCACGGTTGTACGTTGCCAGGTAACCACCATGATCAGCAACATCAACCCGATCAGCAACCAGGCCGTCCGCTGCCAGAACACCACCTTCCGCTTCAGGCTCCGCGCTTGGACATGCCGCCCCACTCCGCTGTCTCAGGTTCTTAACCCGCTTCCTGACCAGTTTCCAGTCAATGGCATT
>CAZFMS010000314.1:0-4952 GCA_964520125.1 uncultured Planctomycetaceae bacterium
CTGTGGCTATACAGGGATATCGGCAACAAACGGTGTTTTCAGACAGAGCCTAGTACACGTCCTTGCCACTGCCGATCTTCTTCTCCACCGCGTCGGCCCGCTTGGCCACTTCGATCAACATCTTGCGGATCTCCTCCGCGTCCGCCGTGGCCGCCAACTGGTTGGCCGTCACCACGAAGTAGTCCTCGCCCTTGATGGACCGCACCGCCAGGGCCGCGTAGGTCAGCTTGCTGTTGAACCGCAGCAGGGCCATTGCCCGCCGATCATCCGCCGGCCCACAAATAGAAAGGAAGCTGATCACGTCTTGCCCCTCATCGTCCCGGCCGGCAAACAGAACGTGCACCTTCTGCCTCCGATCGCCCGCCAGCGGCACGACCACCACATAGCCCGCCCGGGTCCGCCGATGTTCTAGCCCCGCTCCCGAGACCACCCTCTCCAACAGCTTCTCGGTCTCCGCCCGCGGCGCTTCGGCGCTCTCATCCGGCTCAGGATCAACCGCCCCCCTGCCCGAGGAACGCACCGACGCCGTGCACACCAGCATTTCCCCGCATCGAGTGCAGTTGAATGCCTGAGCGGGACTCTCGAACCTGCACGAAGGACAAACCCGCACTCTCGTGGTCATCTCGCATCCTCCCGATGCACTCGCCGGCTACGCAGAGCCGTGCGCGCCCAGACACATCTCGCCCCCCGAAATCCCCCATATTCTGCGAACTTCCGACTCCCCAGTCAACGCCCAGCCACCTCTTCCCGCGGCAGCCCAATGCTCTATCATTGTTGATCAGGGGGTCCAAGTGAGCCGGGCCGTCCTCGGCCCGGTCTCTGCCCAAAACCCCAGACGCCGGGTGCCACTGGCGGCTTGTCCGCCAGTGCCCGCACGTGGAATCGACAAACGGACAGTTCCGACGCACGTCGGGCCCCGCCGGTCCCATCGTCGGCCTCTGTTCAGACATGGCCTCCTCCCAGAGGAAGCCCAAGGCTGACCATGCCACCGGCCACAGTGAAATGCCACAGAGGAGAACCAGTAAGCACGAAGTGTGCCGATACTACCGCCCGGTCCAGGCCTCGTCACGATTGGTAAGCGACCACAACGAATTGTTGCCTTCCGTCCCCACCACGCCGTCCGCCCCGACCTGATAGCCCAACTTCTCGAGGGTCATGCTCCCGGCATGGGCGTCCGCCCAGAGGATGTTGCTCCGCCCCGAGTGCCGCGGATCGGCGGCGCTGCGATAACCGTCCCCATCGGCGATCTCCCCATCAGCCAGATCCAATCGCGGCGGGTCCAGGTTAAAACCCTCGTTGCCCAAGGCCGCCGGATCGCGCGAGTTGTTCAAATAGGGCGCCCGCTGAAGCGGTGCAAACGCCGCCGCCGTACCCATGCTGTCGCCCACCGCCACCGTCGTCGACGGCGATCTGATCTGGGTCGTCCCCACCGGCCAATTCTTGAACGACCAGGGGTCCGACTCATCGCCCAAACGCGAATTGCCCAGGAACTGATAGTTGTACCCGTAGCTGCCGTTTCGCTCGTCCCTCCAGTCCGCCGCCGCCGGACAGACGTACACCTTGCTGCCGTAATCCTGCCGATCGCCCGGCTGGCCGAACCGGTCAGTCAGGTTCCTGCTCGACATGGGGTCGTCAAACGGGGCAATACCCACATTGGTGCCCATCATCGCCAGAAAGGTCGGCCGATACTTCCAACCCCCCAGCACCAGGGCCCGCCAATGGTCGTCGTCCAGCCGCGGCAAACGCCCGGGCACAAACTGATCGCGATGCTGGGTCGAGTACATCACCAGACCCTGCCCCACCGTCCGCAGGTTGGCCAGGCAGACCGCCGCCTGCCCCTGACGCCGGGCCCCCGAAAGGCTGGGCAACAAAATGGCCATCACGATCGAGATGATCGCCACCACCGCCAATAGCTCGATCAGCGTGAACGCCGCCAGGCCCCCACGGCCCTGGCCGACGACACGGCCTGACCGACGGCGTCGGATGTGCGAAATACTCTCCACTTGCACGGTCCCCCAGACCGACCCTTCACCAACCCGACTATTATAGCGTCCCGCCCTATACCGTTCTTACTCCGATCTCACCCCGGGTGTGATCGTCATGCTCAGCCGCTCACCGTCGCGCAGCACCACGATCCCCACCGGCTGACCGATCTTCACGCCAATCAGGGCGTCGGAATAATCCTGCAGGTTCAATATTTTCTGGCCGGCGAACTCAACGATCACGTCCCCCCCCTTTACGCCGGCTTTATCGGCCGGAGCCCCCGCGATGACATCCGACAGCAGCACCCCCTTGCCGTCGCCGCCGGCATAATCAGGCACCGTCCCCGTATAGGCCCGAGCCCCGCCCCCTGATCTCCGGGGGGCCTTGGTCTTGACCCGGACGTAGGCCACGTCCGCACCGGGCGACGCGGTGTCATCTATCAGGCACCTGGCGAACGCCGCGATCCGCCGCAGCCCTTCGTAGTCCAACGTGTCCGGATCGTCCGTCGGACGGTTGTAATCCTGGTGGCTGCCGGTGAAGAACGACAAACCGGGAACGCCCTTGGGATAGAAGGCCGATGTGTCCGTCGGCAGATAGGGGTCATCCTGCGTCGTAAGGTCGAACCCCGCGGCCCGATTGTGCTGCTCGATCATTGCCGGCCAAGCCGGCGAAGAACCCACCGCCTGAACCACCAGCTTGTCGTCTCGCAACCGGCCGACCATGTCGAAGTTGAAGTACGCAGTGATGTTCTCCAGCGGAATCAGCGGATGGTTGGCGAAATGGCCCGACCCGATCAGACCCAACTCCTCTCCACTCCAACAGGCAAAGATCGCCCCACGCCGTGGTGCCGAGCCTTGGGCATTGCGCCTGGCGTCCGCGACCGCGGAGGCCAACTCCAGCACCGCGGCCGTACCCGAGGCGTTGTCGTCCGCCCCGTTGTGGATCTGACCTTCCTCGCCCTGGCGGGCCAGCGAGCCCAGACCGAACCCGTCGCCGATGTGGTCGTAATGGGCCCCCACCATGACATACTCAGTCGAGCCGCCGATCGGAGGAATAACCCCGATCACATTGCGGCAGGTCTTGCGGATCCGCTCGAGCTGCGTCGTCACCCGCACCCCGACCCCGCCCAGCTCGCGCCGCAGATGCGGATTGACCGCCTCGCCGTCGCTGGCCGCCTGTAGCGTCCCCAGATCGTCAAGCCCCCCCAACTTCAACAAGTGCTCCGCCGCTTCCCCGCTGATCGACGCCGCCACGATCGACACCGGCGAAACCCGGTCGCTGCGCCGCAGCTTGACCAGCTTCCCGGCATTCGGCGACTTCGGACCGGTAACCAGTAAAAAGCCCTTAGCTCCCCGGTCCTCGGCTATCTTCGCCTTGTACCGATTACCCGCGTAGATACTCAACTCCTGCCGGCGCTGCGACGTGATGTCCTCCGGCAGATAGCGCAGAGCCAGGACGATCTTCCCGGTCACGTCCAGCCCCGTGTACGAATCGTAGCTCCCCCCCTTGGCCTTCGGCTCGACGATCCCGTAGCCCACGAAGACCACCTCGCCTTCCGCGGTGCCGTTAGCGCTGAATGCCATCGGGCAAAAGTCCTTGACCAACTCACACGGCCCGGACTCGTCTGCATTCCAGGCGTCCATCTTGTTCGCCCCGGAGACCATCTCCACCCCGGCAAGGAACTCGAATGGCTGGAAATACCCGTTCCTTCCGGACAGCGGCTCCAAACCCGCGGCAGCAAACCCCGCCGCAATGTACTGCCCCGCCCGCGCGGCCCCCGCCGTGCCGGTCAGCCGCCCCGCACACTCATCCGAGGCCAAATACCCCACATGGGCCCTGGCATCATCCGCCGAGATCTCCGGCGAAAGCCCCGCCGCCGCCACCGCCTCCTGAGCCACCGGATCAATCGTCGCCTGCTGGCAGCCAACCACAGCAACGACAAATGCAACCAAAACGGTGAATAAACTCGCGCGCTTCATCATCATCTCCATCCGGCGGGCCATCCCCCGCCCCCTTACCAATGCCAACTCCAACTCCAGCGTCCCGATCCAACCCGACCAGTCGCCGCCCTCCCAGCCCACGGATACCCATCCGCAAGCCAAACCATCCGCCCCATCAACCCGCCCCGGCCGCCCGCCGCTGGCCGGTGAGGGTAGTCTACGGAGGGAAACGGTGCGTAGCAAACCGAGTCCCAACAGCAGGATAGACGCCGTACGCGGCCATTCCCTGCAGACCCCAAAAAAAATGTCCAACTTCCCCGACAAAACCCCGTTGCGCGCGACCGCTAGCAGCGACTCTTGTACATAGGAATCGCCCTGAACCCTGGCGCCTCATCGCCGGCCTGCCTGCGGACAACGCCGGAGGCCAGCCCCCACCGCCGAGAAGAGCCGATGGCCGCCAACCCCGCCTCGGCCTCCTGCCAAACAGGCCGGGGTAGACACGGAGGAGCCGTGTCTGGTAGTATGAAAGTATCAACATGGGAATCCCCGTCTTGGGCCTCATCCCATCCATTGCCCAGGGCGGTGCAGAGCGGTTGGCTCGGGGGAGTAACTAAGCGAACGGGCGCCTGTGGTGGGCGTTCCGGCTGAAGAGTCTTGAACCGGACCAACGAGGAGGATTGGCCATGTTCCGTGCTGCGATGCTGGCGTCGATGGTCTTGTCTGTGACGGCCCTACCAGGCGTTCGGGCCACGAGCGGCCTGCTGTTTCCGGGGGCGCAATACGCCGCCGGCGACTGGCCTCGCTCCGTAGCGATCGGCGACCTGAACGGCGACCTGGTGCCCGACCTGGCCGCGGCGAACGCGGCTAGCGACAACGTCTCGGTACTGCTGGGGATCGGCGACGGGACATTTGCCGCTGCGGTACACTATGCCGCCGGTGGCGGGCCTTGGTCCGTAGCGATCGGCGACCTGGACGGCGATCAGGTGCCCGACCTGGCCGTGGCGAACGAGGGCAGCGACAACGTCCCGG
>CAZFMS010000315.1:0-4925 GCA_964520125.1 uncultured Planctomycetaceae bacterium
ATGAAGAAACACTACGACGCGGGGGATCTGTATGGGGAGAAGCTGAGAGGGATGATGGCCTGCACAAAGTCAGATCGGTGGTACAACTCAGCGGCAAGACCTCCAGTCACTGCCGACCCCGAGAAGGTAACCTGCGGCAAGTGTTTACGGAAGATGGGAAGGAAACCAGGCGCGTGATTGTGGCCCTGTTGTCCCACGCCACCTGTGACGATCCTCTTGTGACAGGGAAGCCACGTTTCCGTCAGGACCCGAGGTGCCGAGCGAACTGCTGGACAAGAGAAGAAAGCGGGTCAAGGCAAAGACGTTCTGTGAAGAGTAGGGCTGACGCAGGTGGCACGGTTCATCTTGGGGATAGGTTCGACGTGGCTGAAGGTGACACGGGGTATAGGTTGGTGCCGACGAAGGAGTGGTTTGAGGATGCGGGGTAGCTCGCTCAATACCCCTACGACTATTGGGGGAACACCCAAGAACGGTTCCTTGTGTTAGCTGCATAACCTATGGTGGGTATCCCGTCAGGACATGTAGTCAAAGGGTCGTTGAGCGGCGCACTCACTCACTCGCCTGCTCCCCCTTGCGCCTTGGGAGGTACTGGAGTGGGCCTCATTGCCTTCGTCAGCTTCCATCCCCATACAACAATCCCCGCTGATATCGCCATCCTCACGAATGTCACCGTTGACCCCTCGATTGCCCCCAGCCCCAACCCGACGCCATCAGCTACGATAGCCCCCACGCCAATGGCGCAGAGTAGCCACCCCACCACTCGCACCCACGTGGCTCTCCTCACCATCCGATATCGCTTTGCTGCTTTGGCCATTACTATTGCCCTCCATGCTCCTTGTCTGATATCGTTTAGGTCGATGGTTAGTCTTGCGAACATCCTAAGCGGGTACCCTCAAGGTGTCAAGGTCGCACCAGCGTTTCGGGTACGCCAACTGTCAGAAGGGACTGGTGGATATCATACAACTACGCTGTCGGAGGTGTCATAGTGCGCAAGAAGCACTTTGTCAAGAGGAGGAAGCCAGTAACGACGGTCGCACGCCAGTGTAATTCATATTGTTGAAGATGCACTTACTGACTACTTCCGATCCAGAATTCTCTACGCCCTCGTCCTATTTCGGAGTCGTCCCTGTCATAGGCCCGAACGAGCACGCTGTATTTGCCAGGACTTAGAGTCTCCCACGTTATCTGTGTGTCTTGTACCTGCATCTCTCCACTGTATTCGTCCGCGTATCCATACAGAGAATGTACATATATCAGATAGTAGTCCACATCTGGGACGCCTTCCCAAGAGAATGTCGGCTGTGTCGTTGAAATGAACTCATACTCACACGTAATCCCGATGATTCTGCTCTTTCTCACTATAGTAGACACGGTTGTGACCTCGTGCCTGCTCACGGTGATTACCTCCTCTGGGTCTCCAGTGATCAGAATGTAGCCACCGAAAATGCTGGCAAAGACTTCGTAATTGCCGACTGGAAGATTCGGGAATATGTACCATCCATTTGCATCTACCCTAGCACTTGAGAAGCTATCGGTCTCACCCTCCCTGAAGAGATACACTGTATATCCGTATGCAGGCGTACCATTCGTATACTCAACTCGGCCTTGCGCTGCACCCTGTCCCGTGTTGAACACTGGGGTAGGAGTGGGCGGTCGTGTGGGCCTAGGGGAAGGTGTAGGTGTAGGCGTTGGCGTAGGTGTCGGTGTAGGAGCAGGTGTTGGTGTCACAATAGGTGCGATCGTTGGCGCGGGGGTCGGGGTAGCTTGACCTCCGTTCCCACACCCTGTTGAACCAAGGACAAGTGCTGTTATGAACACTGATATAAAGATGATTCTCAGACTCGTCATGGTTTCCCCTCTGTATTGTTGCTTCTCTAGTGTGGTGCTTCCTATATATCGTTATCTTCAGGCCAACAACACTGGCCCTGAGTTCTTGGCCGGACAGCTCCGGCGGAAACCATTCTTTCCAAGGTCAAGCGAGCTAACGGAGTGTTAGAGACACTATACTTGCGACATTCTACCGCGATCTGTATACTGCGTGCAAGGAGCGATTGATTCAGGAGGACGGCGAATGTTTGGGAAGATCATTCTGGGTGCAGTTGTTGTTGGATTGGTGTGTCTAGTCGTTGGTTGCGTCCCTGCAAGAGAAATCCACGTGGAGGATGCAGGGCTGGGCAATCCGAGCTTCGGTGGAACAGGTCTTGAAGTCAGGGTCAAGCCAACCGCAGCAACCGTACCTGGTGCCGTGTACAACGTTGACGTGGTCTTTGAAGGTAGACGTTTCGGTTCGAGGCCCGTCAAATGGGACAGGCTGCCAAACATGTTTGGCCTCTATCCCAGCCTTATTGTAGCATGGGGGTTCACGGGGGAACACAGGCTCTATCAACTATACTACCAAGAGCAACAGAAACCTGTGAGGGATAGGAAGGAGTTCAGTGTTCGGGACTACATAGATATAGTGGTTACTCGGAACGGTGAAGAGATAGAGACAAGTGGCATCGACTAGACTGGCTTCGGTAGTGCCGAGGTCTTGTCAGCTACTTGACCTGCCACCCCACCTACGACCATCCTTTTCGGACTGGATGATTGAGATACTTTCTCGGGGGTATTTTCAATGATTGCGCATAATTGGATTCCACTGCAAAACCGAGATGGCAAGCGGTGCATTATTTGGGAATACGAGATAGAAGATGCTAGATGGGCTGTTTATCGTTTTGTATGGTCAGCTAGTAGTCTACCTCAAGTGACCTTCTATGTTGGAAGCACACTGAATTTAAGTGCGAAGAATGGGAATAGCACGAGTCTGGCACATCAATATCGGAACGGAGCGCGCAAGGGCAACCTACGACTTCCGATGGAGAAGGAGCTTCATGAGAAGGGCGGAGTATTCTGGACAGAGATATTGGAGATTGCCGACGAGGAGCTGAGGAAAAGGATAGACGTGGAGTGTCAATCTGGGCACAAGCAAACACTTGAATCGGTGGAGAACTTCTTCATCTACCAGAGTTTCCAAGAGTACATTCTTATGCACCATGAGCACGGTGGTCTCCCGTTCAGATTCTACAATAGACGGATAGACAAGCTATCCGACATACTGAGGTTCATGTAGCATTCCCAATCTCAACGGTGCTGTACACAACCGTAGGACCCGTGTTCTGCCGAAAATCCAGAAAATCACCCTCTCAGAACATCATTGATTCTTTGAGGCAAGAATCTGGGGGTGTTTTTCATCTAGTCCATGTCCAGGTGTAGCCGTAGGACAGTTGGCAAGATGAGAGGGTCAAAGTGGGGCTGGATTCGTTAAGTAGACATCGAGTTCTGGAGAAGCCGGCCCGGACTCGGGGCATCAAGCAAAAGAAAAGAGCGGGTGATGGGATTCGAACCCACGGCCCTCTGCCTGGGAAGCAGATTCTCTACCCCTGAGTTGCACCCGCACTCTGCGAAGCTGTATTCCCCGCCAGCCCTCCTTTCATTTTGATGTAGTTGGATGCTCTACATCTCTGTCTCTGAGGCTAATACCACCAGACGCCGAAGGTTAACACCTCATTTACATAACCCTCGCCCCACTAGACATAGAAAGAGGGCTTCACCCTGAATCTGCTGGTTGTGTTCCCCTCAGCCGTGGTGAAGAAATCGGGAGAATTGGTGGGGGCTTCAGCATTGCTTCGTTGGCTCCAAATGGTATTATGTGCTATCGACATTGATTGGAGTGTTCCATGAAAGCGATTGTATGCACAAAGTACGGATCACCGGATGTTCTTCAGCTCACAGAAGTGGAGAAACCTGCTCCCAGAGACAATGAAGTACTGATAAGGGTCCACGCAGCATCTGTAAATGACTGGGACTGGGGTCTCCTGAGAGGTACGCCGTTCGTGAACCGCCTGATGTTTGGGATTCTAAAACCAAGGACCGGCATACTCGGATGTGACATAGCGGGGCGGGTTGAAGCGGTTGGCAGAAACGCAAAGCAGTTTCAGCCAGGTGATGAGGTATTCGGGGATATATCAGGATGTGGTTGGGGCGGTTTTGCCGAGTATGCATGTGCTCGTGAAAATGCATTTGCGCTGAAACCGGCCGGTATGACATTCGAGGAAGCAGCGGCCGTACCCCAGGCGGCACTGCTGGCCCTGCAGGGTCTTCGCGATAAGGGACACATTCAGCCAGGACAAAAGGTTCTGATCAATGGTGCGGGTGGTGGTGCCGGTACTTTTGCGGTGCAGATGGCTAAATCATTCGGGGCTGAAGTGACTGGCGTGGACAGCACGGAGAAATTGGAGATTATGCGCTCGATTGGCGCAGACCAGGTTATTGATTACACTCAAGAAGATTTCACCAGGAATGGGCAGCGTTATGACCTTATTCTTGATTTTGCGGCATATCATTCGATTTTCGATTACAAGCGCGCTTTAGATCCAAAGGGAATCTATGTCATCGTCGGAGGTTCCACCGGAGTATTCCAAAGCGTTATGTTCCTGGGACCATTAGTCTCAATGACAGGGAGCAAGAAAATGGGCGTCCTGATGCATAAAGCAAACAAGGGTTTGGATTCTATGAAAGAGCTTCTTGAGGCCGGCAAAGTAGTACCTGTTATCGATAGACGTTACCCGTTGAGTGAGGTCCCTGAAGCTCTCCGGTATTTTGGAGAAGGACACGCCAAGGGAAAAGTAGTAATAACTGTGTGAAGAGTTGTGTTAACCCGCGCTTCCCAGATGGGTGTCCGCGAACTGATACACGTGATTTTATGGAACGAGAGGAGACGTGGTGACCAAAGCAAAAAGTGGGATATCATCGCTAGGAACAGCGCGTACATTTCTTAAAGAGGGGACCTGATCGGAAACGCTTATGAGCGTCGTCGACCGCTCATTCGATCACCCGTTGAAACTCGAGGAGGAAGCCACCATTCCCCTGGCAGGCGGAATAATGCA
>CAZFMS010000316.1:0-4885 GCA_964520125.1 uncultured Planctomycetaceae bacterium
CATTATCACTATTATTCTGTAGTAAATGTACTATATCCAGTCTAGCATTATCGCTGTTATTCTGCAGTAAACCGGTGGGCTTCGAGGATGCGAATATATCTGCCGACTACAACACCCTGACCGGCATGCTGGAGGGTGTACCGGTAAGCTACTCGCGGATGCTGGAAACACCAGATCCGCTTCAAGATCCCTGATTAGGCTTATTTCGCCACGGAGCAGGTGACGCGTCTCGCCGCGGGCCGGCTTCTTCGGTCCGAATCACAGATCGAAGTACAGACAGAACTCGTAGGGGTGGGGTCGGGCCCGGATGGCGTTGACCTCATTATCCATCTTGTACGCTATCCAATAGCGGATCACGTCCTCGGTAAACACATCTCCCCGCAGCAGGTACTCGTGGTCCTGCTCCAGGCTGGACAACGCTTCCTCGAGGGAGGCCGGGGTATGCTGGATCTCCGCTTTTTCTTCCGGCGTCAGCTCGTACAGGTTCTTGTCCATGGGCGGGCCGGGGTCAATCTTGTTCTTGATGCCGTCGAGGGCGGCCATCATGATGGCGCTGAAGGCCAGGTAGGGGTTGCAGCTCGGGTCCGGGCAACGAAACTCGATTCGCTTGGTGGCCGGGTTGTGCTGGTACATGGGGATGCGGACAAAGGCCGAGCGATTCTGCATGGAGTAGATCAGGTTGACCGGGGCCTCGTAGCCGGGGACCAGGCGCTTGTAGCTGCTGGTGGTCGGGTTGGTGAAGGCCAGAACGCTTCCGGCGTGTTTCATCAGTCCGCCGATGGCCCAGAGGCCCATTTCGGAGAGTTCGGCGTATTTGTCGCCGTAGAACAGGGGGATTTCGCCCCTCCACATGGAGAAGTGGGTGTGCATGCCGGAGCCGTTGTCGCCGAAGAGCGGCTTGGGCATGAAGGTGACCACCTTGCCGTGACGAGCGGCGACATTCTTGAGGATGTATTTGTAGAGCATGACCTTGTCGCCCTGGTCGACGAGCGGCCCGTAGCGCATGTCGATTTCGGCCTGTCCGCCGGTGGCGACTTCGTGGTGGTGAGTTTCGACCTCGATGCCGCACTGCTGGAGGACCTGGACCATCTCGCTGCGGATGTCATGGAACTGGTCGGCGGGGGGGACGGGGAAGTATCCTTCCTTGGGGCGGAGCTGGATGCCGCGGTTGTCGGGGGAATCCAGTCCGCGCTGCCAGGTGCCCTCGCAGGAGTCCACGCAGTAGTGGGCGTGGTTGATTCCCTGATCGAAGTTGGCCCGGTCGAACATGAAGTACTCGATCTCGGGTCCGAAGTAGGCCACGTCGGCGATTCCGTTGGCCCGCATGTAGTCGCCGGCCTTGCGGGCGATGGAGCGCGGATCGCGGGAGTATTGCTTCCGGGTGATGGGGTCCTGGATGTCGCAGATCATCGCCACGGTGGGGTGTTTGAAGAAGGGGTCGATGATGGCGGTCGAGGGAACGGGGATGACCAGCATGTCGGATTCGTTGATTTCCTGCCAACCGCGCATGGATGAGCCGTCGAAGCCGAAGCCGTCCTTGAAGGACTGGAGGGTCAGTTCCTTGATCGGCACGGTGAGGTGCTGCCAGAGTCCGGGGAAGTCCAGGAAGCGCAGATCCGCGAACTCGGCGTTGTTTTCCTTGGCGAACTCGAGTACTTCTTCCGGGGTCATCAATGGTCCCTCTAGTCAGTAGTGAGCCAGGCGCCGCGCAGGTCTGCAGCGCCTGGCATCTCGGTTAAGGCGGCTTCGGCCGAACAGCAGGGGGCTGCCAGATCGGTGATCTTGGCGGTGGGCCGGCATATCGTCAAGCTGGCTGGCGGCGGGGCCGCCGACAGAGAATAATTCTTGGCTTTATCTGGTTTAAGGTGAACCGGCCGGGGCCCAGCGCGGTCTAATAGGTTGGCAAAGGTAAGGAACAATGGGCGGCACAGCCACCGACGAGCGACTGTTGGGCGAGTTCGTACATGGTGATCGCTCGGCCTTGGGGAAGTTGGCCCGCCGGTATGAGCTGCCGCTGCTGGGGCTGGCCGCTGGATTGCTCGGGGGGCGACGGGATTTGGCCCGGGATGCGGTTCAGGAGACGTGGCTGCGGGTGATTCGCTTCGGAGGGAGTTTCGACGGGCGAAGCAGCTTCAAGACCTGGCTGTATCGGATCGCGATAAACCAATGCCGGAGCCTGCAACATACCGGGCGCTGGGGGCAATCGGACGAACCTCTCGATTCACGCCCGGGAGCGGAGGCCCGGCCGGACGAGGTGATCCAGACGGCAGAGCGCAACGATAGGCTCCACGCGGCGATTGCCGGGCTCGGGGCCGAGAAGGGTCGGGTGCTGCTGCTGTGCTATCACCAGGGCATGACGCATCGTGAGGCAGCGGAGATTCTGGAGATCCCGGTAGGGACACTCAAGTCGCGGATCCACGCCGCTCTGGTGGAGCTACGTGAGCGGCTGTCATCGGAGGCCCAGTCATGACCGGTCAGATCGAGGACAACCTGGAGAAACAGCTCGCCGCCCTGACGGCGTGGTCCGGCGATGCCCCGCGGCTTTGGTGGCGGGCCCTCAAAGCCGCCGGCTCCCGAGCAAGGCCGAGGCGTTGGTGGTCGTGGCGTATTCTGCCGTGGCGGTTGTCAGGCAAGCTTGCCGCCGGTGTGGCGGTGGTGGCTCTAGTGGCCACCGCGGTGATCGTCAATCTTGCACAACCCAACCGCGGGAGAAACGCCGCCCGAGAATCTCTGGCGGCGGCAGGCATCACGGCATTGCGCACGGCATTGCGGGCCCGAACCAACGAACTGAAGCCGGAGGATCGCACAACTTGGTCGGGGAATCTCACGCTGGCAGGGAACACAATGAGACCATACGTCGGGGAATCCTCGGTACCTTCCGTGTTCCCCAGCCTATCGAGTGCCCAAGAACTCCTCTATCAGTATGCCGGTCCTGACCCGCTCGGCCAGAACTGGACGTCTGTGATGGCACGAGGGAATACGCCAAGACAGTTCATCACACCCTCGACCAGCGGAAGCACACTAACCCCCGACACGTCCCAGGCTCGGCAGCCGTCGCTTGAGCGGCACGTCGTCCGCAAGGCCACCATCGAGCTGACCACCGACGACGTGCGGGCGGTATTCTTGAAGGCGGCGATGATCGTCCAGGAGGCCGGCGGTGAGTTCGTCCAAGATTCGTCCCTGACCGGCTCGGGCGACGCGGCCTACGCAAACCTGACGCTCCGCGTGGCGGCTGGTCGGCTACACGAGGCACTTAACGAGTTGCGGCTACTCGGCGAGGTGTACTCGGAGAGCATCGGGGGCCAGGACGTGACCGGGCAGGTCGTTGATCTCGACGCCCGCCTACGGAATGAGACACGTATCGAGGCGGAACTTCTGCGGCTGCTGGAAACCCGGCAGGAGGCCTCGCTGAAAGAGGTGTTAGAGCTTCGGACTAAGCTCGGGGAGGTCCGGCAGGAGATCGAGCGGCTGACGGCCCAGGGCCAGCAGTTAAGCCGTCTCGTGTCGCTGGCCACGGTCCTGGTGATCATCCGCACGGGGGAAGGTCGGCACACGTCCGAACTCGGGTCGTATTTCGCCGATGCCTGCCGGACTGCCTGGACCAGCGGCTTGGTCTTTCTCGTCGACACGGTCGCCACGCTGCTGAGCATCCTGGTCGGTGGTCTGGTCTGGTGGGTATTGCTTGTCGCCGTGGTCCTGGGCATTCGCCGTTGGCGGCGCGGGCATCATATCCGTGGAGACTAGCCACGAAAGGGCGGGGCAGCGTTTCGTCAGAGCTACGGCGGGGGCGAAACGGGGGCCGCGACTGCGGCGGCAACTGGCTTCAAGCGCAGGGCCGTGTTCAACTTTCTTAGAAGCATCCACACGACCAGCAGCATCATAATCCAGCATGCCGCATCGATATGTTGGTGCCACCAGTTGGACCAGGCGCCCAGCGGGCTCCAAAAGGGCGATCCGCTCCACGCCCCCCCGCTGAAGGCCGCACCAATGCTAAATACCGAGCGCATGATGTGCCCCGGCAGGGCCAGGCTCGGCACCGCTACCAAGGCGCAGGTCGCGGCCCATAACACGGGACTGGTTGAGCGGTCTACCCGGGCCAGAAGGCAAAGCCATAAGAGGATCAGGGAGATCGGCCTACATAGACTGAGAATGAGGACGATGGCAAGGAGTGCCGGCGGCGGGGTGCCGAGTACTCCTGAGCCCCATTGGGGCAGGAGAGTCGTCCAGTCGGCAAGGTGTACGAGAAAGGCGATCGCCGCCAGAATAATGGTGGCCAGCCGCAGGCGTCCTCGGGAGTGGCCGGCCGGGCCCCAGCAAGGCCAGGCGATTAACCAGACGGCCAGAAGCTCCAGCAGGTACGAGGCGCGCAGAGAGTAATCCCACGCATAGACGGCGCTTCGGAACCATGCCGTATTGGGTAATAGGTACCAGTACCTCATGACGAAAGTGACGCCAATGGTAGCGCTCGTTCCGATCAGCACTGAGACAACGAGAAGGAGTAATCCTCTGCGGAGCCGGTATGCCTCGCGGCGGCTGTGGACTAAGAAGCCCGGCGGCAGGACGGCCTGATCCACGCGGGTGTTGCACTCGGGGCAGCTTGCTTCCCAGGCCAAGGTTCGCAGGTTGTAGCCGCAACGGGCGCAGGGAAGGTCCGACGCGACATAACGAGGGTCTTGGCCAGGATGGGAATCCTCTGGCATGGCCCAAGTGGAAGGCACGTGATCGATGATGTCAAGAGGAGCATACTCACGGCGGGGGCCGCGAGGGTGGCTGGAGCATTTGACGAGTTGATGTAACGTCGGGGCTTGTCCCCGGCGCTGCTCGCTGTCGCGCAGGGCGGCGCCGCCCACAAGGGGCGACGCTACAGTCCAGGCAGACACTGGCG
>CAZFMS010000317.1:0-4822 GCA_964520125.1 uncultured Planctomycetaceae bacterium
GAACATCTGGTTGTGGAAGGCCGACCGCCAGAAGGATATCCTGGCGAGTTACCAGGACGAGGACGCCGCCTTCGAGGATCGGATAGTGGATATGTATCCCGAGCAGGAGGTGAAGTCGGCGGCCCTGGGGATGGGGGAGTGGCCCAAGGGGGCGATTACCGAGCATCGTCCGGAGTTCATCACCGCCTGGGGGGCGGGTAATCTGGTGGCCAACCCGGGCTTGAAAACCCCGGTGGAGTGTCTGGTCGCCCGGGGGCCGGGCACGCTGTCCGGCAAGCCTGCGGCCGCCCAGTTGGTGCAGGGTCAGGCGGTACAGGAGAGGGGCGTCTGGCACGTGCAGATGCAGCGGCATATGAAGATGCCGCAGGGACACGGCGAGAACGAGGAGCGCGTCTTCCAGGCCGGTGATTACTTGCCGGTGTCGTTCGCCGTCTGGAACGGCAGCGCCGGGGACCGCGACGGGAAGAAGAACATCAGCATCTGGCAGAAGCTGGTTATTGAATGACGTTGGTGGGCTGTTAGCCGTCGGGTGTCAGCCGTGAAGTGCTGGATGTGGGGCGCACACGGTTGGTGGTGTCGGCGTTTGGCGGTCAGACGCTCTTAGGGAGCACGATCATGGCGGAAATACGCAACAGACTTTCACGACGTGATTTCCTCAAGACCAGCGGCGCTCTGGCGGGTGCCGCGGGTGCGGCGGGCACGATGGGTTGGCCGATGCACGCCCTGGCCTTTCGGCCGGATATTCCCAACCCGTTGGCCTACTACCCGGCCCGGGACTGGGAAAAGATCTATCGCGACCAGTACCGCTACGACGGGACTTTCAGTTGGGTGTGCTCGCCGAACGATACCCATGCCTGTCGGGTGCTGGCCTACACGCGCAACGGTGTCATCACCCGGATGGGCTCCCAGTACGATCACGGGGAGTACGCCGACCTCTACGGCAACAAGGCCACCCACAACTGGAACCCCCGGCAATGCGCCAAAGGGTATACCTATCACCGACTGATCTACGGTCCCTACCGCCTCAAGCATCCGATCATCCGCAAGGGCTGGAAGCAGTGGGCCGACGACGGCTATCCCGAGCTGACCGCGGAGAATAAGACCAAGTACAAGTTCGACAGCCGGGGGACGGACGTACATCTGCCGATTCGCTGGGAAGAGGTCTTCAAGTACATCGCCAAGGGTTACGTGGCCGTCGCCAAGCGCTACAGCGGCAAAAAAGGTGCCGATCTGCTGCGCAGCCAGGGTTACCCCGAGGAAATGATCGAGGAGATGGGCGAGGCGGGAACCCGGACCTTCAAGAAGCGCGGGGGCATGGGGCTGTTGGGGGTCATCGGCAAGTACGGCATGTATCGGCTGAACAATGCGATGGCCCTGTTGGACGTTCATGTTCGGGGCGTCGGGCCCGACCAGGCCAAGGGCGGGAGAAACTGGAGCAACTACACTTGGCACGGCGATCAGGCCCCCGGCCATCCGTGGGTTCACGGCCTGCAGACCTCCGACTGCGACTTCAACGACCTGCGCTTTTGCAAGCTGATCATCATGAACGGCAAGAACCTGGTGGAGAACAAGATGACCGACTCCCACTGGTTCATCGAGTGCATGGAGCGCGGCGGCCGCATCGTGGTCATCGCCCCGGAATACGGGGCCCCCAGCACCAAGGCCGACTACTGGATGCCGATTCGACCGCAGACCGACGCGGCCCTGTGGCTGGGCGTGACCCGGCTGATGATGGATAGCAAATGGTATGACCCGAAGTTCGTCAAACAATTCACCGACTTCCCCCTGCTGGTGCGGACCGACACCCTGGTTCGCCTGCGGGCCGACGAGATTTTCCCCGGCTACCAGAGTGACCTATCCAGGGACGGCCCCAGCTTCAAGGTGCAGGGGCTGACCGCCGAGCAGCATGCCACCCTGGGTGACCGCGTCGTCTGGGATGCCGTGAAGGACCAGCCGGCGGCCCTGAATCGCGACGACGTGGGCAAGCGGATGGAAGCCAAGGGCGTCGATCCGGTGCTCGAGGGCACCTGGAAGGTCAAGCTGGTCGACGGGACCGAGGTGGAGGTCAAGACGCTGTGGACGATGTACCAGGTCCACCTGCGGGACTACGGCCTGGACGACGTGGCCGAGATGACCAGTTGCCCCAAGGAGATGATCCAGCGGTTGGCCCGGGACATCTGGGAGACCACCCAGAATGGTGGGCCGGTCGCCATCCATCAGGGCGAAGGGATCAACCACTGGTTCCACGCCACCGAGGCGAATCGCACGGCCTATCTGCCGATGATGCTGACCGGCAACCTGGGCAAGAAGGGCGCCGGGGTGCATGCCTGGGCGGGCAATTACAAGGCCGCCCTGTTCCAGGGGAGTGCCGCCACCGGGCCCGGCTTCAAGGGCTGGGTGGCCGAGGACCCGTTCAATCCCAACCTCGACGAGAAGGCCCACGGTCGGGAGGTGAAGGTTCGCGGCTACTGCAAAGGCGAGGAGCCGGCCTACTGGAACCACGGCGAGGTGCCACTGATCGTCGACACGCCCAAGTACGGCCGCAAGTGCTTCACCGGTCAGACGCACATGCCGACCCCCACCAAGACGCTGTACTTCAACAACGTCAACCTGTTCAACAACGCCAAGCACGCCTACGACATGTTCAAGAACGTCAACCCGGGCATCGAGATGATCATCGCCCAGGACGTGGTGATGACCGCGTCGGTGCAATACGCCGACATCGGGTTGCCGGCTAACAGTTGGGTCGAGTTCGAGGGCCTGGAGATCACCGCGTCGTGCTCCAATCCCTTCCTCCAGATCTGGAAGGGCGGGATCAAGCCGGTCTTCGACTCCAAGGACGATCTCTGGATCATCGCCCAGGTCGCCAAGGCCATCGGCGAGGAGATCGGCGACTCACGCTTTACCGACTTGTTCAAGTTCGAACACCAGGGCCAGCGCGGCATTTACATCCAGCGGCTGCTGGATACCTCCACTACCACCGTCGGCTATCAGCTCAAGGACATCATGGCCGGCAAGTACGGCACGCCGGGTGCCGCCCTGATGCTGTTCAGAACCTATCCGCGGATCCCCTTCTGGGAGCAGATCCACGACGATGAGCCGTTCTTCACCGATACCGGGCGGCTCCACGCCTACAGCGACCTTTCCGAAGCGATCGAGTACGGCGAGAACTTCATGGTTCATCGCGAGGGACCGGAGGCCACCCAGTATCTTCCCAACGTCATAATCTCCAGCAGCCCGTATGTTCGTCCGGATGATTACGGGATCCTGCCCGACGCCGAGCACTGGGACGATCGAACGGTGCGCAATATCAAGATGCCCTGGAAGAAGGTCAAACAGACCAAGAACTTCCTCTGGGAGCGGGGATTCAAGTTCTACTGTCTCACGCCCAAGACCCGCCACCGGGTCCACTCCCAATGGAGCAACGTGGACTGGCACATGATCTACGACAGCAACTTCGGTGATCCCCACCGCATGGATCGTCGCAGCCCGTATGTCGGCGAACACCAGATGCACATCAACCCCCAGGCGGCCAAGGACCTGGGCATCAATGACGGGGACTACGTCTATGTGGACGCCAACCCGGCGGATCGACCCTATCGCGGGGCCCGGGCGGACGACCCCTTCTACAAGGTCGCCCGGCTGATGCTGCGGGTGACCTACAACCCGGCCTACCCGTACAACGTGGTGATGATGAAGCACGCCCCCTATATCGCCACCGAAAAAAGTGTCAAGGCCCACGAGACCCGCAAGGACGGCCGGGCCCTGTCGGAGGACGGCTATCAGGCCAACCTCCGCTACGGCTCGCAACAAAGCATCACCCGCAACTGGCACATGCCCATGCACCAGACCGACACCTTGTTCCACAAGAAGAAGGTTTACATGAGCTTGTTCTTCGGCGGCGAGGCCGACAACCACGCCATCAATACGGTGCCCAAGGAGACCCTGGTCCGGGTGGTCAAGGCCGAGGACGGGGGGCTGGGCGGCAAGGGGATCTGGGCCCCGGCGACGACCGGGCTGACACCCGCCAACGAGAACGAGACCATGAAGCGATACCTGGCCGGTGGGTTCGTCGGCGAGTACGACACCGGTGAGGCGATCGAGGAAGGCCTCGAAGAGGGCTTCGAGGCCTGATCCGGCTGGACGGCCGGACGATCACGGAGAACGCTGATGCCCCATGGCGACCCGAGTAACAGTGATCCGTTGAGCCTCAACGGAGTGGTGGTCGAGACTGCCGGCCCGGGTTCGACCCGCCAAATGGCGGCCTGCTTCATCGAGGAACTCTTCCGCCTGGGCCACCGCGGCGAGCGGATCCTGGCGATGTTCAACAGCCCCCAGTACCGCGGTCCGTACCTGGCCAGGGAAGCACTCGGCGAGGGTGAGATCAAGCAGCTTATTGAGGAACAGATGTGTCGTAGGGCCCATCCCGGACGCCGCTCGGGTCCGGGCCTCCCGCCACCCGAGCACCGGCCGGACGGCGGCGCCGCGGGTGAGAACGCGGAGACCAGCCCTTCGATCAATGCCCTGTAGGAGAATGCCATGCCGCCCGTATACAACTGGCAACTCGGTCGTCACATGAAGTACCCGTACGAGCAGGCCGCGCCGAAGGAGCAGTTCGCCTTCGTCATCAACATCAACCGATGTCTCGGCTGCCAGACCTGCACCATGGCCTGCAAGAGCACCTGGACCTTCGCCAAGGGACAGGAGCACATGTGGTGGACCAACGTCGAGACCAAGCCCTACGGCGGGTATCCGCAGCACTGGGACGTCAAGATTCTGGACAAGCTGGAACAGGCCAACCCGGGTGGGCAGCGCTGGAACG
>CAZFMS010000318.1:0-4813 GCA_964520125.1 uncultured Planctomycetaceae bacterium
GTTCATTCACTTGGGTTGTTCGGGCTGCCTTTGGCAGAAGGGGCCCGGGGCTGCTCTGGAGGCGCCCGGGGCATCGTCGCCTGGCGATAAACGCCCAGGCCAAGCGCCTCTGCCCCGGCAGTTTTGGGACGCATGCTAAGTGACGCCGTGCCGCCCAGTACCCGATTGGACTGGCAGGGGCCGACAGGCCATCCCGCCTATGCAGCAGATGCCTCGAGGGCGAGTCCTAACGGCGATTTTCATCCCGGAGGAGCACAGCCGATGCAGAGACCATTTCCCATCAACCGCGGTTTGGCGTTCCTGCTGATCGCGACCATTCTGGCCAGCGCCGCCTACCACAGCGACCTCATCGGCCACGTAGCCTACTCCGTCGAGCGGGGCAAGCTCCAGGCGGACGTCGCCCACCTCTCCGAGATCGATGAGGCGGACCTGGCCCCCCTGGAGAGGATCTCCCAGGCCTACGAACTGATCGCCAAAGTGGTCAAACCCTCGGTGGTGAATGTCGAGGCCCGCTCGTCCCTGGGTGCTCCCCACGACGAACTCGGCAGGATACTCCGGGAGCGCGGCATCCCCGTGCCTCCGAACTTTCCGCTCCCTCCGAGAAAGGGCATCGGTAGCGGCGTGATCCTCGACACTCAAGGGTATATCGTCACCAACAACCACGTGATCGACGGGGCCGAGGTCATCGAGGTCACCCTGGCTGACGGCCGGGAGTATCGGGCCGAGGTGCGAGGCGCCGACCTGATGACCGACATCGCGGTGATCAAGATCAATGCCGAGCACCTGCACCCTGCTCGACTGGGCGACTCCGACCGCATGAAGGTCGGCAACATCGTCCTGGCGATCGGGAGCCCCTTCCGCTTGGGACATAGCGTCTCCCACGGGATCATCAGCGCCCTGGGCAGGACCAGTCCGGACGTCGACATTGACTATCAAAACTGGATTCAGACCGACGCGGCCATCAATCCGGGCAACTCCGGCGGGCCGCTGATCAACACCTGGGGCGAGGTCATCGGCATCAACACCGCCATCGCCACCGATAACGGCGGCCACGCAGGGGTTGGCTTCGCCATCCCCTCCAACGTCGTGTCCCGGGTCGCCGAACAGCTCCGCGACGGCGAGGTGATCGAGCGGGGCTATCTCGGGGTGGTCATCAAACCGGTCACTCCCAAGGTCGCCGACGCCTATGGCCTGGAAGATCCCGGCGGAGTGTTCATTGACAACGTGGTCCAGGATACGCCGGCCGGAAAAGGGGGCCTGAAGCCCGAAGACATCATCAAGGCTATCGACGGCCGTGAGGTCCGGACTCGTGAACAGCTCCAAGAGATCATCGCCTCCACCGAGCCCGGTACCGAGGTCGAGATCAGCGTTTGGCGGGACGGGGCCATGGAGCAGTTGGCCCTGCGGGTGGAGGCCCAGCCCCAGGGTTTCTCCACGACTCCGACGGGCCGGGTATTGGATGAATGGCTCCGCGACTCGGAGGAGGCCGGAGAGGATCTAGAGGACGACGACCCGGACCTCGAGGCCGACGCGAGTATGTTCTCCGACGAGGACTCCGAATCCAACACGGAGGTCGAATTCGAGGTGTTGGGCTTCACTGCCGATACGGTTTCTCCCAAGCTGAAGAAGGAGTACGGCCTTTTCCGAGGCATTCACAGCGGTGTGGTTATCACCCGCGTCTCGCCCACTGGTGAGGCCTTCGCCGTCCGCCTGCGGCTCGGGGCGGTCATCGTCCAGGTCAACGGCCAACGGATCAACAACGTTGGCGATCTGGAACAGATTCTAACGGCCGACGTTATCGCCCAGGGCGTCCGGCTGAAGGTCGAACAAACGGGCACGCGTAGGGTGGATGGCGAACTGGTCCTGGACACGGTGGCGTCCTACTATGTCCTGCGCGTGCGTTAGGGGCATTTCTCGCTGGTGGGTATCGCCGAACAGCCACTAGCCTGCAGCCCGCGCGGCCGGGAACCAGGAACCCCAGGACCGACCGCGTGGCCGGCAATCGCGGGTCGCAGATGCCAAGCGTCTCCGAGCAGCTTACAATGTAGTGCGTTAGGGCCGGGAAACCTTCATCCTCTCCGACCGGTTGCTTGACCCAACCCGACCTGCGAGCACGGCTCGCTCGCGGCGAAGATATCTCTACCGAGCGGCATGCCCCCCCGCCGGCGACCGAAGGCAACCCATGCCGGCCTCTTTAAGGAAACGAAACCACCCCCTGGCCATCCTGGCCGACCAGCGCCGAACCATCCAGACCACCACCGGCCTCCAGGCGTTTGAACAGCGCCTGGGCGAGGTCGGTCTGCCCGCGCTCCGGTCCGCTGGAATCCAGGCGTTTCAGATCAACATTGGCCGGATGTGCAACCAGACCTGCCGGCACTGCCACGTCGACGCGGGGCCGGACAGAACCGAGATCATGACCCGGCCAACGATGCAGCTCTGTCTCGACGCTCTGGCCCGGACCGAAGCCCATCTCGTGGACCTCACCGGCGGGGCCCCGGAGATGAACCCCGACTTCCGGTGGCTGGTCGACCGGGTCGTCGCCCTGGGCCGCCGGGTCATCGACCGCAGCAACCTCACCATTCTCATGGCCCCCGGCTACCAGGACCTACCCGAGTTCCTGGCCGACCGACGCGTCGAGATCATCGCCAGTCTGCCCTGCTACACGGAAACGCAAACCGACGCTCAGCGGGGCAAACACGCCTTCGAGAGATCCATTGCCGCCCTCCGCCGCATCAACGACCTGGGCTACGGCAGGACCGACAGTGAGTTAATCTTGAATCTGGTCTACAACCCGGTCGGCGCCTACCTGCCTCCCGAGCAACACGCTCTCGAGGCCACCTACCACGACGAGCTGGAGCGCCGCTACGGCATCGTCTTCAACAACCTCTACACCATCACCAACATGCCCATCAACCGCTTCCTGGACTATCTCCTGGAGAGCGGCGACTACGCCTCCTACATGCAGAAGCTGGCCGCCTCCTTCAATGTCGAGGCCGTCCGGGCGGTCATGTGTCGCTCCACCCTCAATGTCGGCTGGGACGGCCGACTCTACGACTGCGATTTCAACCAGATGCTCGATCTCTCTCTCAACCACGGCCTGCCGGCCCACATCCGCGATTTCGATGCCGCCCTGCTGGCCAACCGCCAGATCCGCACCGGCAACCACTGCTACGGCTGCACCGCGGGGGCCGGCTCGAGCTGCACCGGCGCCACCGTGGGCTGAATGAGGCATCAGGGGAGATGCCCCATCAAAGAAATCGCCGGGGGCCTCGATGGTCAGTGGACAATCATCGATCTTGCCGGGCAGAGCATTCTCGACATGTCGGGCAAGGCTCTCTCGAGGTGGCGGGCAAGGTCTTGTCTACGTGGTAGGGCGGGTCCTGGACAAGCGCTGAAGAAACGACCACCGAGCCTCAGACCGGCCCGACGGTTCGCCAATCCGTGCCGTCGCGCTCCACCCGCTGGTAGAGCGAATCACGCTCCACGGGCCGCCGGTCGGCCTCGCGAATCAGCCGCTGGATCTGCTCGACGCCCATCTCCTGGTGCCGGGTGCCGCCGCCCTCTCGCTTGGTAATGTCGTAATACACCACGGTCCCGTCGATGTCATCCACGCCCCAATTAAGAGACACCTGGGCGAGCTTCGCCGACTGCATGATCCAAAAGGCCTTGATATGGGGGAAGTTGTCCAACATCAGCCGGCTGATGGCCAAGGTCTTGAGGTCGTCCAGTCCCGTCGGACCCCGCAGGTGCGAGAACTCGCTGCCCTCGGGGATGAACGAAAGGGGCACGAAGCAATTGAACGCCGCCCGGCGACCGCTCAGCGACGCCTCCTGGTGCTCGCGAAGCTTGATCATGTGCCTGATCCGCTCTTCCGGTCGTTCGACGTGGCCGTAGAGCATGGTGGCATTGGACGGGATACCCATTTCGTGGGCCAGGCGATGCACGTCAAACCAGCCCTGCTCGCCGACCTTGTTTCGGTAGGCCTCGGCGTGCACGCGATCATCGAAGATCTCTGCCCCCCCACCCGGCAGGCTGTCCAGGCCCGCGTCGCGAAGTTGTTCGAGCACGCCGCCGATCGACAAACGCGGCCTGGCGATCCGGGCGAAATGGACGATCTCGATCGCGGTAAACGCCTTGATGTGCATCCGCGGGCAGCTTCGGCGGATCGCCTGACACATTTTCAGGTAATACGAGAATGGCAAGCCCGGGTGAAGACCACCGACTATGTGGACTTCCGTCGTCCCGGCCTGGTCCGCGGCCAGGGCAAGTTCCACGACCTGCTCTACCGACAGCTCGTAACCGCCCCCGGTTTCTTCCCTCACCGGCGTCGGACCGACCCCACCGGAGCAGGATGCGGGAGAATCCGGCTGGCCATCCCCCGCCCGGCGGCCTTTGGGGTATGGCCGGTAGAAGGAGCAGAACTTGCAGCGTAGCACGCAGTAGTTCGTATAGTTGATGTGTCGGTTGACGTTGTAGTAGGCGGCGGCTCCGTGCAGCCGCTCGCGAATCATATTAGCCAGGCGGCCGATTTCGTGCACATCTCTGGAGGCGTACAGGCTCAGGCCGTCTTCCAGCGAAAGCCGCTCACCGGCCTCCACCTTGACGGCGACAGACGCCAACTCCGTGTCAGAGCCAGGTTTGATCATGGCTTCGGGCCCCGCTCGCCTACACGGTGCAGCCGCCCCCCCCGCAGTGCCGGGACCCCTCCACCGCCCCACGGCCCCCGAGAACTCGTCAGAATCGACCCCGGGCGGACCCGGACCCCCCACCCCCGCCCCCCTCTCTACTCTAAACCTCACCCACTTCCAATCAA
>CAZFMS010000319.1:0-4800 GCA_964520125.1 uncultured Planctomycetaceae bacterium
TCAAATCGCCAGCCCCCCGGGCAACGACTTCGTGGCCGTTGCTGCGGGATTCATGCCCAGCCTGGGCCTCAAGGCCGACGGCCAGATTCTGGGATGGGGGGCCAATAATTTCGGCCAGATCGACGTGCCCGCGGGTACCGGTTTCGTAGCCATCACCACCGGAGGCAAGCACGGATTGACCCTGCTCGAGTGCACCCCCGGCGACATCAATGACGACGGCCTCATCGACGGCCGGGACCTGGTTCTGTTTACGGGCCTGATAGCCGACGCCGGCGGCACCCCGGTGCAGATTTGTGCGGGGGACCTGGGCGACGTCCCCGACGAGGCCATCGGGGTAAGCGACATCCCCAACTTCGTGGACTGCATCTTGTCAGCCGGCTGTCCCTAGCGCTTGGTCATGCTTGATTTGACCGGTTGTTCGCCGTAGGGGTGAGGGTCTGGGTTTTTCGGCAGAGACCGGGCCGCGGACGGCCCGGCTCACTCGATTCCTCGAATCAGCAATAGCCGAGCATTGGGCCTTTGCCAGGTTCTTCATCCACCCCGCGGGGCGGTCCCTGCGGAGGCAATCAACACCTGGCTGGCCTCAGTCTCGGCGCGTTTTACGATCCGATGATCCCCCCACGGCCGCCCGCCCCATGCCAGGCCAGGTCCCCCCCGGGCGGTGTCCCCCCGGGCCGTGGCCGAGGCCAACGCACTGGCCCGGATTTGCTATAATCTCGCCAGGCAGCCGGTGTGCCGGCTTGCCGCAGCGCAGCCCGGTGGGCTGGTCCCGAAGCGTGGGTAGACACTGATGGCAGGTCAAGAGGCCAGCGGACAAGTCCAGATCCAGATCCAGGTCAACGGCCGGCAGGCGTCGATCGGTACGCCTGCGACGGTGGCCTCGCTGGTCGATCTGCGCAATCCGCGGCCTCCGTTCGCCGTGGAGGTCAACAAGCAGTTGGTCCGCAGGCCGCGCTATGCGGAGACTCCTCTGCGCAACGGAGACCAGATCGAGATTGTAACCTTGGTCGGCGGCGGATAGGATCATCCGGTTCCCCGTCGACCATCTTAGAGGAGCACCTGGCCCGGTGACTGATCCCCAGCCCTTGAGAATCGGCAGCCTGGAATTTCGATCTCGGCTCTTGGTCGGCACCGGGAAGTACTCCAGCTATGAGTTGATGCGGGAATGCCTCGAGGCCAGTGGCTGCCAGGTGGTTACCGTCGCGGTCCGCCGCGATCGGCTGATCGACGCCCAGGACCGCAGCCTCCTGGACTTCATCGACACCAAACAGTACACCATCCTGCCCAACACGGCCGGGTGTTTCACCGCCGAGGACGCGGTCCGGGTGGCCCGCTTGGGCCGGGACCTCCTCGAACAGTTGGACAACCCCGGCGCCGGGTGGGTCAAGCTGGAGGTGCTCAACGACAAGAAGACCCTGCTGCCCGACCCGGTCGGCACTCTGCAAGCCCTGAAGATCCTGATCGAGGATGGCTTCCAGGTCTTGGTGTATAGCAGCGACGATCCGGCCACCGCCTGCCGGCTCAAGGACGCCGGGGCGACCAGCGTCATGCCCGCCGGCAGCCCCATCGGCAGCGGACAGGGGGTGCTCAACCCCAACAACATCCGCATCATCCTGGAGATGCTCAAGGACGGTGACCCCGATTATCCGATCATCGTCGACGCCGGGGTGGGCACCCCCAGCGACGTGACGGTGGCCATGGAGTTGGGCGCCGACGGGGTGCTGCTGAACACCGGCGTCGCCCATGCTCGGGATCCGGTGGCCATGGCTCGGGCCATGAGCCACGCCATCGACGCAGGATACCTGGCCTACCGGGCGGGACGAATCCCCAAGCGGCTCTACGCCACCGCCAGCTCGCCCACCGGGGGCACCATCTGAGTCGAGCGCGGACTGGCGACCGCCGCCGGGCGGCGCGGCCCCGCCGTCGTTGAGTAACCATGGATCGTCGAAAGCGAAACCGCCTCTGTGTCCGGCTGATCATCCTGGGGCTGACCAACTTCATCATCTACGCCACCGTGTACGCCATCATCGGCGGCGACGCCCAGAACGGGGGAATCCGCGAGGACGGCACCTGCTACGTCCGCGGACACCACGTCCACCGGCTGCAGGGCTATGAGCAGGCCGTCCCCCGGGGCGTCTGGATATATAGCTATGTGCATTCGATCAGCATCTGGCCGTCGATCGCCACGGTCTTGCTGGCCATGCTGGTTCTGGCCCGGCCCCACATCCTGGCCACCTATCAGCACGGGGTCATGAAAGGCACCACGGTGGTCACGGTCATGGCTACCGTGATCGTCTTTGTCACTACTATCATCATGATCTGGTTCATCGTGGCCTTCCTCAGCGAGTTGCTTTCCCTCCCGGGGGGGAAGGTCGTTCCATGACCGCGCCCACGGCCCCAAGTCGCGAAGACCTGATCGCCCGGGCCATCCCCAATTACGAGCATCGGCCGCAACAGGTGGCCATGGCCCAGGCCGTAGCCGGGGCGTTTGAGGATAACCACCATCTGCTGGTGGAAGCCGGCACCGGGGTGGGCAAGAGCTTCGCCTACCTGCTGCCGGCCATCGAGCAGATCCTCACCCATCGCCGGCGGATCGTCATCTCCACCTACACCATCGCCTTGCAGGAGCAGTTGATCCACAAGGACATCCCGGCCCTGGCCGCGGCGGTGGACGGCAAGTTCAAGGCGGTGCTGGTCAAGGGTCGGCAGAACTACGTGGGGCTGCGCCGGCTGATGCAGACCAGCCGCCGCCAGGAGGCGGTTCTCTCCAGCCCCGCGGACCGCCGCCAGCTTGGTCGCCTCGAGGATTGGGCCTACCAGACCGACGACGGCTCCCTGGCCGACCTGGAGTTTCAGCCGACCACGCCGCTCTGGCAGCGGGTCCGGAGCGAGAGCAACAATTGCATGGGGGCGCGCTGCCAGTTCTACGACCGCTGCTTTTATCAAAAAGCCCGCCGCCAGGTGGAGGATGCCGATTTGCTGGTGGTCAACCATGCGCTGCTATTCTCCGACCTGGCCCTGAGGCGGAGCAACGTCACCTTCCTGCCGGATTATGATTACGTGGTGCTGGACGAGGCCCACAACGTCGAGTCGGTGGCCAGCAGTCATTTCGGCCTCAGCGTCTCCAGCCTCCAGGTCCGCTACCTGCTGAACGGCCTGTTCAACGAACGGACCGGCCGGGGCTTCATCGCCGTCCTCGAATGCCCCAAGGTGGTGAAGCGGGTGGTCGATGCCCACCGCCTGGCCGACGCCTTGTTCAGCCAGCTTGGTCAGTCCTGCACCGGGCGCGGGGGCACCACTCGTATTCACCAGCCCGGGGTAGTGCCGGACCTGCTGGGCCCGGCCCTGAAGGAGTTGGCTGCGGAGTTGAAGAAACTGCGGGAGAAGTTCGACCGCGACGACGAGAAGTTCGAGCTGAACAGCTTCGCCGAGCGGTGTTCGGAGGTGGCCGGAAATCTCGACGCCCTGCTGGCCCAGCGCTGCGGCGATTGCGTGTACTGGCTGGAGACCGCCGGGCAGCGTGACCCACGAATCACCCTGCACGCCGCCCCCTTGCGCGTGGACTCGATCCTGCGCGAGGCCCTCTTCGAGCGTACCAAGTCGGTGGTGTTGACCAGTGCCACTATGTCCACCGGCGGCCCGGACGGGTTCGCCTATCTCCGCGACCGGCTGGGGGCCGAGGGGGCCCGCGAGTTGCTGCTGGACTCGCCGTTCGATTACGCCAAGATGGTCACTCTCTATGTCGAAACGCAATTGCCGGAGCCGAATGACGCTTCCTTCATCGCCGCGGCGTGTGAGAAGATCAAGGCTTATCTCCAGCAATCGAGAGGCCGGGCCTTCGTCCTGTTCACCAGCTACTCGGCGATGAATCAGGCCGGGGAGATCTTGCAGCCCTTCTGCCAAGATCAGGCAATGACCCTGCTGATCCAGGGCCAGGGCTTGCCCCGCGGCCGGATGCTCCAGAAGTTCATCGGGGCCGACCGCGGGGTGGTCCTGGGGACCGACTCCTTCTGGCAGGGGGTGGACGTTCCGGGAGAGGCTTTGGAAAACGTCATCATCACCAAGCTCCCGTTCGCCGTTCCCGATCGCCCCTTGATCCAGGCCCGGATCGAGGCCGTTCGGGACAGTGGTGGCAACCCGTTCATGGAATTCCAGTTGCCCGAAGCCGTGCTGAAGCTGAAGCAGGGATTCGGCCGCCTGATCCGCAGCCGCAGCGACCGCGGCATCGTCGTCCTCTTGGACAAGCGGATCAAGACCAAGTTCTACGGCCAGAGGTTTTTGCAGGCCCTGCCCAAGTGCAAGCTGGAGACCCGTTAAGCTCGGCCCCTGGAACTCAGTCAGGCATTTGTTGATAGGTTGATTATCCAGACGGCAGGCGTGCGACGTGTTCGGCAGAGACCGGGCCGAGGACGGCCCGGCTCGCTCGGACCTTCGAATCAACAGTGATAAGACACTGGAGCAATTGACGTTTCATCGTAGCGTCGCCCCTTGTGGGCGGCGCGCCCTGCGAAAGAACCAGCAGCGCCGGGGACAAGCCCCGACGCTACATGTATGTGGTGAAATGCTCTAATCCAGCAGGTCTGGGGCGCTTGTCGCATCAGTGGCCGATCAGAGCCGCGACCGTGAGGGAGCGGTGGTGTGTGGAAAAAGTCAAAAAGTCAAAAAGTCAAAACGTCGAAACGTCGAAACGTCGAAAAGTCGAAAAGTCGAAACGTCGAAACGTCGAAACGTCGAAACGTCAAAACGTCAAAAAGTCATGAAGTCGAAGAGCCGCGACCGTGAGGGAGGGGTGGCTTACAG
>CAZFMS010000320.1:0-4442 GCA_964520125.1 uncultured Planctomycetaceae bacterium
GAGGGGACGATGTCCGAGAAGGTGGGCTGTTGGAGGGCCGTGGCTCCTTGGCGGTGGTTTTGGGGACCGCAGAGCGGGCCGGGGCGTTGACTTTTGAGGCACATTGTGGTAAATAAGGTATCCTCAACGTGTTGTGATCATGCCTTATGGGGGAGGTGATCGTCGCGAGCAGGCGAGGCCTGCATGGACGATCCAGGGGAGAGCCAACCATGCCCGAAAAAAGCGGATCTCCAGCCGGAGTCGTCGCGGGCGTATTCCTCGGAGTGGTGTTGATCGGCGGTATTGCCGGAACGCCCTTCTACCTATCCGGCCTGCAGAGCGACCAGCGTGCTCTCGACGCCGCGGTGCACGACGACATCGAGACCATCCGGCGGACGGTGCTCAACATGGACAGTCGCCTCAGCGCCATGTCCAGCGTGTACGACTCCGCAGGTGGGGACAGCGGGCCTGACGGGGCCGCCATGCGGACGCTGTTGGCGGAGAACGCCAAGATGCTGGATTGGGCGGAGCAGGCGGTCCGCAAGTTTGCGAACTTGCGCCGGGGCACCGCCCTGGCGGGCGCCCATTTGGCCGTCAATCACATCGAGGCGGTTCTGTACCTGGCCACCGCGAAGATCGACAGCAACCGGGCGGCGCTGGAGGATGCGCTGGCCTGCGCTTCTTGGCGAGAGGCGGAGCGGCGTTCGGCCGGGGTCGCCACCCTGCGGGGCCGTGCCGAGCTTGCTCGGGCGCGCCAACCGAGTGCGCTGCTGTCCGGCTCGCGGGAGAGGGCGCAGCAGTTGGGGGCCGCGCTTGACGAGCAGCAGGCCCTGCTGTCGAAACTGAAGAGACTGGTTGTGGAGAAGGAAGATCAGATTGCGGGACTCGATACGGCCGCCACCGAGGCCCGCCGCACTCTGGCGGGGCTGGATGAACAGGGGCTGTCGTCCAGCGCCTATCGGTCCGCCTATCTCGACTTCTCGAATACCGCCCGGGAAGCCGAGGCGGCGGCCGCCTTCCTGCGTAGCGGTCGCCCGGAAGGAATCGCCCAACTTTCGCGCAAGAGCGACGACCCACTGGGGATCCATCGTGAATGGGCTGCGGAGATGTGCGTTCGAGATCTGGAGTTCGGCGTCGCTCTGCTGGAAGGCCAGATCACATCCGCCGTGCAGATGCAGGGCGACCTGGCAAACCGCGAGGAGATACTCGAGCGATTGACCGCGGAATTCGGCGCGGAGGAGAGCAAGCTGCGAGCGAGGCTCAGGTCCCTCAGATCCGAGACTGATGATCTGCTGGGCAAAGCCGACCAGCACCTCGAATCGGCCCAGAAGGCCAGGCTGGATGAGTTGAAGGCCCTGGAGCGGGCCGGCAACTACGTCGGCCAGGCCATTATCGCGGCCAAGCGGCGAACGACCGCTGCCAGTACCACCTTGCGTGAATCAGGCCGGGCCGAGGACGAGTTGCTCCAGCGGATCAGTCGGGACGGCGATATCGAGGCGGCGCTCTTGTGCTTGAAGGCGGAGATTGCCTACAACTCAGCCCTCTCGCGGCTTGGTCAGATGAGCGCTTTGCAGGCCAAACATCAGGCTGAGTCGTTGATCGGCGAAGCACTCGGCCAGGGAGGCCCGGCGGACATTGCCGGGGTGCTCGATAGTCACCGGGGCGAGGCGGCCAAGGAACTAGCCACGGCCACCGAATCCCTGGACACGGCCCGGAACCGGATGAAAGGCACGAACGTCCGAGCCTCGGATGGCACGTCGATTAGCGGTAGCAACTACCTGTGGCAGATTGACGTGGGCCAGGCCGCCGTTCGCCTGCTGCAGGCCAACTTGGCGGCCAATCGGATGCAGCGGGAGGAGGCTCAGACCCAGGCCTACGAGCTGCTGACCCAGGCGGCCCAAGGCCGAGAGCAAAGCCCTCTGCTCGGCCCGGCGATCGATGCACTTCTGTATTTGCAGCGTTCAGCCCGCTAGAGCGATTCACGATTGCCGGTGACGCAGCCAATCGTGAGGTTTCTCCGAGGTAAGGCCGCGCGGGCTGAAGCCCGCGGCTCTTCTAGGACACACGCAAGCGTGAAATGCTGTAGTCCATTCGGCGGCCGGCTGAATGCACCCGGCGGTATTCGCCGCATCATACAAGGTCCCGCTGTCAGCCCGCCCCGCCCTACCGCGGTTGCAGGTGTGTAGAATGCTGGGCAATCGCCCTATTGGCGATGTGTGTGCTCGCCTGTCGCATTATGCCCCCCCCTGCTGGTGCCCCCCCTACCACCAAAAAAAAATCCCATAATGGTCAATTGAGCTTGACAAGCGGCCTATTAATCCTATCATCCGCATATATGGATACGCCCATGATCTCCAAGCCGACCACCAGACAGCGTGCCCCGACAAGCGAGGAGATGTTTCGCGGGCTGGCCGATGCCACGCGTCAGAAACTGATGCAGTTGCTGCAATCGGAAGAACTCAACGTGACAGAGTTGGTCGCCATTCTGGGCCAGCCGCAGTCGACGATTTCCCGCCATCTCAAAGTGCTTCGGGCGACCGGACTGGTGCACGATCGGCGGAACGGGGCAACCTCGCTCTATTCGGCGGTCCAGCCCCGACCGGACCAGGACGAGCTTCATCCGGTGCTGTTGGACTGGCTGCGGCGTCGCCCCCTGCCGAAGCGGCTTCAGGAGCGTTTGAGCCGAGTGCTGCGGAGGCGTCAAGATCAGACGATCGGCTTCTTCGAGCGGATGGGAGACCGTTGGGATGAGCTGCGGGCGGAGGCCTTCGGCGAGGCGTTCGCCACGGAGGCGTTTCTGGCGCTGTTGCCGCGTGACTGGACGGTCGTAGACATCGGCACCGGCACGGGGTACATGCTTCCCGTCCTGGCCGAGCACTTCCGTGAGGTGCTCGCCGTGGAGCCCGCGGAGGCGATGCTGGAGTGTGCCCGTCAACGGGCCGCCGCTCGAAACTGCAGCAATGTCCTCTTTCACCACGGCGACCTGGGCCGCTTGCCGATCGGCGACGGGAGCTGCGACCTGGCCATCGCCTGCCTGGTGCTGCACCACGTTTCAGATCCTGGGCAAGCAGTGGGCGAGATGTTCCGGGTGCTTCGAACCGGCGGGCGGATCTTGATCGTGGAGCAGGAGGCTCATGAGAATGAGGCCTTCTTCGAGATGATGCAGGATCGCTGGTGGGGCTTCGAGCCCGCGGAGCTGGCCCGGAGCGTTTCGGCGGCCGGCTTCCGGGATGTTCGACACCACGGTCTTTCGGCCGCCGGCGGAAGGCGTGGGGCGACCGAATCGCCGGGCCTCTTCGTGGTGTCCGCCGAACGGCCCTGAGATACGGGTCAGGCCGAGGAGAAGATGCCGGGCCTGGCCAGGAGAGCGGGGATCAAGCGGGATTACTAATCAGGACCCTTTGCACTGACCGGAGATTGACGATGAGCACGACCTTATTGACGCAGGATTTCAAGGTGGCGGACCTCAGCCTGGCGGAGTTCGGGCGGACGGAGATCAAGCTGGCCGAGCACGAGATGCCCGGCCTGATGGCGGTTCGCCAGGAGTATGCCGGCCAGGAGCCGTTGTCCGGGGCGAAGATCAGCGGATCGTTGCACATGACCATCCAGACGGCGGTCCTGATCGAGACCTTGGTGGAACTCGGGGCCGAGGTTCGCTGGGCGAGCTGCAACATCTTCTCGACTCAGGATCATGCCGCGGCGGCGGTGGCGGTGGGGCCCGAGGGCACGCCCGAGAAACCTGGGGGAATTCCCGTATTTGCCTGGAAGGGAGAGACCCTGGAGGAATACTGGTGGTGCACCTGCCAGGCGATGACCTGGCCGGAGGGTGACGGCCCCAATCTGATCCTGGACGACGGCGGCGACGCGACCATGCTGGTGCACAAGGCGGCGGAGTTCGAGAAGGCCGGCACGGTGCCGAGCTTCAACCCGCAGCAAGACCCGGAGGAGTGGAAAGTGATTCTGGACCTGATCCGCTCGGAGCTGGCGGATTGCCCGGGCAAGTGGACCAAGATCGCCGCCGGGACCCGGGGAGTCTCCGAGGAGACGACCACGGGGGTGCATCGGCTCTATCAGATGCAGGAAGCGGGGACCCTGTTGTTTCCGGCGATCGACGTGAACAACTCGGTGACCAAGAGCAAGTTCGATAATGTCTACGGCTGTCGGCACTCTCTGTTGGACGGCATCAACCGGGCCACGGATGTGATGATCGGCGGCAAGGTGGCGGTGGTTTTGGGCTATGGGGATGTCGGCAAGGGGTGCGCCCAGTCCCTGCGGGGGCAGGGTTGCCGGGTAATCATCACCGAGATCGACCCGATCTGTGCCTTGCAGGCGGCCATGGAGGGCTACGCGGTGAGGACCGTGGAGGAGGTGGTCGAGTCCGCGGACATCTTCGTCACCGCGACCGGCAACAAGGATGTCCTCACCAGCGAACACATGCAGCGGATGAAACAGGGGGCGATCGT
>CAZFMS010000320.1:4452-4779 GCA_964520125.1 uncultured Planctomycetaceae bacterium
GGGAACATCGGCCACTTCGACAACGAGATCGACATGGCCGGCCTGGCGACAATCCCCGGGATCAAGAAGCTGAACATCAAGCCGCAGGTGGATCAGTGGGTCTTCGGTGACGGGCATTCGATCATCGTGCTGGCCGAGGGCCGGTTGCTGAACCTGGGCTGTGCGACGGGCCATCCCAGCTTCGTGATGAGCAACAGCTTCACTAACCAGGTCATCGCTCAGATCGAGTTGCATCAGAAGCATGCCAGCTACGAGAAGAAGGTGTTCACCCTGCCCAAGCACCTGGACGAGAAGGTGGCCCGGCTGCACCTGGAGCACTTGGGGGTG
>CAZFMS010000321.1:0-4768 GCA_964520125.1 uncultured Planctomycetaceae bacterium
TAGATCACCCGGCAGCGGTGTCGGGGCAGACCGTATTCTCGGTAGTGGGCCCAGGCCACGCGGCGGCTATTGAAGATAATGGCGTTGCAGCACCAGGAGGGGATGCGTCGGCGCCAGACGAGCCGGCGGCGCCACAACTGGGGCGAGGGGATCAACCCTAACCAGCGTTTGCGGGCGGACGGCGGCAGGGGCTGGGGCAATTGACGGATCGACGACACTACGCGCATGCCGAGCGATTTGGCGGCCACCAGTGACGCGGCAAAGGCCCCCCCGCCGGCCTGCTGCACGGCCAACAAGGTGTCGGCCTGGGTGGCCCGGAGCCAACGGCGTCGGGCGCGAATGGTCTCGATCTGGATGCGGGCATCTCCGGAGAGCACGTCATTGAGCCAGCCGGTCCGTTCGACGGTGAGCTGAGTGGGGTCCGCCCGGAGGAGTAGTTCGTTGTAGATGGATGTCCCGGAGTAGCCGAGGTGGACCCTGACGCCGGCGTCGAGCAGGGCCCCCACGGTCTGCAGGATGTACTTCTCCGCTCCGCCGGTGTAGGTCTGGTCGCCGATCTGGACGTGGTGGACGGCGATTACGGCGACCCGGCGGCGGGCTCTGATCGGCAGCGGGACCGGGGAGTCGGCTCGAGGAGGCTCGTTTCCGGCCGAGCTGCTCAAGCGGTTTGAGGTCTGGTCAAAGTGGGTATACGTTGTCACAACTCGTCGCTTGCCAAGGGTGCGGATCGCGCCGCCGGATTGCCCCGGCCGGCCGGATCGCCGCAGGAATCGACCACGCGGGGTTACAAGGCCCGAGGAGGTTGGCCGGAGCGCCTCCATTGCTATCGGCTGAAAATGGGTGGGCATTGGAGCGCCGGGCGGCGACTCATGGCCAGGGGTGGGGTCAGCCGGCCTGTGGGCCCACCGACTCGAACGTGGAATTCGGGATGATCTGACCGAGGGGCGACAACAGGTCTTCCTCGTCGAGGGGCCAGGCGGGTTTCTCGGGTTCGTTCGGGTCGCTGAGCAGGGCATCGATCACCAGCAGGGCGCGGCTCGAGCGGCCGGCAGGAATGAGCACGTATCCCAGGATACGGTCTGACGGCGGGCGGCCGTCGAACCCCCCCACCGCCGAGGCCGGCTCGGTCAAGAGGGTCAGGTAGGCTTCGATGGATTCCGGCTTGATGATGAGCAGGTCGCGATCCCGGCCGTCCTTTTGATAGCGGAAGGCGGCGCAGGCCTCTCGGGCCCAGTCGAGGACGTTGTTCAGGACGACGTCCCGATCCCGGCCGGGCCGCAAGGGACTGGATACTGGTCGGTAGGTTGGAGAGGCGGTGCGTCCGGGCTCCTGGAAGGCGGCAAACCCGTCGGCCTGGTCGACCGCCCCGCTGATCCGCAGGCCTTGTACGCCGGTGATGCGTTCCAGGTCGGCGGCCGAGAGTGCCGGCAGGTCCTGGTGGTAGTCGAACTTGACACTTGGCCAAGAGTAATACGGCCCGGCGGGTGGCGGCGCCGACCGAGGGGCGAGGTCCCGGTCCGGTCGGCGGTTGAGGCAGGCCAGGCCGGGTAGGGGCTCGTTGTCGGGGGTGCAGAATCTGACGGAGAAACCCCATCCTTTGTCGCGGGGGGCGGGCCAAGACTCGACGACCACGCGAACCTCGTTCCAACCTTTCTTCAACCGGGCATAGGAGGCTATGGTATCGACGAGGTTCCGATCCTGGTGCTTGCCGGCGGCATAATGGAGTCCTCGATGCACGCACCGGCCGTTGACCCACACGGCCAGGCCGTCGTTCTGACCAAACCACATGCGTACTTCCTGATCCCGGGGTGAATACACCCAACTGGCGGCCTGGGCCCGGGCCCAGCCGGCGTCAGGGAACAATTCCGCCAAGTTGATGAAGTCCTCGGGGGAGGCGATGCGGATGGTCCGGGCGGCCGACGATGCGGGGAGCGGATCCATGACGTGCCGAGCCGGGGGGCCGGTCTCCGGGGCGGCATCCTCTATCGGGTATGGTCCCTTGATTTCCCATAGTTGGACGGCACTGCCGGGGACGGGGACGTCGGTGATCTTGAGCCGGCGCAGCATGGCGGGGGTGAAGTAATACCGCAGGGCGGCCCGATAGGCGTCGCCACGGTGGGCGGCGGGCTGGTGGCCGCAGCCGAGGGCCTGGTCGGCGAGGGGATAGCCAGCGGGCAACTCGGCGAGTTCGGCGGCGTAGGTGATTTGGTCGTACCAAGCCGCGAGGTAGTCCTGCCACCGAGAATCATCGAACAGGCCCGACAAGGCCGCCCCCTGGGGGCCGATATCGCCGCCGACCGTCCGGCCGCGGGCGTCACCATCGTCGGGCAGCCGGGGGAGCACGCTGATCACGCCGTCGAACCACCCGCGCTGCTCGATGATGTCGTCAGTCGGAGCGTACAGGCCGCCAGGGTATACGGTATAAGCCTGTCGACTGGAATCTTGGACCTCGATGAAGGAGGAGACGATTCTGGCCCTTCCCCCGCAGGTTCCCCAGACCGTTTCCTCGGCGATGAGCCAACGATCCTTGATCTGTCGGATCTCGGCGCTGGACAGGGTTCGGCCTTTTCTCGATTTCAGGATGACTACCAGGACGTGCCACTGGGCGGGATTGGGAATCGCGCCGGCCTCGGCAGTGCGATCGACATAGTCGAGCACCTTAAAGATGGACCCGGCGAGTCGGTCGAGCGATTCTCCGGCGCGGAACTGACTCTCAGCGTGCCAGGGGAAGATGATCCGGCATTCCTCGAACTCGGTGAAGGCGGCGGAATAAAGGCCGCACTGTTGAAGATAAAGGCCCCAGCGGTAGTGCTCCATGAAGTTGCCGGAGAGTGGATACCTGCGGAACTCGTAGGAGAGCATGCGCAGTCCGCGGCGGGCGAACCGGCCGACTCGAGCGTTCTTGGCGGAGCGCAGCTTCAGGTATTCGCTTCGGGCAGCCTCCTTGTCGCCGGCAATCTCGGTGGCAAAGGCGGTGAGGTAGTCCTTGACCTCCGGATCGGCGGCGGCCCGGGCCAGCTCCAGCAACGGGCCGCTGGTGGAGGAGTCCAGAAGGAGGGGATCGGGCATGCCGAACATCTTCAACTTGACGGCGTCGGCGGTGGTGTCGGCGCCGATCTGCAGGGCCAGGCGGCCATCATCGAATTCCGGGTTGTTGGTAACGGCGTCCAGGTTAATGACGTAGGCCGTGGGATATGGGTGCAGCTCCCAGGGAGGCATTTCGTTACCCGCCACCGTGAAGCGGAGAACAGCGGGGACCGACTTCAGGTTGGCTTCCGGCTCTGACGTTTCGTCTGAGGGGAGCAAGGGGGCGGTACCGGCGGCGGCCCTGGGCTGGACGCCGATGAAGACCACCGGCTGCGGAAGGGGGCCTTGCGGGCCGCCGGGCAATCTGTAAGACACGTCGTGGGTGCCCTTCTCCACGTAGGCCGGTCCAACGGAAATGACGGTGATCTCGTGATGGCCGGCGGCATGACCGTTCGAGGCGCACAGCAGCACGAGCAACAAGGCCGGCATCACGATCGACGAAGGTCGCATCAACAAGTCTCCGTTTCTTCAGGCCGACACAACTCACCCGGGGGGGCCGGGCCCAGGCTCGAAGGCGCCCTCACCCCGCTACGGCCATTCGCCGGGGAGAGGTCGAGGGTGGGAAGGATCCAGTCCCCACGCGGACCCGAATCATGGGATCGACCAAGCCGTGCGGCCTTCGGAGAACGACGGTCCTGGCCCACTCGATGGCCTGGTTGTCCTTCGATGCCTAATCTCGTAGGATTCGACCGGCGCCAACACTCGGCGCGAACCGCGAATCCGCTGTCAGTAGGCCCGGGGCGTCCCGGCCCCGGATTCCCCAAGATTGTCGCGAGTTTGCGGTGCGACGCAACCCGGATCCCGGCGTTGGCATGACCAAGTCGTCGACCAAGAAATGGCGGCTGTTTCGGGCATACGTCTCACGGCATCCGGTTTGGTGCTCCTGGCAAGTCACCTATCGGTGCAATTATCGCTGTGGGTTCTGTCAGTATTGGCGTGATCCGATGGGTCAGGCGCCCGAGCAGACCGTGGAGCAGTTCGAGGAAGGCTCCCAAAGGCTGGCCTCGCTGGGGACCATGCTGATCTCCCTGGCGGGTGGTGAGCCGATGCTCCGACCCGATCTTCCGGAGATTGTGCGGGCCATCGCCAGGTGGCACTTTCCGTTCGTGACCACTCACGGCGGGTTGGTCACCGAGGAGAAGGCCGCGGCCCTCTTCGGAGCCGGGCTGTGGGGGGTGTCGGTTAGCCTGGACTACGCAGACCCCAAGAGACACGACCGAGCCCGGGGCGTAAAGGGCGGGTTCGCTCAGGCGGTCCGGGCCCTGGAGTACTTCCGCCGGGCCCGACGGCACAAGTGGCAGCGGGTCAACCTGATGTGCGTTCTGCTGCACGACAACCTCGATCAGATCGAGGGCCTGATCGAGTTGGCCGCCGAGCATGAGGCCTATTTCACGGTGCAGCCCTACAGCAATCGCAAGACGGGCAGCGATCGCTTTCTCCACTCCAATGGAGCCTTGTCACCGCGGCTGCTGGAACTCAAGAAGAAGCATCCGAACTTCTTGAGCAACCCCTACTTCCTGGGGAGCTTCGATGACTATTTCGACCGTGGCATACCGGGCTGCCGGGCGGGGCGGGCCTTTTTCAATATCGATTCGGTCGGCGACATTGCCATATGCGTCGAAGAACGAGCCAGGCCGGTAGGCAACCTGTACCGCGATTCTCCCCGCCGGCTGGTCGAGGC
>CAZFMS010000322.1:0-4754 GCA_964520125.1 uncultured Planctomycetaceae bacterium
GAGCGGCAGCGGCGCGTGGGCCTCCTAGCCGAGGTCGTCCGCGGGGCGGCGGAGATGACGGAGACCGAGTTCGAGCTGGACAAGGCCGAGCTGGCGGAGCGGATCTCCCCGCGCGATCGGGTTGGCGAGCTAAAGCGGGAAATCGGGGTGCTCTCCCGTCAGGAGGGTCGGCCGGGCAAGGTTGCCCAGTTCATGCTGAAGCCGGGGTTTATCGAGCAGCTTCGCCGGCGGGACCGGCAGTTGGCCGAGGGGGTGGTGGCGGAGCGGGCGGATCCGGGCGGTGGTCCGCGGGCGGAGAACTGCGCAAAGGGCTGCGCCGTCAAGCCCAAGGGTAAGAAAGGCAGGCGCCGGAAGTCTTAGCAGTAGAGCGCAAGGTTACGCCAACAGCGTCCCAAGAGCCCCCGACCTTGGTCGGGGGGTGGCCCGGCAACACGTGGGAACGTACCCCCCGAGCAAGCTCGGGGGCTCTCGAGCGGAGAGGACGGGGCATCCGGAAGGTCGCGCCGACCGGGCCGTTGGCCGTATACGAGTGATTCGGGATGAGAGCTGAGCAGGGGTACTCGAGGGGCGTCGAGGATGTCGATCGCCGGTCCTTTCTCAGGACGGTGGGTCGTTGTGCCGGGGGGGCGTGCGTGGCTTGTGGGGTGGGGTCGATCGCATCGCAGGTACTTGCTGCGGGGCGGTCGCCGCAATTCACCCGGGAAGTGGATTTTTACGAGCGGTTGTCGGGGGGTCGGATTCAGTGCTTCGTCTGCCCGCTGGAGTGTGTGCTGGAGGAGGGCGAGACCTGCTTCTGCCGGACGCGGACCAATGTCGGGGGCCGGCTCTATACCCGGGCCTATGACAATCCGTGCATCCTGCGGGTGGACCCCATCGAGAAGGTTCCGTTGAACCACTATCGGCCGGGCACCAAGACGCTGTCGATCGGTCTGGGCGGCTGCAACGTGCGGTGTCTGTACTGTCAGAACTGGCAGCAGTCGCAGAAGATGCCGGACGAGTTGAAGACCTTTGACCTGACCCCCGGCCAGGCCGTCGCCGCCGCCAAGAAGAAGGACCTCGACACGATCGCCTTGACGTATACCGAGCCGGTGGCCTTTCTGGAGTACGCCGTGGACGTGGCCCGAGCCGCCAAGAAGGCCAGGCTGCGGGTGGTGGTGGCGACTGCGGCGTTCGTCGAGACCAAGCCGCTGTTGGAGCTGGCCAAGTACGTGGATGCCTTTGCCATTTCCCTCAAGGGCTTCGACGAGGACTTTTACTATCAGGCCCTGGGGATTCATCTGGAGCCGGTGCTGGGGGCAATCAAGACGCTCAAGCGGCGGACCAAGTGTTGGTTGGAACTGGTCAACCTCCTGGTGCCCACGTACAACGACGACGCCGATCAGATTGGCAAGATGGTTCGGTGGGTTCGCCATGAACTCGGCGGCAACGTACCGCTGCACTTCGCCCGCTTCGTGCCCATGTACAAGCTGACCAATCTGCCGCGGACGCCGGTTCAGACTCTGGAGGCCGCCTGCACGGCCGCCAGCAAGGCCGGCCTGCGTTATGTCTACACGTCCAACATCGCCCCCCACGAAGGCAACAACACCTTCTGCGCCGACTGCGGGCGGCCGGTCATCGAGCGTCTGGGCTTCAAGGTCTTGGCCAACGACCTGAAGAAGGGCGTTTGCGCCGAGTGCCGCCGGAAGCTGCCCGGGGTGTGGGCCTGAGTGCCGGCGTCGGCCGACTTGTGTCATCTGGTTATCGCTTATCAGGAGTGCGTCCTGCCTCGATCAGGCAGCGGGTTTTTCCGAGCGGCGGACGCATCTTGCCCCACCAGGCCCGTTTCATTGGCCGGCAAACTCGATCAAGGCCGTCTGGCATACGGATTGCAAAGGACAACCGGTTCGTGTTAGGGTATGTTGATGGGGGGGCAGCGATCCCCTAGTAAAGGATCATGAGAACACGACCTAGAGAGTAAGAGTATGTTTCCCATTCTCGACGCGAAGCAACTGGCTGCGGATGTCAAGTGGTTCCGGATCGAGGCTCCGCTGGTGGCCAAGAACCGCCAGCCGGGCCAATTCGTCATCATCCGGCTGGGCGAGACCGGTGAGCGGATTCCCTTGACTATCGCCGATTGCGACCGGCGGGCCGGTACTATCGAACTCATCGTCAAGGCCATCGGGGCGACCACGACGCTGCTTTGTGCCAAGGGCCCGGGCGACACGATCACCGACGTGATGGGCCCCCTGGGCATGCCGACGGAGATCGAGAAGGTGGGGCACGCGGTCCTGGTCGGGGGTGGCGTGGGCACGGCGGTGATTTATCCGTTGGCCAGCGCCCTGCGTGAGATCGGCAACTATGTCACGTCGATCACCGGCGGCCGCTCGAAGGAGTTGGTCGTCTTGGAGGAGGAGCTGGGCAAGGTATCGGATGCCGTTTACGCCTGCACGGACGACGGCAGCCACGGCTTCAAGGGCACGGTGGCCGACAAGCTGGTGGAGCTGATGGAGGACGATCGGCGGCCGATCGGGGCGGTCTATGCCGCGGGACCGGTGCCGATGATGCGGGCCATTGCCGAGCTGACGCGGCCGTCGGGGATCAAGACGATCGTCTCGCTGAACCCGATCATGGTGGACGGCACGGGCATGTGCGGGGGGTGCCGCGTTTCGATCGGCGGCCAGACCAAGTTCGCCTGCGTGGACGGCCCGGAATTCGACGGGCACCTGGTGGATTTCAAGGAGCTGTCCGACCGGCTGACCGCGTATCGCAAGCAGGAAAAGACCGCCTTCGACCGCGTACGGGAGGGGGAATGTCGGGCCGAGGCCCGGTTGGAGACCGCGAGCTGAGCGCTGCGGTTCGGCCGACCGCGAGTCGAGGCCCAGCACCCGTTCGGCGGGGTGGTGGCAGGTAATCCTCGGCTGAGTTAGAGCTAGGACGTGCCCCCCGGCGGCAAGACCGGCTTGTGACAAGCCGGCTCTGTGGTCCGGGGGCTCTTGGGAGCGAACTCCCCGACCAAGGTCGGGGGCTGTTGGGAGAGCACCCCCGGGCGGATGGCGGGGGCTCATCGGGAGGATGACCTGGATGGCCCAGTTGACACCGAAAGAGCGGATGAAGATTCCTCGGCAGAGCATGCCGGAGCGCGATGCCGCGGAGCGAAACCAGGATTTCAAGGAGGTCAACGTCGGCTTCCAGGAGGAGCCGGCCAAGCTGGAGGCGGATCGTTGCCTGCAATGCAAGGACAGCAAGTGTGTCGAGGGCTGTCCGGTGGGGATCGACATTCCCAAGTTCCTGGAGCACATCGGCAACGGAGACCTCAAGTCGGCGGCGGTGCTCCTGCTGGAGGCCAATACCCTGCCGGGCATCACCGGCCGGGTCTGCCCCCAAGAAGAGCAATGCGAGCTGGTGTGCATCCGGGGGAGGGGCAAGAGCGTCCCGGTGGCCATCGGCCACCTGGAACGGTACGTGGCCGATTGGGCCCGCGAGCACATCGACCTGAAGCAACTGCTTGCCGAGCCGTCGGGATTCAAGGTTGCCGTCGTGGGGGCCGGGCCGGCCGGCCTGACCGCCGCCGGGGAACTGGCCAAGCTGGGCCACGAGGCCACCATCTTCGAGGCCCTGCATGAGCCTGGCGGAGTGCTGGTGTACGGCATCCCCGAGTTCCGGCTGCCCAACAAGATCATTGCGAGCGAGGTGGGTCGGCTCGAGGAGATGGGGGTCAAGATCGTGACCAACGTGGTCATCGGCCGCACCTTCACCCTCGACGAACTGATGAAGCAAGAGGGTTTCGACGCTGTCTTCATCGCCAACGGCGCGGGCCTGCCGATCTTTCTGAACATCCCCGGCGAGAACCTCAAGGGTGTGTTTTCGGCCAACGAGTACCTCACCCGGGTGAACCTGATGCGGGCCTACGATTTTCCCAAGTACGACACGCCGGTCATCCTCGGCGACAAGGTCGTGGTTTTGGGCGGGGGCAACGTGGCGATGGACTCGGTGCGGACGGCCAAGCGGCTGGGGGCCCAGGAGGCGATCCTCTACTACCGCCGCGGCCGCAAAGAGATGCCGGCCCGCGAGGAGGAGATCCACCACGCCGAGCAGGAGGAGATCATCTTCAAATTCCTGGTCAGCCCGACCCGTATCATCGGCGACGATGAGGGGTGGGTCCGCGGGATCGAGTGCCTGCAGATGGAACTGGGCGAGCCCGATGACTCCGGCCGGCGTCGGCCGGTGCCGATCAAGGGCTCGGAGTTCGTCACCGAGTGCGATTTGGTCATCGAGGCCATCGGCACCCGGGCCAATCCTCTGCTGACCGCGACCACCCCGGACCTGGCGGTCAACAAGTGGGGCTACATCGAGGCCGACGAGGAGGGAGCCACCAGCATCCCCGGCATCTTTGCCGGTGGAGACATCATCCGCGGTTCGGCGACGGTCATCCTGGCCATGGGGGACGGCAAGAGGTCCGCCGGTGCCATCGACCGGTACCTCCGCGAAGAGAAGAAGATCCCCGCCGGCGCCGGCGCCGGGGCGGCCGCCGGTCCGGTCACCTCATCGTAGAGCCCTTTCCGGCGCGTCCCGCGATCGGGGCAGGAATCTTGCTCCGGCCGGTTTCGGTCTGGTCCTCCCGGCATGGGGTGCTTAGCATCCCCCAGTTGAGGAGCCAGATAGGTCGGCTCATTTCTTCACCTTGACGGGAGGTAATTCCATGAGCACGAGACGAAGGTTGTGGAGCTTGGCCGGGCCGGTGGTCGGCTTGCTGACGGCGGGCGGCGCCGCTCCGA
>CAZFMS010000323.1:0-4679 GCA_964520125.1 uncultured Planctomycetaceae bacterium
CGAAGCTGCTCGTGCTCGACGAGGCCTTCGACGGACTCGATCCAGCGATTCGACGCAGCGTCTTCGACGCGATCCTGGATCATCACGGTGAGGGCAAGAACACGATTCTTTTCAGCACGCAATCGATGATCGAGGTCGAACGGCTTGGTCAGGCGACCGGCAAACAGGGCATCCCGCTCCACGGTCGCCCCAACCACAAACGCCGCCCCCACGGCCCGCAACAGACCGGCCAGCGACGGCCCGCCGGCATCGATGGCCACCGTCGGCACGTCAACATAATCGGCAATCAGGCCCTTCAGAACCTCGCCCGGCCCGACCTCAATCAGCAGGTCGACTTCTTCGGCCGCCGCTCTAACCGCCTCCATGAATCGAACCGGGGAAGTAACCTGACGGCACAACAACGCGGGGACGTCGGTGTCCGATTCCAGGCGGCAGCCGGTGACGGTCGAGATCACCTCGCCCCGCAAGGCCTGAAACTCCTCACCGGCGAGATGTCGGCCCAGAACCGGGGCCGCCGCCTCCACGAGCGGCGAGTGAAAAGCATGGGACACCGGGAGCCTCACCGCCCCAACGCCTTGGGCCTTGGCCCGGGCCATGACCGTATCCACCGCCTCCGATGCCCCGGAGATCACCGTCTGTCGGGGCGAGTTCAGACCGGCGATGATTACCGCCTCGCCGTCTACTAACTGCTCGACTTCCTGCTGCCCGGCCTTCAGACCAGCCATGCTGCCCGTGGGGCCGCCCAGCTCGGCCATCGCCTTTCCCCGGGCCCGGGCGATCCGCAACAGGGCATCTCGGTCATATGCCCCGCCCCAATAGAGCGCCGCAAGCTCGCCCAGGCTGTGCCCTACGGCGACCGAGGCCCTGACCCCGAGGCTTTCCAGCACCTCGAGGGCGGCGATAGATGCGGCAATGATGGCTGGCTGAGCGACCTCGGTGGCCACGCCGTCCGCCCCGGTGGGCAACGCCGCCTGGCTGTAGAGTTCGTCCACCCGCTCGAATCGCCGACGCAGTGCTCCACCGCTCGAGTGTGCCGGCGAGCCCTGCCCGGGGAACAAGAAGCCAATCCGCGGCCCTCGGCCCGGCGGGGCATCCACTGACCCGAGGAAGACACCCGCCCGGGCATCCATCCGCAAAGTCCCGGCCTCGCCGGCCGCTGCCTTCTCGGCATGGCTACCTTCCTCCAGCCACTGGGCCAACAACTTCAGACCGTCGACCAGCGTGCTGGGACTGGCGGCCACGATGGCGGCCCGCACCTGACGCCCTGCTGGAACCCCTTCCAAAGCCGTAGCCAGATCAGCCAGTTCAGCCTCCGACATCTCCGGGGCCACCGCCAAGATCCGCCGCACCTGCTCCCCCAACTCCGCGGCGTTCCGCCCTCCCAGCAGCAACAGCTCGGCATCCTGGGCGGAACGCAGCAAGGATGCGACCTTCGCACGCGGTGGCTTCCTCCGTCCGGAGGTCGCTCCCTCCAGAATGATATGCGTATTGATGCCGCCGAAGCCCATGGCGCTGACCCCGGCCCGCAGCTCTTGCTCCTTCGGCCAGGGCTCGCCCCGCTCCAGGACCCGCAGGGCCGGCGACTCGCCGACCAACTCCTCATGCGGCCTCTCGCAGCCGGTAGTCGGAGGCAGGAGCCGATCGCGCAGGGCCATGGTCGCCTTGATCAGCCCGGCGACGCCCGCAGCAGCCTTGGTGTGGCCGATGTTGGCCTTGACGGTTCCGATGGTCGCCGGCGGCCGGTCGACCGCCGAGCCTCCCAGGGCCCGGGTCAGGGCCCGCAACTCGGTGGTGTCGCCGACCTCGGTGCCGGTGCCGTGGCCCTCGAAGTAGGCCACCGTGTCGACGCCGAACCCCGCCCGGCGATAGGCCCGCTGCAGGGCCAGAAGCTGGCCGGCAACTTCTGGACGGGTAATTCCCCCGCTGCCGTCCGAGGAAACTCCCCATCCGCGGATGGTCGCGTAGATTCGGCGATCCTGGGCCACGGCATCCTCCTGCCGCATCAGCACCACCATGCCGCATCCTTCGCCCGGCCAGAACCCCGCCGATCGCCGGTCGTAGACCCGCATCTTCTCCGGAGCCAGGGCTCCGGTCTTGGCAAACCCGACCAGCTCGAAGGGGTCCAGGCTCAAGTCCACCCCGCCGGCCAGGGCCGCGTCCAGGTCCCCGTCGATCAGCGCCGAGCAGGCACTGATCACTGCCAACAGCGAGGCGGCGCAGGCCCCGTCCACCGTATAGCCACCGCCCTTGAAATCGAAGTAATTGCAGATCCGCCCGGCGATGGTGTTGGACAGGCCGCCGGCCAACGACTCCTCACCCACCGGCGGGAAGGGCCGCTTGTAGCTCTTCTCCAGGTCCTTGAGGAACGCCAGGCGACGCTCGCCGGTCCAGCCTTCGGTAGCCAGGGACGCCTCCACCACCCGCCGAACGTACGGCCAGCGGAGCCGCAACACGTTGGCCCGCGAGAACTCCCCGGTGAGCGTGTTGCCCACCAGGACTCCGGTCGTCTCTCGCGACAGACCTTGGCCCTCGGCAAAGCCCGCGTCGGTCAGGGCGGCCGCGGCGACGTCCAAGGCCAGCCAATGGGCCATGTCCGCCGAACGAAAGGTGCTGCCCACCACCCGGAACCGCACCCGGTCGAACTCGTAGTCAGCAAGCAGCCCCGCTTGGGTCAGATAGGTGCGATCCGGCGCCTGGGGATCGGCCGAATGGTAGTCCTCCAGCCGCAACCGCTCCGGCGGTATCCTGCGAAACGCCCGACGGCCGGCGAGCACGTTCTTCCACAACTCCTCCGGCGACTTGGCATCCGGATAGCGGCAGGCCATTCCGACGATAGCGATGGCGGGATTCATCGTGGACGCCCCCTCGGCGCCGCCGGCGCTTGCTCGGCCGAGCCCGATGCGGGTCCCGGCGCATATCTCGCCCGCCCGCTCAGGGCCGTCGGCGATAACCAACCTGTGTTACCCGGAGTCGGGCCCACTCCCACAATCACACCCGGACCTCCACGGCGAAACGGGACTGAATCCGCCTTCGCCACACCTCGAACGCCGGCTCTTCCCCATCTGCGGGCAGGGCCTGGCGGGCATCATCGGTAACCTCGGCGGCCTGAGCCGCGGACATTCCGCACAACACTTCGCAGGCTGATTCCGTGTGCGGGGCCTGGTTCCCGGCCCGCTCTCTGGCCTTGGCGGCGAAGGCGGCACCCTGGGCCACCAGTGGCCGGCTCGCGCCCGCGGCCCGGCTCAGAGACTCGATCGAACCGCGATCCACACCGCCGGCGTAGGCACAGGCCAGGCCCACGCCGCTCCACAGGTCTTCGCGGCGATGCCGCGCGAAGCTGCCGATCCGGCCCGCGATGGGCCCGACGTCGGCGCCGTGCACAAACCAAAGGCACCGCCCCAGGCCCTGATCGAACATCCGCCGACCGTAGCCGGCGAGTTGATCGGGAACCACCTGCTCCTCGACAGAGCGACGCCAATTGAAAAAGGTCTCATGGAATCCATATCCGTCCAGCACCAGCCAGCCCAGCAGCGGGTCGAACCGTTCTTGCCAACGGGCCGGGTTGCGGCGCAGGCGAGCCAACGCCCAACCCACCCCGACGTGGACCATATAGACATGCGACTGTCCCGGTCCGTCCAAGAACACCCGGACTCGCTTCCTGCTCCAGGGAGTCATGACATCCAACAGCCCCAAGGCCATCGCCGCCCCCTCGAAGGCGAATCCGCGCAGCTCAGCCTCGAATTCGTCCAGCCGCCGGCCCAATCTGTCCGGCCGCACATCCTGCAGGGCGGCGTGGTAGCCCTCGACGAAGGTGCCGGAGACCTGCTCCAGCCTACCGCGGGCCGGCGAGTCGCGCCCGGGAAACCCGCGCCGGGCGAATGACGTCTCCTCTGGCGAGATTCCCAAGATATGGCGACGGAGCGATCCCACGAGGCGGCTCATGGCTCCACCTGCCTCCCGCAGCCTGGCCCACGGCTGTGCGTAAGCAATTCACCCGAAATCCGGTCGGCCCGCCTTCTTCAGGCCTGACCGAAACACCCAGAGCCCATTATATCCTGACCCGACTCGCCTGTCGCGGCCGCAGGCTGCGGACTTCTGGGTCGGTTTGGCCGAAAGGGACCGGCCTTCCCGGGTTGCAAACGACCGGCCGTTACACTACACTATGGCATTATAGGGCTGGAGGTAGTGGGATGGGTCGTCCGCTGCAATCCGAAACCGGATGGCCGAATCAGGAGGGTGGTGCAGTCGCACCTCAGGGTCGTTCCGCGCGGCGTTGAGCTCAAATCATTGTCGCAATTCTCGTAAACAGGTAAGGCCACACAGGGCAAATACCCGAAGGAGAAACAGTATGTATTCGGAGAAATGGCGCGTTGTTCGAGGAGGAACCCCCCAGGGATCCGAGCGCATAGGCAGGATAGAAGTTGGAGTCTGGACGCTGCTGGCGATGGCCATCACTCTGGCTGCCCCGCCCGCCGACCTGGCCGGGCAATGTGTCGTCCCCGACAATGGTACCGGAACCGTTACCCTGCCCCCGGAGGGCTGCGATTACCTCAGCCCGGATGAAGTTCACCTGATCATCGACGGGCTGCCGGTGGGCACGACCATCGAACTGGAAGCAATCCACCTGGACTTCGTCTGCCGCAAGAGCAATTTGTGCACCATCCCGATCCCACCTGACC
>CAZFMS010000324.1:0-4674 GCA_964520125.1 uncultured Planctomycetaceae bacterium
CCACCGGGGTATTGGCCCACCGGGACGGTCCGCCCGATGCTCGATCCCCAGATACTGCAGCGTTGCAGATCGAGGGAATCACCCCATGGATAGCGACGCAACGAGCTGGCGGAGCTGCGGATTCTCCAGGTTGCGGCCATCTGCCATTGGGCCTCGGCCGGCAACCGATACCCGGCCCACCGGGCATAGGCGGCGCTTTCATAGCAGCACACCCCGACCACCGGGTGATCGGCCAGCGGTTTATGATGTCGGCCGTTCCGCCAGTATCGCGGGCCCGGCTCGGCGGTCAGGTCTTTGAGATCGATCAGCCGGGGCCAGATTTCCTCGGGCCACAGGGCCAGGTCATCGTATCCACCGGCATCGACGAATTTCTGAAACTGGGCGTTGGTGACCGCGTGGCGGGCCAGCAGGAACGGCTCGGTCTCGACGGTAGTTTCGGGGCCGTCCAAGTCTCCGTTGACCCTCTGGGGCAGCGCGGCAAAGCCCTCCGGGACGATGGCAAACGCCTGATCCAACTGCTGGGTCGCAGACTTGCGCACCTGCTCGAACTCAGGATGGTCTTTCCATTTCTGGCAGTTGGCCATCAAGTATCCCAGCCGCTCGAGCTGCAGGCATTGATTCAGAGGATCGGCGATGAGCTGCGTTGGCTGGGCCGGCTCGAAAGGAGCCCGCTCCGCCGGCGGCGGATTGGTAGGTTTTGCCCCTCTCTTCCGAAACTTCGGCCGGCGGGCTAATAGTTGCAGTCCCATCTCGATTCCCCCAATACGTGTGGTCGACGATGTTTCTGTACCGGAGCCCGCTCACCGCAGAGATCGTGGAGACCGCAGAGGATTATCCCAGAAGAGGTTGCCAGCGGGCTCGTCGACACTTCGCTATCACCGTAATTACATGGACTTGCGGATGCTGACATTCGCAACTCCTTGTTGCGTCCTTGTTCTGCGGTCTCTGCATACTCCGCGGTTACTAACCTGGTCAACAACTCTGGACGACGCGGCGTTTGGCGTCGCGACAGAGCTTCTGAAAACGCTCGATGGATTCCCGGGCCTGGCGCTCGGCCACCGGCGGCGCACTGCCGACTGCTACGTCCGCGGGGTCAGCGCCTTGGCCGCCGAACCCGAACACCGGAAGCAGCTCGTTCTTTGAATCGGTCACCCGGTCGAGCTCCTCGCCAATTTGCTTGCGTAGCTCGTTGAGGTTGGCGTAAGTGGACTCGATATCGGACATCTTGCGCTCCCACTCCCGTCCGCGGGCGGCCAGATCGGCCTCGCGCTGTTGGAGCCCTTGCTCTCGTTCTTCCACGGTCTTGGCCGCGGCCGTCAACTCCGCTTCGCGCTCTTGAAACTCCTCGACCTGGCTGTTGAGGTCCTGGCGCTGGGCGACAACCGATTCCTGGACCTCGAGGAGTTGTTCCTGCCGCCGGTCCAATTCCGCTTCTTCCTCGGTGCGGGCCTGGGCCTGGGTCTCGAAGCTGGTCCGTTCCGCCTGCAGTCTGGCGGACTCATCGGCCAGTTCCCGGGAGGTCGTTTCGAGACGCTGTCGTTGCGTTTCCAACTCGGCGGTTTGCTGCTCGGCGGCTTGATGCTCTTCGGCGAGACGTTTCTCCGCAGCCTTCAGTGATGCTTCGAGTTCAGCGCACTTGTTGCTCTCGTTCTCGATCTCCCCGGCGCGGGCCAAGAGCCTCTCCTCTTGTTGGGCAAGCTCCTGCTTCGCATGTTCCCGCGACTGAGTTAACTCGTCGATCTGCTGCTCGAGTTGTTGGCATTGATTCTCTCGTCCGGTCAAGTCCGCCTGGCGCTGCTCCATCTCTCGGGAATGCTGCGCCTGGCGATCCTCGAAGGCCCCCACTTCCTCCAGGAGCCCACGGTGATGCTCCTCCAGGGCGGCCCGGCAGTCGTCCAAGGCGGTGGCCCGGGCCTCCAGCAATTCGCGCAACGACTGCATCGCCCCGATGATTTCGGTCCCCAGGGTCTCGAGCTGATCGACATCAACCGCCTGATCGAGGGTTGCCTGATCGGTGCCGTCTACCATGCCGATGCTCCCTTCTTCAGCCTGGCCCACAAGGTCTCCGGATCCTGTTCGGGGACGGGCTCCTGCCTGTGTTCTTCGATGAGCTGCTTGACGGTTTTTCGGCCGTCAAACAAGCGAAAGCGCACGCGGACCAGATTGGCCACTTCCGGCTCCAGCGAACCTAGCAGGGCTTCATTCTCGTAGCTGATGAGTTCCCGCAAGGACACCTGCTCGCCCATGAGTCGGCGACGGGCCCGGACCGCATTGGCCATGGCCGGGTCCAACGAGGCCAGCAGGGTGGTCTCCGCCTCGGTGTATTCGTCGGCCGGACCGGCCGAGTCGGGGGCGTCGACCTCATCCGCCGCCGGAGCATCACCGCGGGCTGCTTCGGCGCCCATGGCCTTGCGGAGCACTTCGATCTTGGCGATAGCTTCCGCGGAGCCGGGTTCAGCGAAGCCGACCGGGGCGGTGAAACAGGCGGTCCCGGTCCCGCAGCCCTCTGCCGGAGGCGTCGCCGCCCCAGGAGTCGGCACGGACTGGTCTTCGACCTGCTCAGCGGATACGTCGCCTGCGGGTCGGGCCCTCTCCGCGGCGATTCTGTTTTGAACGCTGGCCACGGCAGTGGTCCAGGCGCTGAGCTTGGTCTCCAGATCGGCCAGGGCGCGGAGTATCACCCCGTCTGGAGGCGCGAGCCGAACGTCAGGAACACCCACGGCCTGGGTCTTCATGTGTCTGCCTGCCTAGCCATTTGGGCGGGAAAAATGATGGGACCTGCAGCCGCGCTGCGTATCTATCCCAAACTGCCCGCCTTCTCACTCCTGAACTATACATTTCGGAGGATGCGGTGACTTTGCCTCTTTTGAGAATTACTTCCGCAGAGACCGTCGCTCGAGGATACCGGACCAGAGAGGGGACTTGGCAGGCTCCTGGCATACGGCAATCACCCGTGACTCTCCGACCCTGGTGAGAGTCGGCGCCGATAACTCGCTCCTCGGGCAGCATGCGGTTTTTGGGTTTCCGTTGACGGGACGAGGTGGCCGGGATGATCTTCCGCGGACGACGAGAGGGTGCCGCTGCTCTCGAGCGGTGGTAGAAGAGGTGGGGATCAAGCCGCTGCCGATAGAGGATCAGGTCGACAGATCAGGACTCTGCTCGAGAGCCGTGGCCCACGCCCTCAGGATCATGGAGCCCAAGATGTTCGGGTAGAGCCGAGTCATTGGCCGGCGCGTGCAACGGCCTACGGATATGTCCGAGGCGAACGTCCCAGAACGATCGGGCTGGACCAGCAGATTCGCCACCACCGTCCTGGCGCGGCGGTTTGGTATGCGTCACAGTGTGCCGTTGATGAGAGCCAGCAGAACCGTGCCGACGACCGCCCGCAGGGGCATGAAGAAGGCATCTGCCGCGGCATACGTGCCAACCATCAGGGCGGGCACGGCCGCCCCGCAGCCAGTCAGAAACGGTACTGAGGCCAGCAGGACCGGCAGGCTTAGTAGTCGAACCACCCTACGGGCCACTGTCCGGTGAGAGCGTCTCATTGCAAATCTCCGTCGTTCCCTGGGCCTCGGGTTATAGACCCCGAAGCATTCAGCCGAATGGCACCCGTCGAGGCTTACTTCCCGTCCAGGGCCGCGTGGGCCCCGATGCCCGGTGCTCTTGGGGCCACATAATCCGAGTATACCGGGTCTTGGGTGCGAGAGCATAGGGGTCCGGCCCGCTCACGGGTCTTTGGGCCCAGTGCAGCTCCATCGCGGGTGCGACTAAAAGGCCAGGAACTTCAGATCCAAGCCGAACATCCCGAACAGTGAATTCAGCGCTGCCGCCAGAACTTCCAACCACTGAAGGAAGAAGGGAATCGGGAACATCGAGTAGAAGAACTCGAACGTCGCTCGCAACGGTGTATCGGTCATCTTTCACTCCTTATTCAATCCAGTACGGACTGGCAGGCGTCACCAACAGTTTCCCAGGCCACTAATCGCCGGGCCGATCTGCGGGACCGAAGGCCCGGCAGGCAACCCGTATTCCGAGCCACACCCGCCGCCGATGCTGCGGGCCCAGCCTCTCCTCACCGCCGGCGAGACTGAGTCTTGCGGCGGGGTTTGCGGTAAGAGAACCTCATCATGACCATCCCCAGGATCGACATGGAGGCCATCAACGGACAACCCAGCCCACAGACCGGGGCTCGCATGAGCGAACTCATCAGCAGGCTCACCCCGGGCTCATTGGGATCACACCCTGCGGGGGGACACGAGGCAGTGCTGCAGTCCGTGCCATTGCCTTGATAGATCCCGCCCGAGGCCAGGCATACCGCCTCAGTCCCATCCGTGCAGGTGCCGTCCGGCAGACAGCAGGCCCCCGGGAGGGGCTGTGGCTCCGGCGGCTGCGGACACTGTACACCGTCACAGTTCGTGCCGTGGCCCTGGAAGACCCCGCCGGCCGCATCACACTCCGCAGCATCAGCAACGCTTTGACAGGTGCCGTCCGGCAAGCAGCAGGCACCCGGAATGATCGGACAATCTACTCCAGCACAATCCGTGCCGTGGCCCTCGAAGACCCCGCCGGCCGCGTCGCACTCCGCGGCATCCGCGACGCTCTGACAGGTGCCGTCCGGCAGACAGCAGGCCCCGGGGAGGATCGGACACTCCGCACCATCACAGTTCGAGCCGT
>CAZFMS010000325.1:0-4623 GCA_964520125.1 uncultured Planctomycetaceae bacterium
GCCAGGATTACCGCGTTGTGTACTGCGGCATAGAACAGGGCGCTAAGGGCCGCGGCGATCCATATTTGGTGACGGTCCTTGATGAAGAACGGCTTGGCGTCGGCGATCAACACGATGGCGACGATCTTGATAGCCTCTTCGGCGGCCGGTGCGAGGATGAGGACGGTGAAGGGATCGGGAGCACTCATGATGACCGCGCCCAAGACGGCTGCTGGAGCGGCGAACAATGCGGCGAGGATCATCAGGGCCCAGCTCTGCCGCGAACTGGTGGCCGCCTGTCGATTGCGGTACCAAGTGCTGAAGCTGACCTGCTCGGGTGGTGGTGGACGGTAGAGTTCCACCCGGCCGCATTCCGGGCAGCGATGCCCGGTCGGCAGGCCGCGCAGGTTGTATCCACAGTTCGTGCAGCTCCAGTCCTGGGTGATGGTCTCGGGGTTTCGCCCGGGGAAGATGTCCGGCTCGTCGAAGACGGAGTGTTTGGCCAGATCTTCCGCGGGCCGCGAGGTGGAAGGGTCGCCCAGGACTCGGTCGGCGCGATTTTCGGAGGGGTCGGGCCTGGCAGGCCGGCTTTGCCGCTGGGGTTCGTGGTCGGCGGAGGGGTCGTGATCGGGCTTGGGCATGGCCGGCCTGGCAGCAGATTACTTGCGGACGATGGCCGTGCCGTAGGCGTAAATCTCTACGGCGATGGCCCCCTTGTTGCCGAACATCTGGGCGATGTTGCTGGAGGCGAAGCGAACATTGTATACCTCTCGGGCGCCCAGGGCGTGAGCCCGCTCGACCATTCGGAGGACCGCCTCTCGCCGGGCCCTGGTCAGGAGCGACTGGGCGGCACGCAGCTCGCCGCCGACCAGTTTACGCAGGACGGTGGCCAGACTCTTGAAGTAGTCGGTGGCGATGACCACCTCGCCTTCCACCAGGGCGACCTGCCGGACGCGGTCGGCGTCGGGGATGCGTTTCAGATTGGTGATTAGGATGTGGTCGGTGGCGGCTTCGCGGCGGCAGAGGTCCATGATGTGTCGTCGCTCGCGGTATCCGCCGACCAATATCCCCAGGCCCAGCAGGGCCAGGGGCATGCCGATTCCCAAGAGGAGGTTGATCACCATGGGGCGTTTCCTCGGCCGGGCGGACCACAGCGGAGAGCGGGCCCGCCGGCCGGGTCTAGTCGATCACCACTGCCGTACCGTAGGCATACAACTCGGCGGCGCCCTGGGTCACGGCACTGGTGGTGAATCTGACATTGACGATCGCATTGGCGCCCAACTGCTGGGCCTGGGCGATCATCCGCTCTACGGCCTCTCGGCGGGCCTCGGTCAGGAGTTCGGTGTAGCCTTTGAGTTCGCCGCCGACGATATTCTTCAGCCCGGCGACGATGTCGCGGCCGACGTGCTTGGCTCGGATGGTGTTACCTTGCACCAGGCCCTTGACCTCTCGGATGGCGTGGCCGGGGATGGTTTCGATATTGACGACGACCATGAATGTGACCCTCGGAAATCAGCGTTCCTTGCGGCAATAAACCGACCGGCAACCGGCGAACCCTCGATATGGTGCTGCTTTTACCTACCGCGGTCAAGCGGGCCGGGAAACCGTCAACCGGTAGACACCTGGACGCCGAGGCCTGGGCAGGCAAGAAGGGCTACGGAATAACATGGGGAGCCGGCACTGCCCGGACGGGGTGGTGCGGTTTACGCTGGACCGTCTCTTGAAGATGTGAGGGCCCAGTTTGCGAGGCCTGGTCCCGGCGCCAGAAGAAGCGGAATCGCAGGAGGGCGGCAATATAATGGAAGAACATGGAGGGCTGGATCTTCTTCCCCTGGGAGTAGTCGCGCGGTCGGTAGCTGATCGGCCGCTCGATGATGTCGATCCCCAGGCGGGCGAGCTTGGTGGTGATTTCCGGTTCCAGGGTGAAGCCGCGGCTGACCAGGTCGAGCCGGCGGAGGACATCAGCGGGCATCATCTTGTAACAGGTGTTCATATCGGTGAGCTCGAGGCCGTTGAGCAGGTTGCAGACGGCGTTTAGGAAGCGGTTGGCCCAATAGGTGACCCGCCAGCGCAGATGGGCGGTGCCTTGGGCGAAACGCGAACCGTAGCAGACTGTAGCTTCTCCGCACGACAGCGCCTCGAACATCGGCAGCAGGTCATGGGGGTCGAGTTCCTGATCGGCATCCTGGACCACTACGATGCGGCCGCGGGCATGTCGCAAGGCGGTCCGGACGGCGCTGCCTTTGCCCTGGTTGGATTGGTGGCAGAAGAGTCGAAAGCCCATGGAGTGTCGGGCTTCGCTGAGCACCCGGGCGGTGCCGTCGGTCGAGCCGTCATCGACGACCACGATCTCGAAGATGGTGGGGAATCCGACGGTCTGCAGCTTCTGCAGAACGGCACGAACGGTGCGGCATTCGTTGTATACGGGGACCAGGATCGACAGGCCGACCTCTTCATGGTGCGGCATCTGTTCTGCAGGCCCCACCGGGTGATCGCCGGCTGCGGCTGCCTTGGTCGGGCGGTAGGTTCCCGAGGCTGAAGCCCCATTCGGTTTGACGCAGGTCGGGCTGGTCATCGCCGTGCTCATTTTAGGATATCGGCACAACCGTCGATGAACTCAGGGTGTGTCGGGAGGAAATGTGGTGACTGCCGGTAGCGCAGATACGGCCGGACGGCACGAGCGCTGTTCCCCCGTGTGCCAACACTGATCCGCACGTCCCGCCAGAGGAGATTAGCCAACTCTGATGACCTCACCAGCGATGCCGTTTTCGGGAGGGAGCCGGTCTGCGGCCGGGCGGTTGCGGGCGATGGTGCAGGACCCCCGGGGGCGGGTGGCGTTGGCCTCGGCCGGTCTCCTGGCGGTGACCGCAGGCATGTGTCTTCCGGCTTTGGGCGACTGGTGCAGCCTGACGCCGGACAGCTTTCTATATCTCACCTGCGCCCGCAGTCTGGCCGAGACGGGAGGCTTCCCACCTTGCCGGATGCCGGCCCCGCCGGGCTTTGCGACGATGATCGCTCCGTTGATGCTGCTGGGTGAGGCCCCTTTTTGGGCCTTGCGGGCCTTGTTTTCGATCTGCTGGGCGCTGGCCGGGGTGATGACCTATTGGTTGCACCGCCGGGAGTTGGGCGAGGGGCTGGGCTGGGTGGCCGGGTTGCTGGTGGCGACGAGTCCCGTGTTGTTGTTGCTGTCGACGACGCCGCTGTCGGAGTCGGTCTTCATCACCATGCTGGTGGCGGTGTTGCTGGTGATGAACGGCTGGTGGCGCAGGCCGGTGGACCGGTGGTGGGCGGTGGTGCTGGGCGGCCTGCTGATGGCCGCAGTGATGATGGTCAGATTGACGGGTCTCTTGGTGTTGCCGCTGTTGGGGGCGGCGCTGCTGCACCATCGGACCCAGACCGCGGGGCGGCGGGTCGTGTGGGGCGGAATCTTCTTGATTTGTGCCCTCGGCCCGTGGGCCGGCTGGCAGGTTCGTCAGAGTGCCTATCCGCCCATTCCCGGATACACACAGAACTGGACGGCGGCCCGCGGAGCGGAGGATACCAGTGCCACCGGTCTGGCACTACAGCTCGAGAGATTGGCCAAGTTCGGCCCGCTGCGACTCGAGTCGATCAAAGAGACCGTGCTGCCCAAGGAGTTGGCCTGGCGGGCCTTCAATCCACCATTCGATGGGCCGACGACGTGGCTGGTGGGGGGTTTCTTCGTCGTGATTGTGCTGGTGCGGTTGGTCAAGTATCGCCTGCCGATCGACGCGTTCGTCATTCTGTCCCTGCTGATGTTGGCACTATGGCCGTGGGACGAGGGGGTGCGGATGGTGGCGCCTCTGATCCCGGTCTTGGTGGGCTATCCATTGTGGGCCGGGAAGGTGCTTTGGCGGCGAAAGGGAGTCCGGCTGTGGCAGCGATCGGCCCTGGCGGCGGCCCTGCTGGCGTTGGTATCGGTGCAGGCCGGGGGGATGGCCTTGGTCCAGTCCCGGCTGCCGGCCAGGCGGGACAAGGCCCGACGTCACTTCGCGGGCATGGCGGCGTTGGCCGAGTGGCACGCCCGGAACACCCCTGAAGGGGCCTCGTGGATAGGCATGGCCCCCGATCTGCACCGCAGCAAGCTGCTGCTGTTGGGCGCCGCCTACCTCTCGCGGCGTCCTCTTACGGCGGTCGACGTACGGGAGGGGATGTCCATCAGGCTGGCGACGGCCGAGCGGGGCAGTGTGTTTGTGCACGAGTCCCTGGACCAACCTGAAGGGGTTATTACCCCGCCGGGGTACCAGCTCATCGACACGATCGACGAGTTCATCGTGTTCCAGGCGGCGGTCCTGCCGGACGAATGATGTTCGAGTACGGGGGGGCAAGCCGTACCATCGGATTAGGATTGGGGTCCCCAGCCGGCTCTAGGCGCGAAAGGACCGGGCCCGGGCCCGGTCCAGCCGCGTAGGCACCACCGCCTACGTTCACGATCCTCGGTACTGCTCCCATCGGCGGTCTGTGCCGGGTGGGAGCGGATAGCTACCTGCGGCCGCGCTGGTAATGGCCCCGGCTTCGGGAATAGTGGGGGCGTGCCGCCCGGCGGTAGTCGTGGCCGTGGCTTCTGCTACGGACATAGCCGAAGGAGAAGCCGAAGCTCGCTGGGGGGGCGTAGCGAATGGAGGA
>CAZFMS010000326.1:0-4621 GCA_964520125.1 uncultured Planctomycetaceae bacterium
AGAACCACGGGCCGCAGGCGGGGGCGTCGATCGACCACCCCCACTTCCAGATCATCGCCCCGGCGGTGATTCCCCCGGCGGTCAAGGTGATGATCGAGCGCGAAGCCGACTACGCCGAGCAGAACGGACGGCCCATCTTCGAGACCTTGTTGCAGGAGGAGTTGGCCGCCGGCGAGCGGATCGTGGCGACCAATGACGAATTCGTATCGCTGGCCCCCTGGGCTTCGCCGCTGCCGTTCAGCCTATGGATCGTGCCCCGCGAACACTCGGCGATGTTCGGAGACTTGCCGGACGACCATGTGGCTCTGTTGGCCGCCATCCTCGGCGAATCCCTGCTGCGCTTGCACCAGCTCCTGGACGATCCGGATTATCACCTGGTGATCCACAGCAGCCCGAAGTGGAGTCGCGGACAGGAAGTGCATCGCTGGTTCGTCGAGATTACCCCGCGGACCATTACCCCGGCCGGTTTCGAGTTCGGCACGGGTATGTACATAAACCACACCCCTCCGGAACAGGCCGCAACAGCCCTGCGCGAAATACAGTTGGACCGAGAGTAACCGACGGCAAGGCCCGGCCCGTCGGCTCGGTCAGGCCCTTGGCGAAGGATAATCTTTACATAGCTGTTACAGCCGCGCGGCCCAAGACGTGTTACACTTTATCTTGAGGCGCCCTGACCCTACCGAGTGAAGGCGCCCAAGTAATTACGCGGTAGAGAGCAGCTTCTTTGCACTAGTGCACGGATGTGGGCGGTGTCGGATGCGTCCCCCCCAGGCACAACGGGGACGGTGCGCGCTGACCAAGACCGGACCGCGCTGCAACTGAACACAACGACGGAGCGAGCTGTTCGCTTCGATGCCCGAGTTTTTCTAACAGTGTCTCTGTACACAGGAGGACTTGACGATGACCAGAACCAGGCGATGCGAAGTAGTGGCGATCACCTTGCTGGCGGGGCTATTGGGCTTGGCGCTGAGTTCGATCGCGGCGGCCCAGGAGCAACCTTCCACCAAGAAGCAAGGCGGCAATCAACTCGAAGCCGGCCCCGAAGCGAATCCCCCCGCAGCTGATGCCGGCAGGCCGGCACACCGAGCCCCGAAGACCAAGCGGCGCAGTACCAAGAAGTTGCCCAAACCGACAGTCGTCTTGAAACCTGGCGAAGTCCCGGCCATCAAGTTCGACACTCTCGAGCACGACTTTGGGCGAATCATGGCCGGCTCGGAGCTCATCCACGAATATCGGTTCATCAACACCGGAACCGGGCCGCTGGAAATCCTCAAGGTCAAGGCCGGCTGCGGTTGCACGGTGGTCGGTCAACATGACCGGATCGTCCCGCCCGGTGCAACGGGCCGGATCCCTATCAGCGTACACAGCAAGAAATCCAACGGCAAGGTAAACAAGAGCATCGTGGTGCACACCAACATTGCCGGGCCCGACGCAACAGTCAGATTGAGGGTCCAGGCCGAAGTCTGGCACCCCGTGGAGGTGTCGCCCTCATTGGCATCGTTCGGCAGACTCAGCAAAGAACAGATTCAGCGCGGTGCGCTGCGCAGGTTGATCATGGTCAACAACATGGAGGGCATGGCCCAACCAGCTATCGTGGAGAGTACCAACGACTTGTTCGCCGCGGAATTGAAAGTCCTCGAGCCGGGCAAGAAGTTCGAGTTGTTGGTCAGGATCACTCCGCCTCTCGAGCCGGGCAGACACAGCGGGACGATCGAGATATCCACCGGTATAGCGGAGACGCCCAATCTCCGAGTCCCGGTGCACGTCAATGTCCCGGCCGAGGTCGAGGTCATCCCCCAGAAGCTGCGGCTACCATCCAAACTCGGCAGTGGAGTGACCAGGAGCATCCAAATACGCAACAACTCCTGCACCCCGCTGAAGATCAGCGACTTGGCGGTGAGTAGTGCCGCGCTGACTACCCGGCTCGAGGTGATCAAACCGGGAATGGTCTATTCGCTCGAAGTCAACATCCCCTCAGACTATGAGGCCACCAGTGGCGGAGATAAGATCACCTTCAAGACTAATTGCCCCTCGGCGCCGGAGATCACCATTCCGATCTCGAAGGCACCTGTGGTGCGCCGGGCCTCCCTGCCCAAGGAACCGCCTGGGGGCGGGTTGACGAAAGTCACTGCTGGAACGGCGACCGGGCAACAGCGCTGATCAGCTCGAGGGGCCGGGCGCGGCGGGTGGGCCCGAACTCGTCCATGCTGTGGGATAGGCTTTCCAGCCTGTCATGACCACCTGGTTTCAGTATGATGACCCGGTCGACCGCCAGAGCCACGACCAGGGCGGTGAGCGACTGGGCGCGGCGCCCGGACCAGATTGGTGAGGGCCCGATCAGCGATCAGGATGAGGATCATGCCCCTGGGTGTAGCAACCATTGCGGTGACGACTATGCTGGCGGTGCTGTTTGCCCGGCCACCCGGTAACGAATCCGAGGATCGAGCCCTGCCGAGTGCCGAAGGGCCCGGAGAGGTTCGGGTAATCCTCACGGCCAGGGATACGAAAGACCGTTTGACTCTGAAGCAGCCGGTCAAGCTGGCGGCGGCCAAGGGGGAGCGGGCTGCCAGCCGCGTGGTCATCGACCCGGGCAAGACTTATCAGAAGATCCTGGGATTCGGCGGGGCCTTCACCGAGGCGGGGGCATACACCCTTTCGAGGATGAGCCCGGCGAAGCGGGCCGAGGCCATGCGGGCCTACTTCCATCCCCGAGAGGGCCTGGGCTACACGCTATGCCGCACGCACATCAACAGTTGCGATTTCTCTCTGGGTAACTACGCCTACAACGAGGTCCCCGGCGACACGAAGTTGGAGCATTTCGATATCTCCCGCGACCGGCGCTGGCTGATCCCGATGATCAAGGATGCCGCGGCCGGGGGGGGAGATGAACTCGAGATTCTCGCGTCGCCCTGGAGCCCGCCGGCCTGGATGAAGACCAACGGCCAGATGAACCACGGCGGGGCGTTGAAGCGGGAGTACTATGCCGCCTGGGCACTCTACTTCGTCAAGTACATTCAGGCCTACGCCGCCGAGGGGGTCAAGATCTGGGGGGTCACCGTTCAGAACGAGCCGGCGGCCACCCAGACCTGGGACTCGTGCATCTGGTCGGCCGAGCAGGAGCGAGATTTCGTCAGGGACCATCTCGGCCCGACGTTCGAGAAGCATGGGCTGGGCGGCGTCAAGATCATCGTCTGGGATCACAACAAGGACATTATCTACGAGCGGGTCGCGCCTATCTTATCCGATCCCGAGGCCGCCAAGTTCGTCTGGGGGGTAGGGTTCCATTGGTATTCGGGCGATCAATTCGAGAACCTGGATAGGGTGCATCGGGCCTTTCCCGACAAGAAACTGGTGTTCACCGAGGGTTGCCAGGAGGGTGGAGTGCATCTGGGCGACTGGGCGGTCGGCGAGCGCTACGGCCACGACATCATCGGCGACCTGAACAACTGGACCGTCGGCTGGATCGATTGGAACATGGTGCTCGATGAGCGCGGCGGCCCCAACCATGTTGACAACCTCTGCGACGCACCGATCATCGCCGATACGGTGCGGGGCAAGCTGTACTACGAGAACTCCTATTACTACCTGGGGCATTTCAGCAAGTTCATCCGTCCCGGGGCGGTGCGTGTCGGCTGTTCGACGAGTAATATGTCGCTGGAGACAACGGCGTTTCGGAACACCGACGGTCGTATGGTGGCGGTGGTCATGAATCGCGGCAATCACCCGATCCGATTCGATCTCGTAGTCGATCAGTCGACGGCGGCCCTGAACAGCCCGGGGCATTCGATGATGTCTCTCATCTGGCGGTGACGACCGATGAAACTGTTTCACGCCGTGGCCGGTCGGTCAGCGGTTGGTAAACCGGCTGCATTCGGCTAAGATGTCCCTTGCGCGGGGCGTGCAATCTACATCCGGTTGCAACCGAAGGGACACCGAGTGGACGGAGCGACTCGGCCCAGCCATCCCCGCCGGGCGACCCTGGTTCAGAGCCTCCGCACTGCCCAGGACCGGCAGGCTGGTTCGCAGCCAACGATTTTTGGGCTGACTCCTGCGACACCGCAACTGAGAGGCTGCCCGGAGGAGGAAAACACCTATTATTCAAAGCCGCTTCTTGTCTCACTTTGACTGAGACGGATCACCTATAGAGAGAGGTTCGCATGAGCAAACACGAGCGCCACCCGACGGCTCCGGAAGACCGTATTCCGCTGCGGCAGAAGTCCGCCTACGCCGTGGGCATGTTCGTGAACAACCTCCAAGCCGCCGCCCTGCCGGCCATGGTGGTAATCCTCAACCTCGGTCTGGGAATGGACCCGTTTCTAGTCGGGCTCATTGCTTTCATACCTCGAATTTTCGACGCCCTCTCCGACCCGATGGTTGGATACATCTCCGACAACACCAGAACCAGATGGGGGCGACGAAGGCCTTTTATCTTTGCCGGTGCGATTCTGGCAGGAATCGTATTCGCTCTGATGTGGCAGTTGCCCGAAGGTCGCAGTGAGAGTTTCTACTTCTGGGTCTTCTTGGCGGCATCGATACTCTTCTTCCTTACCTACACACTGTATGCAACGCCTTTTGTGGCTTTCGGCTATGAAATGACCGCTGATTATCATGAGCGAACGCG
>CAZFMS010000327.1:0-4610 GCA_964520125.1 uncultured Planctomycetaceae bacterium
CGATGTAGGGGAGATCGTTCCAGGGGGAGGTCATGTTGTGATAGAGGGAGAAAGAGACGGCCGGCCCGCGGCCGTCCCAGCCGGCGATGGGCAGGGTGGTGAGGACCCGGCCGGTATCGAGGTCGGTGACGGAATACTGGCCGACGGGCATGCCGGCCCCCCAACGCCGGGGCCCGCCGAGGGGGGCATCACCCGGGGCCTGGGCGGGCAAGGCCAGGCCGACATGATAGCCGCGGCCAGGGCGGGCAGCAGGATTTTGCGTCGATCTACAGAAGGTCGGCCCCGATCCTCTACTCTGGATTGCACGGACATGGTCGCTCTCCTTTTTCTGCGGGCGCAACTTCCACCACTCCGCCAGGCAGCACTTTGTCGCAGGCCGGCGGTAGCGCGCACCATGCGCTCAAATTGCTGATAGCCTCCCTATTCCCCGAGATTGGTGAGGATCATACTTCAATGGAGACGGGGTGTCAAGACGTTAGGTGGGGTCTTTTCGCGAAGTCTGCGGGCCGGGCCCCTTCCAGGTGGCGGTGAAACTGGGGGCGGTTTCGGTGAGGGACCGCCTTGGGCGATGGGGGGCGGTGCAAGAAGGCGGAAGCAGGCGAGAAAGGGGATGGCCGGACCCGACGGGCCGAGCCCCATTGACAGTGGGCTCTTGACACGGGTATTCTGGTGGCGTCATATCGTGCAGCAGGGTCACGTAGCGGGTCATTCGGGAGACCTCAAATGCGCAAGTCGGAGCCTCTGACCGATCGAATGGGGCAGGATGCAAGCCCGGGTCTTCGCCGGCCGGACGGCCTTGCCACAGCCCATGCCGTCAGGGGCTCTCAGGTAGTGTGACCGGAAACTTTCTTTCAGGGAGCTAGTTATGCGTCTGATGAACTGGAATATCGAGCACATGAACAGTTGGTGGATAGGCGGGGATGCCGATCCCGCGGTCATGCGTCAGTCCTACGACGGGAGTCCCTTCTCACCTCCGATAACGGACGTGCCGGCGCTGGCCGAACGGGCCGGCAAGGTGATCAGCGCCGTGGATCCCGATGTTGTGACCATCCAAGAGGGGGCAGGCATTCCGGAGATCAATGATTTCTTCAAACGCTTCGTGGACGGCCAGGACTGGCATGTACTTCGAGGTTCGGGAGGGGCTCAGGCCTTGTTGGTGGTGGCGAGGTTGGATCGTGACGTGACCGCCCTGTCTCCCGGACCCGAGAAGATGGGCCAGGTCGACCTGAGCGAGCCGTTCAGCGCGGATGTCGATGCGGACCTGGTGGTCGACGAAGTCGATTTTGCGCGCCAGCCGCAGGTGGTCAAGCTCACCGCCCACGGTCAGGGGTTCCTGCTGATCAACAACCATCTCAAGTCGAAATACGTGTCCAACGGGGAGGCCATGTTCAAGGCCGGCGGAGCCCAGCGCCTGGCGTTCTTCGCCGAGGCCTTGAAGGCCCGTCGACGCATCAGCGGTGAAGCATTCCGGATCAGGGCGTTTCTGAACGAGGTATTGAGCGACGATCCGCAGGCCCGGGTGATCGTGACCGGCGACCTCAATGACGGAGCCGGTACGGACTACTTCGAGAAGAACTTCCTGACCCACTCGGTGGTGGACCGGGTATTCGGTTCCGTCTTCCGGCCGGACCGACAGCTCACCCACGTGCTCTTCCACGGCGACTCGACCGACTACACCGCTCAGTTCTTCGACTTCGTCGTCGGAGAGACGAGGGATTTGGTGCTCGACCATATCGGAATCAGTCAAGCGATCAACGAGAACTTCAACTGGCAGGGGCGGGTGGCAGTCGCGGAGTACGAGGCCCAGCGGGTGATTGACCCGACCCTCCACGAACGCGACCGTGCTCCCAGCGACCACCGCCCGGTGGTTGCCGATTTGACGCCTGCATAGGGGTGTGGCCCGAGGGCGCCAGCGGGGAGACGTGCCGGCGGCACCTGGGGCTTGGCTGGATCGCACCGGCGGGCGATTCGCCGGTGGCCCCGAGGCGTGACCGTGTTCTTCTGTGTGATTCCGTCCCCCGCCCGTGGAAGGCAGGAGCCCCCGAGCCTGTAGGCTGACAGAGACTGTCCGGCCCTTTGCTTTGCAGAGGATCGGGCCCCGGGCCGCAACGCAACGACTCCCGACCCCATTTATGTACACCAAGATGTTCGAGATGGTTCAGCGGTCGGTGTGCAGACGGACCTGGACGGCCTGCGGTTGGCCGTCGCGGAGGAAGGTGAGGGTGACGGTGTCGCCGGCCTCGTGCTTCTCCAGGGCGGTCAGCAGGTCGTCGTGGGATCGGATCCGGCGGTCGTCGATCTTGATGATGATGTCGCCGAGGATGATGCGGTCGTCTCGGGCAATGCGGGTGCCGCGGAGGCCGGCGGCCTGGGCCCCGCCGCCGTCGATGATGTTCCTGATGATGACGCCGTCCTGCTGGAGGATACCTCGGCGTTTGAGGTTTCGGGCAACGTGGTCGTCGAAGGGGACGATTCCCAGGTAGGGCCGCGCCACCCGGCCGTGCTCGATCAACTGGGGAACCACGTGATTGATGGTGTCCACCGGCACGGCAAAGCCGATTCCCGCGCTGGCCCCTGAGGGACTGGCGATCTGGGTGTTGATGCCGATCAATCGCCCGGCGCTATCGAGCAGCGGGCCCCCGGAGTTTCCCGGATTGATGGGCGCTTCGGTCTGGATGACGCCGTCGATGGTACGGTTCTGGAAGGCGGGAATGGTCCGGCCCAGGGCGCTGATCACGCCGGTGGTGAGGGAGTGGTCCAGTCCGAAAGGATTGCCGATGGCGAAGGCCATTTGTCCAACGCGCAGGTCCTTGGAGGAGCCGATGGTGATGGGGGTGAGCTTCTCTCGGGGGGCGGAGATTCGCAGGACGGCCAGATCTTTGGCCGGTTCTGCGCCGACCAAGGTGGCCTTCCAGAGGGAATGGTCGGCCAGGGTCACCTCGACGGCGTTGGCGTCCTTGATGACGTGGTAGTTGGTGACGATGTGCCCGTCTTCATCCCAGATGAAGCCGGAGCCGGTGCCCTGGGGGATCTTGAAGATGTTAAAGGTGAAGAAGTCGCGCCGATGGGCGATGCTGGTGATGAAGACCACCGAGGGAGAGGCTTGCTCGAAGAGTTCGATAGTGGTCGTCTCGCCTGCGGCGAGGTCCCCGCGCGGTGTGATCGGCCGGGGCTTGGCGTCCGGTCGGCCACTGATGAAGCCCTGAATCTGCCCCACCAGCAGCCACCCGCCGATCAGCCCGACCAAGACGCCGAAGAGGATCGGTGCCCGGCGGCTGCCCGGTGCGGGAGGGTATCTGTGCGGGCCGGGATGCATGTCAGTCACGGTCAGCCTCGCTCAACAGAGTAGTTCAGTCGGCGGGATCCGGGCGGTGCTCCCCGGGGACCCACCGGTGGAGGCAGTGTATCGCAACCCGGTGACGGCGTCATCGTGGAGGCCAGCGAAGTGCTGATCCGGCGGGGGGGCTTGGGGAAGATTGCCAGGCAAGGTCATGGCCGTTTCGGACGGTTGATCGGGGTCCTCGGGCGGTGGTGTGGGCTATCGGACGTTGGCCATCGGTGCACGACTGAATCCGCCGGTCGAGTTGACCGATAAACCATACACGGCCGCGGTAATCGGCCGCGCTGTTGCAGAAAGGAGTCCAACAGTGTCAGCCATCCGGTCAATGGGAATCGTGTCTATCGTGGCCATCATTCTGGCGGGCGTTGCCTGCGAGACATCCGTGTATACGTCGCTGGTGGACGGCGATCCGTCCTCGCAGTTGCCGGCGCCGGATGGCATCGACCCGAGGAATCCACATATTGAACGATCCACCACTCTGCTGGATTTCGACGGCATACGCACGATTCGGGTGGATATACCGACCGGTCATGTGACGGTCTCCCAGTCGGACGGCAGTTCCGGCGCATCCCTGAAGGTAACTGAAATCATAGTCGCCGAGGGTCTCAGTCATGAAGTGCTTGCAGCATTGCTCAGCAGTTCCGGCATCACCGCAGAGCGATCGTTTGTCGACCAATCGCGATTGGATATCGAAGCGACCCTCGCTGAGGGTCTGGCCCACGAGGACATCGCTTTTGACGTTCGCCTGGTCATTCCGAACGGGGCCAACGTCGAGGTCTTTCTCGAGAACGGACCGGTAGACATCCTCGAGGTCAGCGGCAATGTCGAAATCCGCACCGCGAACGGCGCCGTCGTCGTGGACCACGTGGATGGCAACGTCGTGGCCCGGACCACCAACCGATCGATCCGGGTGGTCGACGTACTCGGGGACGTCCAGGCCGAGACCAGCGACGCCGATATCTCCCTGCGGCTGTCCCCACCGGAGGACGGCGTGGTATCCGCGGTGACCACCGCCGGGGACATCAGCCTGAGCATCGCCCAAACGACCGCGGCCAGCCTGAGTCTGACCGCTGAGGAGGGCGTCGTCTCGGCCAACCTCAGCGGGTTTGAATTGAGCAACATCACCACCGCCGGCGGCCTGCTGCAGGGGGTCCTCAACGGCGGAGGCGGGCGAATCGAGGCTCGCACTACCGACGGTGAGATCACCTTCGCCGGGACCTAGAGCACTTTAAGCATGACATGGCGCATACCCACATGAGGTAAACCACCC
>CAZFMS010000328.1:0-4599 GCA_964520125.1 uncultured Planctomycetaceae bacterium
CTTGCCGCATCTACCCGGTACGCCCCCTACAATGTCGAACCTGGCCCTTCTGGGAGGGCAACCTCGAGTCGTCCGACGCCTGGGCCGAAGCCGCCCTAGGCTGCCCCGGCATGAACAACGGCAGGCGTCATGAGTTGGTCCAGATCGAGGCCCTTCGTAACGCCCGGCGCTGGGAGGACCTGCCGCCATGACCGTCTCGCTCGGCAACCTAGTCCTCGCCCACTTGGGCCGCGACGACCTGGCCGCCGCGACCGCCGCTTTATATGCGGACCTCGACACGGTCATCGCCGCCCACGCCCCCATCTGCCGCAACCAGGGGCACTGCTGCAAGTTCGACACCTACGGCCACAAGCTCTACGTAACCACCGTAGAACTGATCCACTTCGCCCGGGGGAACCGCCACCAGTGGCCCCGCCCCCCCACCGATCCACAATCCGCCACCCGCAATCCGCTATCGACCTGTCCGTTCCAGGTCCAGGGCCGCTGCACGGCCCGCCAGCACAGGCCGTTGGGCTGCCGGATCTTCTTCTGCGACCCCGCGGCCCGGCCCTGGCAAGAACCCGAATACGAGCGCCGGCTGGCCGCCCTGAAGCGTATCGGAGCCGAGTTCGGAGTCGAATACCGATACACCGAGTGGTTATCGGCGGTGCGGGTCGTCGCGGTGGCATGGGGAATCGAGAATAGTCCCGATACCGCCGGGATTGACGCGGCCCACCGGGATATGATAGAGTAGGAGCAGCCATCGAAGGCAGATACCCGCCGGGTAGCCTGTGCTACCCCTCAGTGGCCCGACGCCACTGGCCAAACCTGGAAGAAGCTTGCCCCCCTGGGTCTCAGCGAGATTTCGAGGAAGTGAGGGAATTACTTTGGCGAAGAAAATCCTCGTCCTGGTCCTGCTCATCGCCTTGGTGGGCCCGGTGATCGGTTGCAGCGTTGGCAAGACTCAGGCCGACAACCGGCAGGCCATCACCCGCATCGTGGACTATGATACCCGCATGCTGGTCGACGACCTGGCCCTGTTCCTCCAGCTCCGGAGGCCGATGCGGGCCTCGCGCTGGGTGATCGACTAGGACCGAACCAACCTGAAGCCGTCCAGGCGCCGTGGAGCAGCGGATCTCTTTGCGGCCTGCGCCCCACCGTTGCCAACTCATCGATGACCGAGGCATAGGCCTCATCTCCACCATAGCACGCGTTCCCACAACGCCGCTGCGGTCGACGTCGTCGCCGCCACCGACTACGATGCCGACGTGTCAAGCGATTCGCTCGCCCCAAAGGCCCTCTTACCCTCAGGCCCGAGAGTGATGCCCTCCGGCAAATGGACCAAACTCGCCCCTGTTGCGGACTGTCCCGCCGGCCGGGCCAAGCATGTCACCATCGACGACCAGCCCCTGGTGATTTTCCATCTCGCCGACCCAGACAGGTTCGTGGTCACGCCCAACAGTTGTCCGCACGCCGGCGGCAGCCTGGCCGCCGGGGACCTCGAGGCCAACACGGTGACCTGCCCCTGGCACCAGTGGACCTTCAACCTGGACACCGGCGAGTGCACCAACGCCGAGAACGTCACCCTCCGACGCTACTCCTGTCGCGTCGAAGACGGACACATCTTTGCCAAGCTGCCTGGCCCCTGAGTCTGCCGATCGACATGTCCCGTCTCTGGGGCGCCACGGTCAGGAGAGCCACCGGTACCACTCCTCGAATTATCTTCGAGCCGTTGGTGCGGCGCGCTGGTTTCCTCAGATCAGCGCCAAAATCCGCCAACATGGCCGTTCACCGGCGTCGCCCGCTGGAGGAATCACAGCCCCGCTTTGGTCGGCCTACTGGGTCTGGCGGCGGGCGCAGGTCCTGAACCAGGCAGGAATGACGCTGGGAACGGATTTTGCTATGCTAATCCGAATGTGCGGTCGGCGGCGCGTCGTGCGGGTAGCTGGTTTCGCCCATTGACGGGTCTTCGTGCCAGCCAGGGCCGTCCCCCCCGACCAACAGGCAGGGATTCATGATCGAGGTCACCATCTACGGACGAGGTGGGCAGGGAGGCGTCACCCTGGCCAAGCTCATCGCTACCGCCTACTTCCTCCGTGGCAAGCAGGTTCAGGCCTTTGGCGTCTATGCCGCCGAACGATCCGGCGCACCCCTCCAGGCCTTCGTCCGCATCGACGATCAGGAAATCACCAACCACAACCAGATCGAGACCCCCGACCACGTCATCGTGCTGGACCGCACCCTGCTGGGGCCGCGCGTGCTGACCGGCCTCAGAGAGGACGGCCTGCTCATCGTCAATACGCCGGAAGCGCCGGAGTCTTTGGCCGAGCCCTTCGGCGGACGGCGGGTGGCCACCATCGATGCCACCTCGATCGCCGTGGGCAGCGGTCTGGGCACCAGGGTGGTCCCCATCGTCAACACCACCATGCTCGGCGCGGTGGCCCGGCTCTTTGACCTCGGCCTGGAGGACGTGGACGCCGCCCTGGCGGACCTCCAGTTCGGGGGGGCCAACGTCACCGCCGCCCACCAGGCCTACCAGACCATCGCCGAGGTGCGTCTGCCGGGCTCTTTGGCCGTCGCCCCGACCACCGTTGGAGCGGCCCCGATCGTGGGGATCCTCGACGACCAGGTCGGGGAGATGCCCCGCATCCAGACCGGCGACTGGGCCACCCGCCAACCCGACCGCCGCAAGCTGACTCCGCCGTGTAACGATGGATGCCCGGCCGGTAACGACGTCCAGGCCTTCGTCGCCGCGGTCGGAGAGAAGGACTACGATCAGGCGGTCGAGATCATCCTGCGAACCTCTCCCTTTCCCGCCATATGCGGGCGGGTCTGCCCGGCTCCGTGCATGGAGGCCTGCAACCGGGCCGACTACGACGAGTCGATCAACATTCGCGAGCTGGAGCGCTACGCGGGCCAACATGGCAAACGCCCTAAACCCAAGAAGCCCTGGCGCGAGTTGCGGGTGGCCGTCGTCGGCTCGGGCCCGGCCGGCCTGAGCGCCGCCTATCACCTGTCCAGGCTCGGCTACCGGGTCACCATACACGAGCGCGACGAGGAATTAGGCGGCGTCATGCGCAGCGGCATCCCCAGCTACCGCCTGCCGCGCGAGGTCCTCGACTTCGAGATCGGTTGGATCCTCGAACATGGGGTGACTGCCAAGTGTCGGTCGGGCGTCGACAAGGCCGGGCTGCTGGAGCTATCTCGAAACTACGCCGCCGTCTTCGTGGCCACCGGTCTGCAAGAGCTGCGTTCCATGGACCTGGGGCCGGGCGATGACGGAATCGTCACCCAGGGCATCGACTTCCTGGACCGCGTCCGCCGAGATGAGGAGTCGGTCGAGGGGATGGAAGTAGTCGTCGTAGGCGGCGGCAACACGGCGATGGATGCCGCCCGCTCGGCCCGCCGGATCGGGGCCCGCAGCGTCCGGGTCATCTACCGGCGAACCCGCAACGAGATGCCGGCCATCGCCGAGGAAATCGAGGAAGCCCTGGAAGAAGGCATCATCCTCGATGAACTGGTCGCCCCTGTGCGACTCCGCCCCGGCGCGTCCGGAGCGGTTCTGACCTGCAATCGCATGCGTTTGGGGGAGCCGGATGAATCCGGCCGTCGACGACCCGTCCCGGAGACCGGTGAGGACGCCTACTTCGACCTCCGTTGTGACCGGGTCATTCTCGCCCTGGGCCAGTCGGCCGACCTGTCGATCCTGCCGGAAGGCGGCGAACTCCGCGAGGGTGGCAAGCTGCTGGGCCTGACCGGCGCTCCGGTCTTCTGCGGCGGAGATTTCGCGGCCAACGAGGGGACGGTAACCGCTGCCATCGGCAGTGGCCGCAGCGCCGCCTGGCACGTGCATCGAACCCTCACCGGCGAGGACCTGTTCCCCGCTTCGACCGAGCCGGTCGCCGACCAAGAGGTGATGAAGACCTATGTCTTCACCCATCACCCCCGCCAGCGGAGCAAGATGCTCCCACCCCAAGTCCGCCGGCGGAGTTTTAGCGAGGTGCGCAGGGGCTTTGACGGGCCGGACGATACCACCGCGGTCACCGAGGCCCAACGCTGCTTTAGCTGCGGCGTCTGCAACACCTGCGACCGATGCCTGGTCTATTGCCCCGAGGGCATCCTGCTGCGCGACGGAGACGGTTATCGCTTCGACTACGACCACTGCAAGGGCTGCGGGATCTGCGCCACCCAGTGCCCACGCGGCGTCATTTACATGGCCGAGCTGTAGGAGACCGAAATGCCCCGGGCCTTGGAGACTGGAAACCGCGCCGCCGGACATACTTTGGCCCTCGCCGGAGAGGCCAACCGGTCCGCCCGCGGTTGCGCCGCCGGGGCCTACCCCATCACTCCGCAAAGCGAGATCATCGAGTTTCTGCGGGGCTTCGACTTTAGCAAGGGCCGGATCGTCCCCGTGGAATCAGAACACAGTGCCATGGGCGTCTGCATCGGGGCCGCCCTCGGCGGGGCCCGGACCTTCACCGCCAGCTCGTCCAACGGCCTAGCCTACATGACCGAGAACGTCTTTGCCGCAGGGTACTACCGCCTGCCAATCGTCATGATCGCCGTCAACCGCACCCTCGGCCCGCCGTGGAACATCTGGGCCGACCAGGGCGACAGCCT
>CAZFMS010000329.1:0-4577 GCA_964520125.1 uncultured Planctomycetaceae bacterium
GCCTAAGGCGGTCCACTTCAAGGGGATACCCTGCGGGTCGTTCGGATCGGTCAGGTCAACCTGACCTTGCAGGGCTGCGGTGGGGCCGAAGGGTACGACTATGGTGCCCTCCGGTGGTGGCGAGTCGCAGTCAAACTCTTGAATGGGTATCAGATACTCCTCGGAATCCTCGTCGGCCAGCACACACACGTCATGAGATTCCTCCTCGTTCAGCGACACATTCCGCGGATCGCCGGCAGCAGCGCCGAGGACGGGCTCGGTGTTCAGGACCAGGTCGGCAGGATCGGTTGCCGGGATCGGGCCGCTTGGGTCGGTGGGGCTGGCGCCCTCCAAGGACGAACTCACGACGAACGCATCACCTGCCCCGTGGTGCTGGGATCGGCGGCGTCGAAATCGAGGCCGGGGATGCCACCGCCGAACGGCTCATCCGGGCCGATGTTCCTGAGGAAGACCACGGTGCCGTCGGCCAGGCCTCGGAAGTCTACGATCACGTCGGCCCGCTCGGCGAGGCCCATGAGCAACTGGGCAGTTGCGTCACCGCTCTGGTCGAGATCCAGGTCGTTCATCAGGACCGGTTCAGCCAGGAAGCCCTGCTCGGCACCGATCTCGTACACCTCTACGTCGGGATGGTCGAACTTGAGCCACAGGAATCGGGAGTTGCAGCCGTTGAGGAAGCGCAGGCGGTAAAGCGCTGGAGCCACCTTCAGCTCCGGCCAGGTCACGCCGTTGACCACCATCACGTCGAAGAACGCCTCCGGGTTCCAGATTGGGGCCACATCGGAGTCGGGGGCGAAGGGAATGTTGAGGTCCCTTGGTTCGAGTCCTTCAAAGAAGGCTCGGGCCTTGGGGTAGAACAGGTTTCCGTTCTTCTTGAAGGAGCGATCCTGGACGACGATGGGAATCTCGCGGATGCTGCTCCTCACCGGGTCACCGGGTACGTTGAGTTCGAGGACACCCTGTCCCGCGACTGCGGCCGGGCCCGGGAGCACGGCCGGGTCTCCGCTGCCAGAGGCCGTAGCCCCGTCGTATTCGCCGCCCCGGATCAACCAGAATCCCGCCGGTCCGGCGTAGACATTGTTGCGGGTCATTCCCAAGGCGTGGTCGTGGTACCAGAGCGTGGCTGCGGGCTGGTCCTGGCGGTAGACGTAGTCGGCGTAACCGAGATTGCCGGGATTGACTCCGGTCTGGTCGTCGAAGAGCGTGCCGCTGGTGGCGTAGCCGTCGGGAATGTTGTTGGCGGCCGGAAGCCACCAGGCTTCCGGATATCCGTCACTGTGGGGATCCGCGTGGGCACCGTGCACGTGGGTCACCATGGGAACGGGGCCTTCATACGATTCGGGGTCGGTCCCGACCGAATCCGTATTCCCCGGACCCGCGGGCGGGTTGGCCCAGTGAAGGGTCTGATCGATCGGGATCAAGTGGGGCAGGAAGTTTCCGTCTTCATCGACCAGGTCGTTGATCCACCTTACGTCGACCGGTGTACCGGAGATCGTTTCGAAGGTGTAGGCCGGATAGTTAAATTGGGAGCCGGGGTCCGGGGCCACATTCGGGCTGGGGTCAGCCGCGGGGCCGTAGCTCCAGACCGTGGTCGGCTTGAAGCGGTCATCCCGTCCATTGAGGGTATTCCATATCCCTCCCGGCAGGATCTGCTGCTTGAACTCCCGGACCGCGATGTCGTAGCTGTGGGCCGCGCCGTCATTGTTCATCACCGGAGGGATGACCAGCGGGGTCACGTACTTGGGGATGTCCGTGGGATCCAGCATCCCTCGCGCCGTTTGGCGGCCATATGAAACACAGCCGTCATCGTTCACCTCGAGGTTTGCCGTCGGTCTCGCCGACTTCGGGGTGTTAGTGGAGTTCATCCGGCCACTCGGCAACCGGGGTCCGGCCCGCAAGATGCCCCACCCCGACAGCAGGAGGAGTCCGGCCCCGGCCAAGAGACCTACCACAAGAAAACGTCGCTGCACGAACATCTGCCGGCTCCTTTCATTTGGCGCCGCCTTAGACCACGGCACATAGCGCGGCTTACACCTCCAGCACCGCTCCAGGGATGCTGCTGGATAATCTCCGGGAGTTGGTTCTCTAAGGTCCGCGGCCAGGCGAGTCCCCTCCGACCGGCGAGAAACGGCCTCTTCCCGCTTCGGACCGACTGGCCACGAGGAATGTGATCCGTGCGGCATTATAGCACAGCGTGCGGGGAAGTGCAAAGCCGATGCGGAACGACCAGACCGAGACTCGGCGGGGCCCGGCGCGGTCGCAAAATGGGGCTGTCGACTCCGGTTCTGCGGGCGGCGATGGGCATGCGGCGGCCGGCGCCGATGATCGCTGGCAGCCGGCGGGTTGCGGTCGGTGGACGGCCGGTGGACTCCGGTCGGGCGGGATGTCGAATTAGCCTTGCAATCGCCTCCGGCCAGCGGTATGGTAATATGGGTAACGGGCCAGTTTCTGCGAGTATCAATCTAAAGGAGACGGCGACATGCGGCGTCCCCACCCGGGTTTTACACTCATCGAGCTTCTGGTGGTAATCTCGATAATCGCCACCCTGATAAGCATCCTCTTGCCGGCCCTGTCCAGCGCCAAGCAGCGGGCCAAGGCGGTGGCCTGCAGTTCCAATCTCCGCCAGCTGGGCATGGCCCTCCAGGACTACATCATCGGCAATGATGGGTACTACCCCGGCGACCATCTGGAGAACAGCCAGGGTTCGAGCATCGCCTGGGCACCGCGTCTGCGCCGGCTTCTGGGCGGCGACAGTAAGGTGTTTCGGTGTCCCTCGAACCCGGCATCTTACAGTTGGCACGGGGAGCGCTTGAACGGCGACGAGTTCTTCTCCTATGGCTACAACGGCTGGGGCGTGCAGGACTTCATCGAGCCCCACCTGGGTCTCGGGGGGCACGTGGGCGAGCCCGTCTGGGGTGAAGTACACGAGACCGAAGTGAAGATTCCGGACGACATGATCGCCATCGGCGACTCGTTCTCGGATGGTTTCTGGGACACCTGGCTGACCCCCCAGGTGGACACCGAGGTAGCCTGGCCCAGCAAGCGCCACTTTGGCGGCTCAGAGGTCCTGTTCTGCGACCTCCATATAGAGCATATAAAGCGGGAGAAACTCGTCGAGCGAACGGTCCGGGCGATGGTCCGCTGGAACCTCGATCATCTACCACACACGGAGCACTGGTAGTTCGACCGGGTCGGTCGCGGGGCTGCGGGGCCCTGCCCAGGATGGCAAGTACCGGCCACTACCCGGCCTGGCCCGCTGCCGGCTCGGACGGCGAGTGGCTGGACCAAGCCGCGGTGGCAGGGATGACTTCGATCATCGACTCGGCCGCCGTCAGCGCAGTACAGGATTCGATGGACCGCCAACGCGTCAAACTCGCCGCCGCACTGTTGTTCCTGGCCGGGGCGGGGTTTCTGGTCGTTCGAGCGATCATGGCCCCGCCCGAGCATGGTGAGGATCTGCCCCAGGGAACGTTCTGGATATGCAAGAACCCCCAGTGTCAAGCCGAGTTCAACATGTCGCTCGCCGAGGTGCTCGAGCTGCGCGGCCCCAACGGCGCCGTGCCCTGTCCCCAATGCCAGGACCGCCGGACCGTTCGAGGCCATGCGTGTCCCCACTGCCAGCGGACCTATCCCCCGGCCGGCCACGCCGGCAAGCCACCCCAGTGTCCCCATTGCGGCGAGTCCATTCCGAAATCGAAAGACGTGCTCCGAGCCCGCAATCCTGAGGGGTAGAGCCAGCGGCAGGGCCAGGAGCAGGTGCCAACGGTCCATTGGTAGGTCCTCCCCCCTGAACTGTGGTAAGCCGTCTGCCAACTGGAATGCCCTGGATCATCACCCTCTTCAGGGCGAACGAGTCCAAGAAGCGGCGTCTGGAGAGCTTCTCGATTCCCGGGTGAGATCAACGTGGGGCCCACGTGATGCTCTGGTGATCCACCGCTCCCTGACTGTCGTTGCTCTGAACATGGCCGGCGCTCAGCGCTTCCTGATGGTCGCGGCTCCGATCGTTCACTGAGACCGGCACCGCTCCCTGACGGTCGCGGCTCTGATCGCCCAATGAAGCGGGAATCTCTCCAGAGCCGGCGGCGGACTCAACTTATGTGGGCGGCGATGGGCATGCGGCGGCCGGCGCCGAAGGCTCGGCTGGTTACTTTCAAGCCGGTGGCGGCCTGCTTGCGCTTGTATTCGTTGAGGTCCACCATGCGGGTTACTTTGCGGACGACGGTCTGGTCGAAGCCGCGGGCGGTGATGTCCTCGGCGGACTCCTCCTGCTCGACGTAGTGGTGGAGGATGGCGTCGAGGGTGTCGTAGTCGGGCAAGGTCTGCTGGTCGTGCTGGTCGGGCTTGAGTTCGGCGGAGGGGGGCTTGGTGATGGTGGACTCGGGAATGATCTCCCGGCCGGCTCGGTCGTTGCAGTGGCGGGCGAGCTGATAGACCATGGTCTTGGGCACGTCGCTGATGACCGCCAGCCCGCCGCACATGTCGCCGTACAAGGTGCAATAGCCGACGGCCAACTCGCTCTTGTTGCCGGTGGTGAGCAGCAGCCAGCCGAACTTGTTGGACAGGGCCATGAGGATGTTGCC
>CAZFMS010000330.1:0-4553 GCA_964520125.1 uncultured Planctomycetaceae bacterium
GTGCGCGGTGATGAGCAAAAGGCGTCGGAACTCATGAGGCAGGCGATTGATGCCGGCTTACCCGCCAAGCAGATATTGGACGTCGGTTTGATCAGGGGGATGGCTACGGTCGGCGAGCGGTTCAAGGCCCACGAGGTTTTCCTTCCGGATGTGTTGATGGCGGCCAAGGCGATGTACGCCGGGATGGACCTGCTCAGGCCCCTGTTAATAAAGGAAGACGTCCCCTCGATGGGCAAGGTGGTTATGGGCTCCGTGCAGGGTGATCTGCACGACATCGGCAAGAACCTGGTCGGCATCATGCTCAAGGGGGCGGGCTTCGAGGTCATCGACCTGGGCAATGACGTCGCCCCGGGACGCTTTGTCGAGGCGGCCCAAGAGAACGGCGCCAACGTGATTGGCATGTCGGCGCTGCTGACCACCACCATGTAGACCATGCGGACAGTGACCGGTCTAATCAAGGAACAAGGGCTGGGGGATAAGATCAAGACTATCGTCGGCGGGGCACCGGTTTCGCGAGAATTCGCCGGCGAGATCGGCGCCGATGCCCACGGCTTCGACGCCGCCAACGCCGTGGACCGGGTGAGACAGCTCATGGGGCAACGCTAGGATGCAACCGCTTCTCGAGCGCATCGGCCAACGAAGAACGCTCGTCGCCGACGGGGCCATCGGAACCATGCTCATGGACCGGGGCCTGGAGCCGGGTGAATGCCCGGAGTCCGTCAACCTGGCGAGGCCCCAACGCTTGGAGGAGGTTGCCAGGGCGTACCTCGAGGCCGGGGCGGAGATCATCCAGACCAACACCTTTGGCGCGTCACCCTTGAAGCTCGCTCTCCACGGTCTGGAGCAGGAGACGGCCAAGATCAACGAGAGCGCCGTTCACGCCGTCCGCCGGGCGGTCGGGCAACGGGCCTACGTGTCGGCATCTTGCGGACCCTGCGGCCGGTTGCTCCAGCCCTACGGAGACGCCGCGCCGGACGACGTGTACCAGAGCTTCCGGAAGCAAATCCAATGCCTGATCGATGCCGGGGTCGACTGTGTCTGTGTCGAAACCATGGTCGATCTGGCCGAGGCGACGCTGGCCGTCAAGGCCGCCAAGGACGTCTCCGCGGGCACGCCGGTAATGGCGACCATGACCTTCGACTCCACGCCGAGAGGCTTCTACACGGTCATGGGGGTGAACATTGAGAAAGCGGCCGCTGGCTTGCAAGAGGCGGGCGCGGATATCATCGGCTCTAATTGCGGCAACGGTATCGAGAACATGATCAAGATCGCCGCGGGCTTTCGAGAGTGCACCGACCTCCCGCTGATCATCCAATCCAACGCCGGGCTCCCGCAGATCACCGACGGCAGGCCGTGCTATAGCGAGCCGCCGGAATTCATGGCCGACAAGGCCCAGGAGCTGATCCGCACCGGCGTATCAATCATCGGCGGCTGCTGCGGAACGACCCCCGAACACATCCAGGCAATCCGCCAGGTTGTCGATTCATCTGCAAACGAGTAGTCCACGACTGGGCGCCGTACTGACCGGGTTCACCGCGGACGATGGAACTTCTACTCGTACCGCAGGGCGTCTATGGGATGCACGATCGCCGCCTTGAACGCGGGGATTATCCCGAAGATGACCCCCACCCCCACGGAGAAGCCCAAGGCCAGCATCACCGCCCAGATAGGTACCGAGACCTGGACCATCGAGGGATGCAGCGAGGCGACGTAGCAAATGGCGTAGCCCAGGGCGATGCCTAGCGCTCCTCCGACCGCGGCGAGCACCACGGCCTCGGTCAGAAACTGGGACAGGATGTCGCGGCGCCGTCCGCCGACGCTCTTACGCAGCCCGATCTCGCGGGTCCGTTCGGTCACCGACACCAGCATGATGTTCATGACGCCGATGCCCCCGACAATCAGGGAAATACCCACGATACCGGCCAGCACGCTGGTGGCGATGAGCTTGACGCGTTCGAAGTCGCGCAGAAACTCGTCCTGCCGCAGCAAGCGAAAATCGTTGGGGTCTCCGGGCTTGAGGCCGTGCCGATCGCGCAATACCCGGGTCATCTGCAGCGAGCATTCGGCGACTTCCTCCTCGCTGGTGGCCTCGATGATGAAGGGCATGAAGCGGCGCAAGAACGGAAACATCTTTATGCCGGTGGTATAGGGGATGACAATGACGTTGTCCTGATCCTCCCCCATCATGCTGCCCTTGGCCTCCAGCAGGCCCAAGACGCGAAAGCGCAGTCCGTTGATGTAGACATGGTCGCCGATGACCGACTCGTCGCAATGAAGCTGGCGGAGAAGATCCCGGCCCAGCACACAGACGTACGCGCTGTTGTCCACGTCGATCGGACCGAAGAAGCGACCCTCATCGACAAAAAACCGGCGGATCGGCTGAAACTGCTCGGTCGCCCCCCGGATATCGATGTTCTCGACCTGCTCCCGTCCATACTCCACCGTGCCGCCGAGGAACATCAGCGGCGAGATGCGGCGGACCTTGTCACACCGGGCGGCTACGGCCCGGATGTCCCCGATGTCCATCTCCACCCGACCGAGCATCGCCCCGCGCATCCCCGAGGGAGTCCAGGGCAGAACAAAAACCATGTTGGTGCCGAAGCCCCGCAACATGTCGGTGACGTAATTACCGAACCCCTGCACCAGCGACACAACGGTGATGGTCGACGCGACCGCGATGATGATGCCCAGGGTGGTCAGCACCGAGCGGGCCTTGTTCGCCCAGATCTGAATGAAGGCCGTGAGGACGTTCTGCCAATGACGCTCCGCCGCCCCCCCGCCCCATTGAACCAGGAACCACAGGGCCCCGGCCGGGGCCAGCACGGCGCGTTTCCAACCTTCCCGCGTAGGTGAGCCATGATGTGCGACCGTTCGGCTGGTCATCGGTGTACGGGCTCCTCAAAACCCTTGAAGATCCAGGCCTTCGGGCATCCGCCCTACTCGTGCCTCAAGGCATCGATCGGATGGATGATGGCCGCCTTGAAGGCCGGGATTATTCCGAAGACAACTCCCACGCCGGCCGAGAACCCCAACGCCAGGGTGACCGACCACAGCGGAACCTCCAGGGCGATCATCTGCGGGTGCAACGAGACGACATATGACGCCAGATATCCCAGGGCCACCCCCGCGGCCCCGCCGATGGTGCTGAGGACCACGGCCTCGGTCAGGAACTGAAGCATGATATCCCGCCGTCGGCCGCCGACGCTCTTGCGCAGGCCGATCTCCCGGGTTCGCTCGGAGATGGACACCAGCATCACGTTCATGATCCCGATCCCGCCGACCAACAAGGAGATGCTGACAATCCCTGCCAGGACGCTCGTCGCCACTACCCTCATGTACTTCAGTTCGTTGAGTGTTTGATCCTGCCGAGAAATGTGGAAGTCGTCCGGCTGGCCGGGCTGCAAACCATGTCGCCGGCGGAGCACCCGGGACATCTGCCGCTCGGCCCGGTCGATGTCGTCCTCGCCCGTCGCCTCGGCCAGGAACATCATCCTCCGGCGCTGCTCGGGGTACATGCTCAGGGCCGTGCTGTAGGGGATCATCACCGTTTCGTCCTGGTCATCTCCCATGAAGCTGCCTTTGGACTCCAGCAGCCCGATCACGCGAAACCGCCGGTCCTGGATATAGACGTGATCGCCGACCACCGACTCATCGCATTCCAACAGCTTCAACAGGCTGCGGCCCAGCACGCAGACGTTGACCGCATCGTCCACATCGACCGGCCCGAAAAACCTCCCCTGGTCCACGAAGAAGCTGCGAATCGACTGGTAGTGCTCACTGACTCCCCGCAGGGGGACATCCTTGGCCACCTCCCCGCCATAAGACATCTCCACCTGGGTATAGACGAACGGGGAGATGCGGTGAATGCTGTCACATTCGGTTCGCACCGCCTCGATGTCTCCCAGGTCCATGCGCGTTTCGTGCATGCCGCCGCGATGTCGTTCCCGGGGGTCAAATGGGTACACGACGATGTACTGCGTCCCGTACCCCTGCAGCATGCCGGTCACGTAGTTGCCGAAGCCTTCGACGAACGACACCACCGTGACGATCGAAGTCACCGCGATGACGATCCCCAGGGTGGTCAGGATCGAACGCCCCTTATGGGCCCAGACTTGAACGAACGCGGTGGCAATATTCTGGCCGTTGCGGGCCAGCGCCGAGACTAGCCAGTTTCCCAAGAAAACCGGTATGGCCAACAATCGTCGAATCATGACACGGCCGTGCTGGTCGATGCGGCAGGCGATTGACCCGATCCCGCGCCGGGCGCCGCCGGCCGCTCGGAGGGCTCAGCAGGCGTTGTCCCGGTCCTCTCGGGGCCCAGGCGCTGATCAGACTCGATTTGACCGTCCATCAGTCTGATGATCCGCCGGCACCGCTCCGCAATGTGATTCTCGTGGGTTACGATGATGATGGTCTGCCCCTCGGCATGGAGGTCGTCGAAGACGGCCATGATCTCCTCGCCGGTCTTGCTGTCCAGGTTGCCGGTGGGCTCGTCGGCGAGCAGCAGCAGCGGGTCGTTCACGAGCGACCGGGCGATCGCGGTGCGCTGGAGC
>CAZFMS010000331.1:0-4530 GCA_964520125.1 uncultured Planctomycetaceae bacterium
ACTACATCGCCAGAACGGACGACGCCATGCTGTATCGGTGGACGTTCGTGGCCCCGGCCGATACCCAGGAGATGAAGCGCTGGATGTTTGAGCCGACGGAGCGTGGCGGGGAATGAGCGGTGGGGCGGGGCCTACCCGGGAGGCCAGAGAGGACGGCCAGCGGGGCGGCCACTTGCTGCTGATCCGCCGGGGTCAGGGTCGGGCGGCGGATTCTGATGGGCCCGGGTGCTCCTTTCGGGTAAACTAGAGAGAGCGGGGGGCGGATCACTGCTTGGTCATGCGGCGCGGCGCCTCGGTGTCGGCCCTGGCTGGGGGGCCTTGATCGGAGCCGGCCCGGCATCGTCGAGTGGTTCCGACGGCCACGGCTGGCAACCCGTGGTAGGACGGAAAACGGCGGCCCGGGAAGGCCGTTCCTGACCGTGAGGACCACCTGCGAGACGCCGGTGCCACAGTGTTGCCACGGGCGGCTCGGTCCTTGCCGGGAGATCCAGGCTTATGGCGGATATCCAGACCTTTCTCAAGCTGGCCCGCAGCAAGCGGGCCACCGACGTGCATATCGTAGCCGGCTCGCCGGTCCTCATGCGGGTTGAACGGGAGTTGACGCCGGCCACTCAGGGGGTCCTGACCGCGCGGGCGGCTCGGGAGCTGAGCTACGCGCTCTTGGATGCGGACCAGATTGCGGAGTTCGAGGAGGACCTGGACCTGGACTTCATGATCGCGGACGAAGATCGGTGTCGCTACCGGGTGAACATCAGCTACAACGATGGCCACGTGGGGGCGGTGATACGGCTGCTGCCCAGCGAGCCGCTGCCTCTGGCCCAGCTCCGGCTTCCCGAGTTGGCCGGCCGGTTGGCTCGGGCCCGCAAGGGTTTGATCCTCATCACCGGCAGCACCAGCCAGGGCAAGACCACGACGATGGCCGGCATGATCGACGCCATCAACCAGCAAGACCGCAAGCACGTGGTCACCATCGAGGACCCCATCGAGTATGTTCACACCAACAAGAACTCGATCATCCGCCAGCGGGATGTCGGCCGGGACACGAAGTCCTTTTCTCGTGGTCTGCGGGCGGCCCTGCGTCAGGACCCGGACGTGATCGCCATCGGAGAGATGCGCGACTACGACACCATCAAGACCGCCCTGACCGCGGCGGAGACGGGGGTGCTGGTCCTCTCGACGCTGCACATCATCTCCATCGACAAGATCATCGAGCGTCTGCTCTCCTATGCCCCGGATGGCAGCGACGGCCACATTCGGGCCCTGATCGCCGAGGCCTTGCTGGGCGTGGTCCACCAGGAGCTGCTGCCCACCATCGACGGCGGCAAGCGGGTGGCCTGCGAGATCCTGGTGACGACGGATGCGGTTCGCAACGTGATGCGGCGGCGGGACACATTTCACCTGCGTAACCTGATCGTGACCGGACAGCGTTATGGCATGAGGACCATGAAGATGTCGCTGGACGAACTCCTGGAGGAGGGGGCCATCGCCGAGTCGGTCTATGAGGCGGTGCTGGAGAGCTATCGTTAGGAACAGGCCGGGCCGTAGTTAGGCAGAGTGTTCGGGCGGGTGAAATGGTAGATTGTTCAGTATATCGGCGTGCTCGGCTCGTATCGAGCGACAGTGTGCGATCGTGTGGCGTCAAGGAGCTTGGTGCTGCGGGGTCCTGCTGCGGTAGTGTCGCAGGTGTGGGGCGTGATGGGGCACGCTCGGTGGGGCGCTGCGGCGGCACTTTCGTGAAGCGACCGGTGAGATCGGCGCGGCGTGGTCCAGGCGCAGTCCTTTCTTGCCTGATGCTACTTGGGCTGGTGGCTGTGGCCGGCGGCTGCGGCTTTGATTTGGGGTACGCCCTGTCGGCGGTGGTGGGCCAGATGGGGGTGATGGCGGGGAGCGCCCCGGTCGAGGCGGCGTTGGCGGGCGATCAGCTCTCCGACGAGCAGCGGGCCAAGCTGGAATTAGTACAGGATGTGCGCCTCTACGCCGGCGAAACCATAGGGTTGTTCATCGACAACAGCTACACGCAGTTGTTCGACACGGGGGGCAATGCGCTGGCCTACAACGTCTCGGCCTCTCGGCGCGATGCCTTCGAGCCGCATTTGTGGTGGTTTCCCTTTGTGGGGGCGATTCCCCACCTGGGCTACTTCGACCGTGGTGCCGCCGATGCCCAGGTGCGCGCCCTGCAGTCTGCCGGGCTGGATGTCTACATGTATGAGATCGACGCCTACAGCGTCGGGGCCTTCTTGCCCAATGCGGTGGTGTCCACCATGCTGGAGCGCGACGATATCGAACTGGTCGATACGGTGATCCACGAACTGCTCCACGCGACCATCGGCCGACCAGACGACAACTCCGCAGGGGACAATGTCTTCGACGAGAGCCTGGCCACCTTCGTCGGGCGGACCGGGGCCTTGCACTACTATCGGAATCGGTACGCCGACCAGCCGGAGCGCGTCGAGGAGGCTGCTCAGCGTTTCGAGGACACCGATCGGTTCAGCCGATTCGTCCTGGAGCTGTTCGCCGAATTGGACGCCTTCTACGGATCAGACCTGACCTCCGAAGAGAAGATCAGCGGCCGGGAGGCGATCTTCCAGGCCGCCAGGGACCGCTTCGAGAGTGATTGGCGTCCCTTGATGCACGACCCGGGGCGGTTCGAATTCGTGAGCAACCTGCCGACCAACAACGCCTACCTGCTCTTGGTGCAACGGTATAACCTCAACCTGGACGTGTTCGCAGAGGTCTTCGGATTGACCGGGGAGAGATGGGGTGTCGCCCTGGAGGTCTATCGGCAGGCCGCCTACGGGGAGGGTGATCCGTTCCTTTACCTGCAGCAGTGGATTGCCGGCCATTAGCATCCTGCTAGCCCACCGGGGGGGCCAAGAGGAACAACACCGCCAGGGCGGCCAGGGCCAGGATGCTCAGGATGATCGCGGCGATGATTTCTCGGCGCCGTTGCTTCCGTCGCCAACGGGCCAGGCTGTCGTAGGTGGTCGTGACGAATTCCAGCCAGGGAGGGTTGGCGTCGGAGGGCGGATCGGCCAATTCGATCTGCACACCCGCGGCGATCCACTGGTCGAGGTGGGCGTGGCCCGTCCAGATCGCGGTCAGCAGGGCGTCGAGCCGGGCGAAGACCACCCGCGGGAAGCGGCCGGCGCAGAGGTCGTCGTCCAGGGCGTCGGCGTCCTTGGGGGCGAAGTGCACCACTTCGGTTGACGGGTGACGGTCGAAGTATCTTTCCAGGGCCCGGGCCTCGTCGTCATTCGCCGCCGATCTGACCGCGCAACTTGCAGGTGGGGCGCCCTTGTTGGGTGTCTGGGTCATGGCACTCCATAGTGGGTGGCGACGAAGGCCGTTAAGATTACCAATCCGACTATCCCAACGACACCCGCGAAGGGGAAGATACTCGCCCCAGTGATCCAGGCCGGTCCTCGGTATCGGAAGAACGGGCGGGGTCCCATGATCATGAGAATGCCACCGGCGTGCAAGCCGATGCCGAGCCAGAGGGCCCGGGTTTGCAGGAAGGCGACGCATAGCAGCAGGCCGAGCATCAGGTGGCCGGCGAACGTCCAGTACCGTTTGACGCTTCGCAGGTAGTGGGCCGCGGCGAAGACCAGGACGGCAATCACCACCGCCGGGGGGGTTGCATTGGGCCACCACCGCAACAGGTCGGCCAGGACGATTCCTCTGAACAGGATCTCCTCGACGAGGGCCCCCAGCAGGGCGGTGGGCAGGAGCAGGACCAGTCGCCGGGTCCAGCGTCTCCTTGATTGGTGGACCTCGATTTGCAGGCGGCCGGTGGCCAGCCAGGCGGCGTATAGCATGGTAAGGCACAAGACGGATGCGGCGGCCCCGTGGGTCAGGTGCAGCCCCGCCCCCGATGCGGGCAACAGGGCGCCGTAGTAGTCTATAGGGTCTTTGCCCAGAACCAGCGGATACGCGGTGATTACTCCGAGCAGGCTGATCTGAGTGATGACCCGTCCGCCGGTTCTGATGGCCCGCGGGGCGTTGCGGGAGTCGATCCGCCACCGGACCGGCAACCCCGCCCGTCTCAGCAGGGCCGTCTGGCCGACCCACATGATCACCGGCACAATGGCCAACAAGAGCAGTGCGGTCATGGTCTGGTCTCATTCAAGTGCCGGCACTCCCTGCATCGGGCACTATCAACTGCGCGAGTACCCCGCCCATTCCAGACGCGCGCGGGTGCTCCGTCCCTTCCAGGGGCGGGGGACGGACGGATCTTAAATACCGCGCATTCCTCATGGCTGCGGCCTTCCGTCAGGTGCATCAAGCGTCCTGCAATAGCGAGAATCACCGTGAAAGACGCGGGTCCATCTGCTGTCGGCCCACAAGAACCAAGCCTGGGGACACTCCCGTAGAAACGCCTCGAAATGTTCGGCCCAGGCCTGCATGGCCTGGCCGATGGCCTTCTGTCGGCCGCCGAGGGCCCGGGGGAGCGGGTCCACGGAGATCGGCCGGCGGGCGTAGATCACGTGGGTCTTTCCAACCAACCGCCCTAAGACCGGGACCAAGGGGGCC
>CAZFMS010000332.1:0-4519 GCA_964520125.1 uncultured Planctomycetaceae bacterium
AGAAGATCGAGCTGACCACCCACGAGCCCCTCTGGACCCACAGCTACTCGACCCACCTGGCCTTCCGCTTGAACCAGGTAGCCGTCATCGCCGACGACGGCACCGAAAACGTCTTCACCGAAGACGGCCCGGGCAGCTATGACCCCCCGCCCGGCATCTTCTCCACCTTGACCGCCGATGGCTTCCCCACGATCACCGGCTACACCCTCACCAGCAAGTCCCTCTGGGTCGCCCACTATCTGCTCGACGGCAAGCTGGACTACATCGCCGACCCCTCGGGCAATCAGTTGCTCTGCACCTACATAAACGACCCCCAGGACCCCGCCGACGGCAAGCTGGACGCCGTCCAGGACGCCGCCGGCCGCTACCTGGAATTGTCGTATAACACCTACGGAGAGCTTTCCCGCATCTCCGACCCCATCTCCCGCGAGTGGGTCCTGCTCTACGAGGACGGCAGCGGCGGGTCCAGCGTGCATGGCGAAGGCTTCTTCATCACCCTGGAAGACCCCATGGACTACACTATCGACATAACCTGCACCACCGACGCCGAGATCGCCACCATCGCCGACAAGAACGGCGACGCCTACGCCTACACCTACGACAAGGGCCGCCTGATCACCGTCACCGACCCCGCCCCCTTCACCAACCAGACCCAGGCCTTCGACTACCAGCTCATCCCGGGCAACCCGCCGACCATCCAGGAGACCACCTACACCGACCGCCGGGGCGAGGACTGGCTCTTCCGCTTCGTCCTGTCCCGCCGCAACCTGATCGCCGCCGAAAACCCCCTGGGCGATGTCGAGACCTGGTGGCACGACGCCGCCACCCCCCACATGATCCACGAGCCCACCCGCTACGTAAACGCCCTGAACAAGACCTGGTGGATCAACTATGACACCAGTGCCAATATCCTCTCCGTCACCGACCCCCTGCTAAACCGGTGGACCTACACCTACAACTCCGACAACAAGCTCCTCACCAACACTCCCCCGGGCGAGGTCCCCCTGTCCAGCGACCCCGCCAAGCAGATCACCTACGCCTACAACGATCTAGCCCACCCGACCAGCGCCACCGGCATCACCCTGCCCTACGACGGCCAGGGCAACCCCGCGGTCACAATCGCCCTAACCTACTCAGCCCTCCCCGAGTCCTACGGCCTGCTCGAGAAGGTCACCGATGCCAACGACGTGCAGACTCTCTTCTACTACGATGACTACGGCCAACAGCGCCTCACGGTCGAAGGCCCGGTCGACGGTCCGGGTGGAACCACGTGGCGCCAGGTCGCCGAATACAGACTCGCCGACGAGGTGAATCGTACACGGCTCTCAGGCCGTAAGGAGGTTTCTGATTTCGACCCCCTGTCCGCCGGCGGCGGCGGGGCGCCCTTGGCCCTCAGATGCACGATCTGCCCTGCGCACAACGCCAACGACGATGAAGAGAAGTTTTGTTGTTGCTGCGTCTTGTGGTGTCACGGCATTCCCGGGGGAGGACCCTGCAATCCCGAGAACGTCGGCTGTGGCGGGGGCGGTACAGCGGCGCCGCCGGAGGGCGGCGGCGAGCAGTCCGCAGGGGCTTCGTTCGCATGTCAGCCCTTCCACCTCCTCGGTGAACTTACGGGCCCAACCGACCTCGGCTACGATCACATGAGCAGACTGATCACCGCGCACTCGGAAGTCACCGATGAGACGTTGTTGAACGACCCGTCCTTCCATGCCGATGTGCTTCGAGCCTACGACTCGCTAGGCCGGCTCACCACCAGCACATCGACCACCAACGAGCCCACGTCGGGCGGGCAGTGGACCACCAGGGCGTTCAGCCACGCTGACATCGCGACGACCGGCGTCTACGACCGCACCGGCCCCGACGAGCAGAATTCCCACCTGGAGAGGGATGCGGCCGGCCGGACGACGCTAGTTTCTCGAGCGGGCATGTCGGTGAGCTACACCTACTATCCCACGGACCTGGTCGAGACGGCCACCTATGGCAACGGCTCACGCGCCCTCTACCAGTATGACGACGCCCAACGCCTCATCCACATACGCCATGAATGGGCCGACCTGAGCCTGATCCTCCAGCTCGATTATACGCACAGTGCTGACGACCTGATTACCGCTATCACCGAGACGGGGCCCGGCGGATGGGCGGGCACCAGCACCTTCACCTACGACAATCGCAACCGCCTCATCGAGGAGCAGCGCGCCGGCACCCATCCCTATCACCTGGCCTACACCTACGACCAGGGCGGCAACCGCCTGACCAAGACGGATTGGGCCGACCTGAACCGACCGCAGACCGTGTATCATTACGACCTGGAGGACCCCGAGGCCTACGCGACCAAGAACAACCGGCTGATGTACTACGAGGTCTTCGAGGGCTTCGAGGAGTTGGTGCTGGTGGAGCGCGTGGACTACGAGTACGCGCCCCTCGAAGATGCGGCGGTAGGTAGCCCTTCGCTGGTGGTCCGCAAGCGAGAGGATGAGACCATCTACCACGGTACCTCTCTGCAATACAACAAGAACGGCGAGTTGTGGTTCGCCATCGAGCAGACCTGGGAGGAGGACGCCGGCGCCCCTGATTGCGGCACCCGGCAAGTGCTCAACGTCTCCGAGTACCACGGCAGCGGCTTGGCCCGCCACATGGTCCGCCAGCGCGACCCGGAGACGCCGTGGCCGGTTCTCCCCAGCACGGCCCGCTGGTCCGACTACGACCGCGACGAGATCTATGGCGATTACTTAGTACATGAAACCACCGGCCAGCCAACGGAGACAAAGGCGTATCTCCCCGGCATTGCCCAGGTGGACATCCCGACGGGCAACATCACCTACCTCCACGGCGACCAGATCGGCTCCCTCCGGGCACTTTCGACCCAGTACGGCCAGTCGGCGCAGCACGTGGTCTACACCGCCTTCGGCGAGATCGTCCACGAAGACGGCGCCATCGGCACCCGCTACCAGTATGCCGGCACGTGGGCCTATGAGGTGGCCGTTTCTCCTGATTCATTAACAGCCCTCGGCTGGCTCCACGTCGGGCACCGGCACTACGATCCCTCCACCGGCCGGTTCCTCCAGCGCGATCCAATAGGACTCCGAGGAGCGGTGAACGTCTATGCCTATGTTGGAAATAATCCGTTGAACTTGATTGATCCGCTCGGCTTGCTGAGTGTCAAAGTCGGAATCGCCAAGGCATACCTCTTTGTAACTGGCGGCCGACATTCCTGGATGGACGACCCGCAGAGTGTGCGCGAAGCACAGCACTTTGTAGAAGGGGTAGCAAAGGAGAGCGTATTCATGGCCTGTGGCCTTGGGATACTCTCAAAGCTCAGCAACTTAAGACACCTGCGTTGGCTCAACCAAAACCGCTATTTTCGCATCGGTCCAGGAAAGTGGCCGCGTACTCAGGGCAGAATCCCCACTATAAGGATTGGGACAGGAGGAGGCCCGTGGTCTCATTGGCGTCTGTAGACAAATGGAGTGCTCAACTGTGCATGGTGAATACACCGTAGAAGTCTACGATCCCCGTCGTGGCCAGGACTATCGATTCAGGCTGGGAGGCGGCAAGTTCAGTTCTAGCCTCGAGCACAATCTCCTTGTGATCAATATCAGTCCCAGGAATACCATCTGGAGATCAACTCACAGTGCGTCGGTTGGACGATTGCGAGAATCCTATGTCAATCTTGTCGTCCTTGTAATGCAACACACCAGTAAGTCAGGTTTCTTCAGTCTGAGTCCCTTGAGCAAGAATGTAAAGGACGCAGACATACCTGAGATCCGAGAGGCTCAGCACCTGTATGGCTCCACACTTGGCTACTACGAACCCACTCCCGAGAAAACCCGCCGAATGCTAGAATTGCGAGATCGGCACCAAACGTATGAAGAGTGGATCGTTGGTGGCTGCATTCGACCATTCGATCTCCCGAGGAAAACTGCAAAATGGTATCAAACGGAGGTGGGTTTTGAGTTCGAGTACTTCCTTGCCCAATCAAGCCACCTCGGATGCTTGTTTTATCGTGGTGAGATGGGAGAAGATATAATCTTCACAAGGCTCTTTGCTGGCATCGATGATTCACTGGACTCCTGGATGTCCCTGCTTAGGGAGCAAGATGATAGGTCAGGTTGATTCCTTACCGCTAATTCCCAGGACGCGACGACGTATCAGACCAAGAACAACCGACTGATGTACTACGAGGTCTTCGAGGGCTTCGAGGAGATGGTGCTGGTGGAGCGGGTCGACTACGAGTATGACGCCGGCGAGCAAGCCGGGGCCAACGGCAACCCCACCTTCGTAGTCCGCAAGCCGGTCGGGAGTCGTCTCTTGGGAGGCATCTTCGCCGCTCAAAAAGGGCTCTCTTCTCGGCTTCCCTGCCCCGCCGCCTGCCTACCACCCCAACCGGACTCGAGGATCACGAGAAACGGCTAGTCACTGACCACCGATAACTGATCCCTGACTACTCCCCGAGAGAGAACGATGAGCAAGACTCCTACATTGGATAGGGACCGCCCCGGACCCGCTCCTCCAGCAC
>CAZFMS010000333.1:0-4476 GCA_964520125.1 uncultured Planctomycetaceae bacterium
CATGGACACTCAATGATCAGGGTCGGTCGTAGGGCACATCCCGGGGCGCGATCCTGGCTTGACCAGCTTCTCGGCGGGATGACAGCTCCATCGTAAGGGATGGGCGAAGTCCCCCGCCAGGGGCGATCGGCCGGCTGGTTTGGAATCGCCCCCTTCATCCCAACGGCTACTTTTTTTGCCCCAGGGTAGCGGCCGGACCAGGGGGGGCGGCCGGGGGGGCGCGGCGGTGGCACCGGGGAGAAAAAAAAAGTGCAAACGCCCGCAAACGCCCGCAAACTCATTGGCCAGTTGAGTCTTTTGTTGCTATTTGGCCGCTTCTCATGACACCCCCTATTCTTGCTCAGCGCTTCGCCTGGGGGGAGGTTTTCTTTCGTTCCGTCACCCTGTCAAGATGATCTCGGTCTCGGATCGTGCGGTCGGGTGCCTGATTTGGCGATCGAGCTGCCATCGCGGGGCAGCAGCAGTCCAAGGGCCTAGGGTTGGGCATCGAGGTATTCGAGGATTAGGTGGATGGCGACGATGTGGACTTCCTGGATGTGGGCGGAATGTTCGGCGGAGGTGGTCAGGGCGTGGTCGCAGAAGGCCTGGGCGGGGCTGCCCGGGGCGCCGAGGAGGCCGACGGTGGTAAGGCCGAGGTCACGGGCCCGCTCCAGACTCTTGAGAATGTTGGGGCTCCGGCCGCTGGTGGAGAGGGCGACGAGGACATCGCCCGGGCGGCCGAGGCCCTGGACCTGACGGGCGAAGAGTTCTTCGAAGCCGTAGTCGTTGGCGATGCAGGTCATGGCGGCCGGGTCGGCACAGAGGCAGAGGGCGGCGAAGGGGGCTCGATCGCGAGAGAAGCGGCCGATCATCTCCTCGGCCAGGTGGAGGGCCTCGGCGGCTGACCCGCCGTTGCCGCAGGTCAGGATCTTGTTGCCGTTGGCGAGGGCCCGGGTGGTGGCCACGGCGATCTGCTCGATAGTCGGGGCGGCCTCGATGATCGTTTCCAGGGAGGAGAGGTGGCGGTCGATCGAGCGGCGGATGGAGTGGGGTTCGGTCATGTCGGAGATATTACTCCGGGCGTTGAATGCTGAACATCTCGGGTGCCGCGGGCAGCTTGCCGGCGGTGCTTCCGACCGGTAAGACACTGGCGGGCAAGCCGCCAGTGGCACCCATCAGTAGTTGGTGGGCACCCATCAGTAGTTGGTGGGCACCCGTCAGCAGTTGCGGTGGGCACCCGTCAGTTATTGCGGTGGGTACCCGTCAGTAGTTGGTGGACACCCGTCAGCACTCGCGGTGATCGACGCTCCCGGCTCTGAGTGGTAGCTGCCGCTGAGTCCGGCCGGCGGCGCCGGGCGGCTGGGTCGGGGGGCTAGGGCTCCTTTATGGTCATGGTCTTGGACTCGTCGGAGGCTGTTTTGCCTTGGGGTTCTTCGTTGATGCCCGGGGCGGCGCCATCCCATTCGCCGGTGCGACCGTCGATCCACTCTTTCCGTTCGACGACGCCCTTGTTGTCGAAGTGGATGTAGACCGTCAGGTGGCGGTCGGATTCGTCATATTCCCATTCGTTGCCCCCCCGTTTGAGGTAGGTGTCTCCGAGGGTCTTCTCGACTTCGATCTTGGTGGAGGTCCCCTCCATGATCATGTCGTAGTGGTGGCGGGTGACCAGGTTCTCCGAGCACCCCAGGGCAACGAACGTGACCACGGCAAGCAACGACATCAGGCAGGTCTTGGGCAACATATCAGTTTCTCCCTTGTAATTACTCGGGCTCGGCCAGGGCGTTGAGGATTTCATCACGATGGACCCGGAACTCGAACTCGTATTCGTCGAACAACCGCTCGCTGCCGGGGGCCTGGAAGCTGGCGGCCAGGATGTACTTCTGCTGGGGGGGAATGGGCTCGCCTTCCCAGCTCAGTTGGAATTCATACATGCGGATGACGTGGTTCCAGAACTGTTCTTGCTGCTCGAGGCTGACTACCGGCTGGGTCCAGCGCTGGATGAGCTGGCCGCGACGACTGCCTGCGGCCGGCCGGTAGCTATATAGCTCGAAGATGAAGGTGCCGTAGGCCTTGCCGGTATCACCGGCGCCGTCCCGCGGTTCGAGGAAGACGCCGATGCCGTCGGGGATGGCGTCGTCGTCGAAGCTGGCCGGCTTGGTGAAGGGGCAGATTTTGATGGTCCGCGGGCTGTAGTAGTCGATCAACTGCTGGGTGGTCGGCCCTTGGTCAACTTCGGGGACCTGGCCTCTTGGGCAGCCGGCGACCAGAACGACCATGCCGGGCAGCATTATCCCCACTATGCCGACGGTGACGAGTGATCTCGTGGACATGTGACCAATCCTTTGCCGTTGGTAGAGAGCATCATCCCTGTTGGCGGGCATTATAGCCCGGGGTCGGTACTCGTCAATCGGCCGGGGGCACGGCGGGACCAGCCGGCAACTCTCCGCTCCCTGACGGTCGCGGCTAAATGGGCGGACCGGTCTGGAAACGCTCTATTGGCCCGCCAGGGGGGGGCCGGCCAATCTGCCGGCGGCATGCTGAGCCTGATATTGTCGGCGGAGCAGGCGATCCTCGATCTGCAGTTTGGAGCGGGAGAGTAGCTGTTGGCCGAGGCTCTCCATCCCCTCGGCCAGCAGGCGGGCGTGGAGGTTTTGGCGGAGTTCTTCCTCGGTCTGGTCGAAGGTCAGGTCGTCGGCCGGGATGCGGCGCTCCAGCCGGAGGACGTGATAGGAGCCTTGGGTCTCTATGGGATTGGATATCTGCCCGGGCTCCAGGGCGAAGGCCACCTCGGCGAAGGCGGCGGGTACCCCGGGATCATCGGCGGTAAACGGCGGGAGCAGGCCGCGGTCCTGGCGGGAGAGGCGGTTTTGGCTGTAATCGGCGACCAGGTCAGCGAAGTCCTCGCCCATCTTGATCCGCTGCTCGATCTGCGGCCAGGTGCGGGGGGCGTCGATCTGAATGTGCCGGACCTCGACTTTTTCGCCGTGGACCCGGGCGAACTCCCGCCGGAGCATGGCCTCGGTGATGGTGATGCGGTCTTTGGCCATCTGCCGCAAAAATGCCTGGCGCTCCATGGCGATGGCCAATTCCCGGCGGGTCACGCCGCGGGTGCGGGTCCATTCGTCGATGAGCTGCTCCCGGCGGGCGGGGGTGAGGCTTTGGGGGTCGTCGCCGTTGAAGCGGTCGGCCTGGAGAGTCAGGTCGTATTCGCGATCGACGGCTTCGGGGGTGAGCGATAACTCCAGCCGCTCGGCCTCTTGTCGGGCGACGTCGCGGAGCACGAGCTGCTGCAACAGGGCCAGGCCGCGTGATTCCCACAGCAGGCGGCTTAGGGCCTGGCGTTCGATCGGCACGTCGTTGACCCAGGCCACGGCAGGGCCCGAGGGGGTTGGGTCCGGGCTCTGGGCGGCAGGCTGGGTAGTGGCACCCGGCGCGGCGGCATCCTCTTCTTGGGCGATCCTTTGGCGGACGGTCGGCGCGGCAGCATGGTCCGGCTTGTTGCACGCCCCGGTGGTCAGTGTTGCCAACGCCATCCAGAGCAGCGGGGCGATTCCTGCCAGGACCGAGCAGGACGGACGGACGAAGTCTCGGTTACTTCGCAAGGTTCTGATTCGTTCAGGCTGTCGAGTCGATTTAGTCATGGCAATTCAGGGCGATCGAAACGGGTCGTGGTCGGCGCGGCTGACGGTGGCGGTGAGGCCGGGAAGGAGTTTTCTGAGCCGGGCAGCCAGGGGGGCGAGGACCGGGCGCTCGCTGGCCCAGTGACCGAGGGCGACGGCGGCGGCACCGCAGCGATCATAACGCAGGGCGTCGTGGTGGCGCACTTCGCCGGTGATGACGACATCGCCCGGCCCGCACGGCCGGCCGGCGATCTCGAAGGGTAGCGCGCCGGCCGCCCCGACGCAGACCAGGCCGCGTGTCAGTTTCCCGCCGCGTTTTCCGACCGTCAGGACGTTGGCCGCGGCCGTTTGCTTGGCGAGCCTGCGGGCCAGGGTCGCCAGGGTGACGGCCCGGTCGAAGCGGCCGATCCGGCCTTGGCCGATTCGGCCGTCGGGCAAGGGTTCCAGCGGGTAGATGTCGAAGGCGGGCTGGTCATAGGAATGGGCCCGGCGGACGGCGGCGGTCACCGCGGCCAGGCGTGGTTTCGGGAAGATCACTTCCAGGCGGGTTTCATCGACGTGTTCGAGCCGACCTTTCCGGCCGATGGAGGGGTCAGAGGCTTCGGTGCCGAAGAAGGTACCCTGGCCGGCGAGGCGGTAGCTGCACTTTTCGTATTCGCCGATGCGGCCGGCGCCGGCTTCAAACACGGCGTCGGCGAGGGCATCGACCTCGGCCGCGGGCACGAAGACGACCAGCTTGCACTGGGGCTCGCCTCCGGCCGCGGCGTCGAAGGGCATCAGGTCTCGAAGGCCGGCCAGGTCGGCGAGGGTGTCGTTGGTGCCTCCGATTGCGGCGTCGAGGGCGGTGTGGGGAGAATAGACGGCAATGCGCCGGGCT
>CAZFMS010000334.1:0-4438 GCA_964520125.1 uncultured Planctomycetaceae bacterium
AACAGCCTGCTGTCTAACGGCTTGCGGGACTTGAAGGAACGACTCGGCAGGGCGACGAAGTTCCTCAGTAGCAATTCATCCTGCACTTGATGTCCAGGGGGGCGATCACTAGCCTACCGCTACCGCCTTGCGGAGGTTATTCATGTTGCGGCCAAGCCAGGAATCCAACCCAGATCAAGACGGCCGATCGGCCAGAATCGAGCAAGTCGTCGCCTCTCTGGTTCGCCAGGACCAGGCGGGGAATTCCGCCGGCGACGCGGAGATCGAGCGACGGTTTCCCGAGCTGATGCCCGAGCTGGCCGAACGCCTGCAGACGGCCCGGGCCATCCAGGCGGCCGCGGAAACGGCCCGGCAAGAACCGTCGCCTGAGGATTCCGGCGAGAGCGGCGGGGAGTTATTCGAGGATGAGGCCAAGTGGCTCGACGAATCCCTCACCGGCTTCGAGGTTCTCGAACGGTTGGATCGGGGGGGCCAGGGTTCGGTCTACAAGGCCATTCAGAAAGCGGCCAACCGCACCGTGGCCATCAAGATCCTGCACGGCGGCCCCTTATCCTCTCCGCACCAGCGGCATCGGTTCGCCCGGGAAGTCGACCTCATCTCCAAGCTGCGCCACCCCAACATCGTCACCCTCTTCGAGAGCGGCGTGGTCCGCGGCCGGCAGTTCTTCGCCATGGAGTTCGTCGAAGGCCTGCCCATTGACGATTACGCCCTGCTGCATCGTCCGCCCCCCAAGGACTGCGTCCGGGTGTTTACGAAGATCTGTCGGGCCGTCAGCTACGCCCATCAGCGCGGGATCATCCATCGCGACCTGAAGCCCGCCAACATCATGGTCGACCTGGACGACGAACCCCACATTCTGGACTTCGGCCTGGCCAAGCGGATCGAGGAGGCCGCCGCGCCCGAGGAAGAGTCCTCCCCTTCCATGGCCGGCCAGGTCTTCGGCACCCTGCCCTACCTCAGCCCCGAGCAGGCCAGCGGCTCACCCGATGAGACCGACGTCCGTTCCGACATCTACACCCTGGGCGTGATCCTCTATCGGCTGCTGACCGGGACGTTTCCCTATCCGGTGAAGGGTGACCCGGAGACCGTTCGATCCAACATCATCACCTCTGAGCCGATCAGCTTTCGCCAGGCGATGAAGGACCCGGCCTATGGCATCCGCCCGTCGACCGGCCCGCTCAGCGACGACCTGGAGCGGATCGTGCTCAAGGCCCTTTCCAAGGATCGCAACCGCCGCTATCAGTCGGCGGCGGCCCTCGCGGACGACCTCGACCGCTATCTCGCCGGCGACGCCGTCGAGGCCAAGGCCGACAGCCGCTTATACCTGTTGCGGAAGGCGGCCCACCGTTACCGGGTCCACGTAGCCGTAGCGGCTGCGTTCCTCATCCTGCTGCTCGCCGCCCTGGCCGGCATGGCAATCCTCTGGCAGCGCGCCGAGCGCGTCACCCAAATCGCCCAGGCCGGCCTGCAGATGAGTTCATTCGTTGAGTTAGGCAGCGTCGCGCGCGACGAGGGCCGGGTGGACGGGGGCATGGCCATGTTCCGGAAGGCCCTCGAGATAGCCGAGACCGTGCCATCCTCGGATCCTATGGTCCAGCGATATCGCTACGGGGCACATTATCAATTGGCGCAGCTACACCTGGGGCGGGATGACCCGGAAGAAGCCGCATCACATTGCCAGGAGGCCATCCAGATAGTGGAGGACATGCTCAGAGACTATCCGAACGATCCGGAGTGGCGCCGAATGCTTGGTTCTATCTACGTCCTGCGCGGCCGATTGGCAGCCTCCAGCCAGGAGTGGGAGCGGGCCATAGAAGACTTGGAGCAGGCCGTGGGTGTTTACGAAGAGGTCTTGGCCCGCGATCCCGAGAACGCGGTGCACAAGAACGACATCGCATACGCGCGGAATATCCAGGGTCAGTGCTACCGAAAACTGAAGCAGTACGCCAAGTCCTTCGGGTGCTACACGATTGCGCACGACATTTTCCGGGCCCTAGCCCGGGAAGAGCCGGACAATCTCCACTACGCCATCGAGTTGACCCGGACAGAAACCAAGTTCTCCGCCTGGCACCTCTCCCAGAAGACCCCCGAACATGATCGAGAGGCTGCGGAATGGCTGGACAGATCGGCGCAGCGTTTGACCGAGCTGGATGCCTCGGGCCGGCTCGGGGCCCGCCGGCGGGATGCCGACCAACTGAATTCCGTGATTCAATACAATCGTGAACTCATCGCCCGGCGGGCCGCGAAGCGCCGACAAGCGCCCTGATTAAGGGTCCATGTCGCCATTCACCTCCGCCGGCTCGTCGTCGCCCTCTTCCTCCGGATCCTCTTCACCATCAATGGTGAACTCATAGGTCAGCGCCGAGACGCTGCCGCCAAACATGGGCGTTCCGCTGTAGGTGGCTCCCTGGAAGGAGTAGACCAGGTCGTCCGGGTAGCCCAGGGACGTTGCGGTGCCTTCCAACAGGGGGGTTACGTCGAACTCCTCGAACTGCGGATCGGTGTGATCGCTGTGGGTGACCCACCACAGGCCGTCACCCGTGTTGACGGTCGGGGATACCTCCTCCCAGATCCACGGCCCGAACGGCGCGGCATCCACGTCCGTGAGCCGGATCTTCTTGATTTCCCAGCCGACCGACGAACCTGATTCATCCTCGGCGGTCAGGACCAGCTCGACGGTGAACACCACGTCGCTATTGGGGTTCGACGGAGTCTCGCGGATCTTGTATTCGACGTTTAGATCACTCGGCAGGTCCGCCCAGGCAGTGGCGTAGCTGGTGCATACCAGGATGGCCGCGATGAGTACCCTCGACAGTGTTTTCTGATGCATTTCCGTCCTCTCTTTCACGCTACGGCGACCGCATCAGCACCCTTGACGCGCGCAGAGTCTCCACACGGTCGGAGCGCACGCTCCGCCCGACCACATCAGAGACGCTTGACAAGTCGCCTGGGATTTCAGGGCCTGGAGATGGACGACGCCCCTCGCGCCATCAGCCGCATCTCTCGTTCTCGTCCGGTGCCGCAACCTCGGCCTTTGCCGAACGCGCCAGCCCTCTAAGAGAATTAACAAGAAAAACTGACGCGCGAACCACGGTTACTTGGGTTTTTTTTTGAGCCCCCCCCCGGCGAGGTCCAAAATGGCGATTGGCTGGCCTGTAAAGGGGGAGGCCCGCCAGCCTCGCCCAGGCCAATCACTGCAGAACGTCCACCGTGGAGCACACCGAGAGCGCCGAGCAGATCGAGAATCGAGGATTGGCCGCCCGGGGACGGCCTGCGTAGGGGGGACACCGGTCCCGACCTGCTCCGGGGAGACAGAGCGGGCAGGACCAGCGAACGAACGGTGTGGGTGTCGGGGGCCCGCTGGCCGTTATCGACGTGCCAAACCCTGACAGCGGGCGAACGGGCTCGAACCGTCAACATCCAGCTTGGAAGGCTGGTGCTCTACCAATGCAAGTTGTTGGGAACAAAGGCACTTACGAAAGTGGTCCCGATCGCACGGCCTCTGGCACGGCCTCGATTCCCGAGAACCGACCCGATCCGGCCGAACTCGCCGAGTGCTGGCCGCGGCTGCCGGAGGGTGTGAGGGTTTCGATCATGGCCATTGTCCGGGCGGCTGCACCTGATCATCCCGAAACACCGTCCGACCCTGCTCGCGACACAGAGTAGACCGCTCTCGGTGTGCCGTCCTGGCCCGGAAAGCGGGCGCCACGGCCCTGTGTGAACCGGGGGGTACTCAGAAGGTCTACCGATTCGGCACGGGCGATTCTGCACGCACTGAGATACCTTTCGCCTCGTCCAGGCTCTTGGCGGATTGGCCCTCGTCCACGATCGGACAACTCCAGGTCATGCAGGGTGGCGTAGGCTTCAATCTTGGCCCGCTGGGCGGCCGGGCTGTGTCCGTTGTCGGCCTGGTCCCGGGTGGACACCCAGGCGTAGCCTGTGGCCGTCTTGTCGCCCTTGGTGCTCGGTGTGGTTATGGCCCTTCCCCTTCTTCGAGCATGGCCCCGGATTCAATCTCCGGGAGCGTGGCCCGCATGTTGTTGTGGCCGCGCTGGACCAGGCGCCGGTAGGCAGCCTCGGGCTTGCCGTTCAGTCCCTCACGGTCGGCTGTCTCCCGGGCCCGTCTGGCGAACGCCTGGGCGAGCCCTTGATTCGTCAAGGCGACGCGGATACACCGACTCAGTAGCGGGTGCGCGTCGATATGGTCGTCAAACAGAGCATCAAGGCCGTCCAAAGTCGCAGTAAACACGAACATAACATGGGCCGGCAGCCGTTCGAGCATCACAAGTAACTGCCGGGTCGCATCCTTCCGAAGTCCGTGTGCCTCATTCACGATGTAGGCCCGCCATTGCGCTGGCCCATGCCGAAGAGACCCATATCCTGTTCGATCGTGCGCAGGGCCGATACCAGTGCCGGCCGGCTGGATTCCACCGAAACC
>CAZFMS010000335.1:0-2184 GCA_964520125.1 uncultured Planctomycetaceae bacterium
GGTCAATGAATGCGGCGATAGCGGCGTGACAATAATTGCATCCACACCGGGCTGCATGATCGGACCGCCAGCTGATAGATTGTGAGCCGTCGACCCGCTCGGCGTGCAAACGATCAACCCGTCACCTTCAACGTCGGTCAAGTGCTCGTCGTCACCCCGCTCCCAGCGCCGGGGTCAAGAACAGGGGGAGGGCCCGGCGATGAAGGCGGTGATCCGTGCTTCAGTGCTGATGGTGGTGCTCGCCGCCGTAGTCGGCATCCCCGGCGACCGGGTCCAGGGCTACTCCTGGTACGAGTATGGGGGGGTGAACGTCGTGTGGGCCGGCGGCCAGAGCGTTCGCTATCTTTCTCCGGCGAGCTTCCCGCCGGGCAGTGATGCGGAGACACTCCTGCTGGCGGCCATGGGACTATGGAACATGGTTCCCGAGGCCGACTTCGAGTACTTCTACGATCCCAACGGGCTGGACACCATCGATCCCTTCGACGGCTACAACGACACCATCGCCGCGGAACTCGATCCCGGCGTGTTGGCGGTGACCTACCTGGTGAACGACGGGGCCCAGTGGTACGACATGGACCAGGTGTACAGCCCCTACCCCGCCGGGATCGGCTGGACCTTAGAACCCCTTCCAGACTGCGAGACGATTACGGCCCCGGAGATCTACGGCTATTCGCTGCTGCTGGACGCCACCCACGAACTCGGTCACGCCCTGGGCCTGGGCCACGACCCGTTCGGCAACGAGCCGCCGGGCACGCCGTTTCTGGCCCAGACCATGAACCCGAGCTACCCCTGCGGCGGACCCGTCGGCCAACAGAACATCATCGAGCTGCACACCGCCGATCGCAACGGCACGCGCTTCCTATACCCGCACTCCGGCCCCTCTTATGACCCGTTCGTCGATCTGGCCAACGCCAGCTACAGCTTCAGTGACACGCAGGTCGGCAAGGTGGTGCCCGTCTTCTTCGATCCGCCCGCCGTCTATCCCCAAGATGAACTGACCGTCCGCTGTCTGATCGAGAACTTCGGCACGACCAACGAGTTCTTCATCCGACAGGGATACTACCTGTCAGACGATGCGACCATCGATACCGGCGACATGCTGCTGGCCACCATGTCTTGGGATCTGGCCTTCCAGGATGCCATCGACTTTGACGCCATCATCGACATGCCCGCCGACCTTCCGGCGGGGGAGTACCACGTCGGCACCATCCTCGACGACCTCGACGAGATAGCCGAGGTATTCGAGGACAACAACGCGGTGGTCTATTGCCAGACGTTGACGGTCAGCCAACTGGCCCCGGTCATCAACCCGATGGGCCAGGAGGTCGCGGTCTGCGGGGTGCCGTTCGTCGGGTCCGCCCCCACGCTTACCCATCCGCTCAACATGAACCCCATCACCTGGAGCCTCGACAACCCCGAGCCGGGCATGACCGTCAATCCCGACACCGGCATCATCTCCTGGCCGGCCCCGCTGCCGTCGGAATTCCTCTACACCATCCATCTCCGGGCGACCAACAGCGGCGGCAGCACGACCCAGACCGTGTTCCTGGGCGTCAACCTGTCGGCCCCGACGATCGTCCCCCTGGCCGACGAGAGCATCACCTGCCAGACCACCGAGGCCTATGTCGGCCCGACTCCCGCGACCACGGAACCGACCTGCATGGAGCCGATCATCAATTGGTGGTTGGATACCGCCCCGCCGGGGATGACCATCGAGAACGCCACCGGCGTGGTCACCTGGCCCGATCCGCTGCCTTCGGAGACTAGCTACACCATCACCATCGGGGCCACCAACGCCGGCGGGAACGATCTCGAGACCTGGTACCTTTCCATCACCGGCGGCGCCGACATAAACGGCGACACCCTCGTGGACATCGCCGACCTCCAGCTCTTCGTCTCGGTCCTCCTCTCCCCCGAAACCGCCGACCCGGCCTCCGCCGCCGCCTGCGACCTAAACGGCGACGGCACCCCCGACGGCGCCGACCTCCAACCATTCGTAGACTGCTTCATCGCCGAACTCTAGATGTCCGGCCTGCACCGCGGACCCCACTTGACTAAGAGCGTCTAACGAAGAGGCTCTGTGGGACAGGCTTTCCAGCCTGTCGTCTGACCGGCTGGAAAGCCGGTCCCACATTCTGTTAGGGACTCTGAGCAATCGCCCCCCCATGATCGAGGCTCCGGGGC
>CAZFMS010000335.1:2194-4413 GCA_964520125.1 uncultured Planctomycetaceae bacterium
GTGATGCGTTCGTGAGGGACCGCTCCCTGACGGTCGCGGCTCTGATCGGCCACTGATGGCGGAACCGTTCTAAACGGGGGGGGGTTCTGCGTGAGCAATGCTAAGCGCTATCGTTTAACATCTGGCGGCCCGGGGGCGGCGGGGTTGCCGCTGACCACCCGACAGTCGAGGACTTACCATGCACATCAATGAGCCTCTTGTTGCTAAGCTGCTTCTTGTTGTCCTGCCGCTTTGGATGGTGGGGGCCGTGGCCCAGGGGGGGGAGTCGAGCACGGCGGGTTGGGCCGCTCCGCCGACGGTGGCAGACCCGAAGCCGGATCGTGAGGCCCCGCCGGCGGGGACGACCAAGGAGGCCAGCCCTGAGGTCAAGGCCCTGCGCCGGCAAGCCTTGAAGCTGCGGCGGTTTGTCAAGGCCGATTGGGTGCGGCGGTTTGTCAAGGCCACCAAGTATCTGCCCGACATCGAGACGCGCACGCTATACATCGATCGGGCCAACCGAAAGGCCTACTCCGAGATCGAGGCCGAGGCCCTGGGCCAAGAGGAGCGGGACAAGCTGACCAAGCAAACCCGCGACGGCGATTTCTATTACAACACCAAGCACGGTACGCCGCTGGCCTATGCGCGGGCCCTCGACGTGCTGGCCGCTGAGGGGTTCGAGGTCCGTCCCGGGGCCAAGATCGTGGACTACGGGTTCGGCTCGATCGGCCAACTGCGGCTGCTGGCCTGTCTGGGGGCCGAGGTGACCGGCATCGAGGTCGATGACGAATTGCGGGCCCTGTACAGCTATCCCGGCGACCAGGGCCGGATCGAGGGGGCCCGGGGCGTGGCCGGCTCGCTGCGGTTGGTGCACGGCTTCTTCCCTTCGGATGAGGAGGTGAAGCGTTCGGTGGGTACGGGTTACGACCTGTTCATTGCCAAGAACGTGCTGAAGAACGGCTACCTGCATCCCGCCCGGCCGGTGGACCAGAGCAAACTGCTCAACCTCGGCGTCGAGGAGCAGGAGTTCGTGCAGACCCTGTTCGACATGTTGAATCCGGGCGGCTATGTGCTGATCTACAACCTCTGCCCGCCCGAGGCCGCCCCCGACGAGCCCTACATCCCCTGGGCCGACGGGCATTCACCCTTCTCGAGGGAGCTGTACGAATCGGTCGGCTTCGAGGTGCTGGTCTTCGACCGGGTGGACACCGAGGCGGCCCGCAAGATGGCCCGCAAGCTGGGCTGGGAGGAAGGACCCTACGCCGAAGTCCTGAAGCGAGGGCTCTTCGCGTGGTACACGATCGTCAAGAAGCCCGAGGCCGCGCAGTCCGGCTCGATCGGCACTCCGCGGCCAGGTTGACGTGGAGCCGCCCGGAGACTAGCGGGGCCCGCGATCGCCGGAAGGCCGGCCAATCGAGATTTTCCTCCGGTTGAGCATGTCGTATTCTCGGACGGTGGGAAACCCGCGCTGCGGCCGCGATACTGCGACTCGTTGACCGATCTGACGTGCTGCACTATACTATTGCAGATGCGAATCTTGGTGCTTGTAGCCGCGGTCTGGGGACTTGTGGGGACGCCGATGCTCTGTCGGGCGGGCGTCCTCGTAGAGTGCTGCGCCCATAGGCAGCACGCAGACGAAGATCCGCACGGCTACCCGGATGATTGTTGCCCAGGCTCCCCTGACGAGGCTGCCGACCCGTGCCCGGAAGGCTCCGGGCAATCTGATCAGCGCAACTGCTCATCGTGCGCCGAGGTGTGCAATGCGGCGGCGTGCTCCCCGGCCAAGGGGGCGGCCAAGTACGCCGAAATCGGTTCCGCGCCGGTGGCCGTGGTAGCTCCTGCGGCGCTGGGAAGCGAATGGGCCCGCCTCTCGGGCACCTGGCCGGGCGATGCCCAACAGTGGCTGCGGGCGAACCTGCCGTTTCCCGCCAGCGATCGACCCCTTCTGCTCTGATTCCCCATCCAGATTATTGAGCCGGGACGCGACGCCAGAATTGCGTCCCGGCGTTTTGGGCTCGTCCGAGTCAGCAGGCCTCCGTTCCGCAAGCCTTATTGCGGGACCAGGCCCTCAACGGACAGCATTACAGCATTACACCGAGAGGTCGGTTAGTCCTGGACGAAACTAGGTATCTCGTCGATGGAAGAGAGGCCTCTGAAACGCGGAGACACAGATCATGAACACGATATACGGTAGCCCAGGCCGCCTCGCCGGTGCCTTGGCGATCATCGCGTTGGCGGTGTTG
>CAZFMS010000336.1:0-4331 GCA_964520125.1 uncultured Planctomycetaceae bacterium
CTCATAAGAAGAACATCGGCAACTACGACGTTTCAATCTTAACATGCTCTAGCGTGCCGCTGCCCGGGTGCGGGGCGGAGTCACTACCGGCGTTGCCGGACGTGTCGAAGAACACCCGGAAGGTGTCCTGCCCGCCGCTCGGAGGACCAGGTCCGAAGAGGCATTCGAGAAACGGGAAGACATCGAAGGCATCGACGGCCCCGCTGTCGTCGGTGTCACCGGCACAGAAATCGCACGGCGCATCGCCGGAGAACAGCAGGCCGAGGAACGGATCGATATCGAAGGCATCAGCGCCGACGTCGCAGTCGGTGTCGCACGGATCGCACCGCAGCGAAAGAACAGTGCCGTTGCCCACCGCACTCGCCGTGTCGAAGCTCCACTCGACGTCGTTGGCGGTGCCGGTTCCGTTTTGGTAGCCGATGGTGGCACTGCCCCCGCCGTTGGGGCGGGCGCCTTCGATGTCGTTGTAGAGGAACTGGGCGAAAGCGGGCCCGCTGCTGGGGACCTGTATCTGGAAGGTCGCGGGGGTTGTGAGGGGGCCGACCCAGAACTCGACGCCCTCCCACTGAATGACCAAGGTCCCGTCTATCTCTTCCCAGAAGATGTTGCCGTCAACACCGCCGTCGGTGTCGATGTCATCCCAGAACGGCAGCAGGGCCTGGTCGCCATCGAAGGCAAACGCGCTGGGTATCGAGTGGTTCCAGGCAAACAGGTGCGTCCCGATTCCGAGGAAACGGGCCCCGCCGTTGCTGCCGACCCGCACGGTGCCCGCCGGGAGCAGGGCATTACCCACCGTGGTGGCGATGTCAACATCGTCGTCGTCGCCCAGGTTCAGGGCGGTGCCGGTCCCCGAGATATCGATCCACGAACCCGGGAGGTTGTCTACGATGGTCACGCTGCCGGTTGCCACGCCGGCCGGCAGGGCGATGCAGAGAGTGATTGCGGTGAAGCAGAAGCGTCGGGTCATGGTTTTTCCTTCCAACCGAGAGTTCAGGTTTATCGGCCCAACAGCCTCCATTCTATCCGAGCAGGCCTGCGATTGCAAGACAACATGGCGGCCTCCGTCCTGAATCCTCCTCCGTCGCCGCACCTCCGGATCCGAGACCCCTGATGGCCAGAGCCTCCCCGGCCAGGACCCGATCACCCGCCGGCCGCTGCGCCGATAACAAGCCATTAGGTCAGCTCCGCCCAAAGAGTCCGCCGGCCCGCGGCGCCGGACGCTTGTTTTCTTAAAGCACCTTCGCACCGGACCCGATACCTGGCCGGTAAGCCGTCAAGGTTTGGACCCCGTGTGGGGTGCATGATGGTCGCGGAGGGGCTTTCGGGTTCCCGTTGCTTCACAGGTTACGACCCGCCGGCCCAAGGGGGGTTGTCGCAGGGAGGTCATCGAAATGGAACGCAAGGGTTTTACGCTTGTCGAATTGTTGATCGTGGTCATCATCCTGGGAATCCTGGCAGCAGTGGTGATTCCCCAGTTCTCGGACGCTGCCGGAGACGCCCAAACGAGTTCGCTGACCACCAACCTGCAGACCATTCGCGGCCAACTCGAGCTTTATAAGCTGCAGCACAACAGCACCTACCCCACGCTGCTCAGCTTCACCGCCCAGATGACCGCGGGGACGGACATCAGCGGCGCCGCGGGCGCCGATTTCGGGCCTTACTTGCAGGCCGTCCCCAACAACCCATTCACCAACACCAACGATCTCGGCACGGGCGCCCTGGACAGCAGCGCCTGGTATTACGACGAGGCCACCGGACAGTTCCGGGCCAATAACACCGGCTACGACGCCTACTAGGCGACCAGGCCCGAGAACCCGTCTATCAGCCTGCGGCGAGACGACCGGTGCGGTGGGGGACAGGCCCGACCGCTCACCGGTCGTTTCAATTATGGGCCTCGCCTGACCGATGACTATGGAGGGGTGTTCCCTCTTGCCGACCGGTTGAATCGTATCCTTATATCGGCGCCAACCTGAGGCGCCCGGAGTTCGAGTGCCATGCACCATCCAGTATTGAGAACGATCCGTCAGCGCCGGGCCTTCACCGTCATCGAGCTTCTCATCGTCATCGTGACCATGGCCATCCTGGCGGGGCTGGCGGTTCCTTCGTTCAGCAACACCCTCACCGAACGCCGGGCCTGCGCCGCGGCCGAGCGGGTCCGCGCCGATCTTCAGTGGGCCCGCCAACACGCCATCAGCACCAGCACCCCTCAGCCGGTCATGTTCAGCGAAGATGGATACGTCCTGCCGGGCATGCGCAATCTCGATAACTCCAACGACGAATACGCAGTCGATCTGGCCCACGACTCCTATCAGGTGCGGCTGGTCTCCGCGGAGCTGGGTGGGGACCAGGCCCTGGTCTTCGACATCTACGGCAACGCGGACAGCGATGCCGAGATAGTGATCTCCGCCGGCAAATTCACCAAGACCATCAACGTCCAGGAGATAACCGGTGCCGTCTCGATCAGGTAACCAGGCCCCGGCGGCCCACGCGATCTGCCGGGGGAAACGGAGAAGTCGCCCGCAACATCGCGGCTTCACCCTGGGCGAGATGACCGTCGCTACCGCGGTGGCCGGCGTGCTGGTGCTGGGCATGAGTTCCGCGGTGATGTTCTCCCTCCAGGCCGGAGAGGTCGCCGAAGGCACCAAAGACACGGGCACGGAGACGGCCAACGTCCTGGACCAGATCACCCGTGACCTGGGTGACGCCCTGGCCTTCAATGAGCGGTCGTCGGTCTCCGCCGCGTTCACCGTCCCCGACCGCGACGGCGACGGCAAGCCGGAGAGGCTCCGCTACGCCTGGTCCGGGGTAGCCGGCGATCCAATCACCCTGCAATACGGCGGCTCGCCGGCGGTGAAATTCGCGACGAACGTGCATCACTTCAACCTGAACTACCTCCTCCGCACCGTCGGCCCGTCAAACGGAGCCTGCTGCCTGCCCGAAGGCACGTGCATGGAGGATTCGCAGGCCAACTGCGCGGAAGTGCCCGGGGCCTTGTACAAGGGCGACGGCTCGTTGTGTAGGGACGTTGAATGCCCGGTGGAAAGCGAGGAAATGCTGCTGGTCATCCGCGACCCCGGGCCCGAGGCTAGTCTGAGTTCCTACAAGGTAAAAGAGAACAACTGGTGTGCGGCGTACTTCCTCCCATCACTACCGATCAACGTGGTCTCCTGGAAGGTCACCCGGGTCATGTTTCTGGCCAAGCAAAGCGGAAACGTAATTGGATCCAACGCCGTGGATATCCGGACTGCCACCGGCGAAGTAAGAGGGCCGAGGACGGTATTCATCCCTACCAACACGGTTCTCGACACGGTGATCGTCGACGAGGCCTCGTTGCCTGCTAGCCATGACTGGGTGGGGGCCTCGTTTGACACGGTTTCGGGCCTCGATCCGGCCAACGGGCTCTGTCTGGTGATCCGGGGGCTGAACGGCAGCCGAACCACTGCGGGGATCAGCTATGCGGGGGCGACAGTCCTCTATGAGTTCCTCGACTCCTTGGACGGCGGGGCAGAGTGGAGAACTGAGTTCTACAAGGGGGACATGGGTATCCAGGTGTTCGGAACGGTTACCACACTAGGACCTCCGGAATGGCCGTGAGGCTCGGCGAGGGCATGGATATGACCGACCAACTGTACTGCCGGCGCGGCGTCACCCTGGTCGAAGCCGCTACCTCCACCGTGATCGTGGGCCTGATGATGCTCGCCTCCCTGGAAGGGATGCAGACCGTGATCCAATCCCGGCAGACCCAGTCCAAGGAACTCCGCGGCCGGGCCCTGGCCACCGACCTGCTGGCCGAGATCCTGCAGATGCCCTACCAGGAGCCGGGGGATGACGCCTATATGACCTGGGAGATTGATTCAGTCGACAAGATCGTGTTCGAGCGGCCGGAGTCGCAGGAGTCCATCCTCTTCGGACCTGAGCCCGGCGAGCCGCAAAGTGGCCGAGCCTTCTACGACGACGTCGACGACTACGCCGGCTGGTCGGAGTCCACCGTCACCTTGAAAGACGGAACCGTCATGACCAACACCGAAGGCTGGACCAGACAGGTGTCGGTCGAGTACGTCGATCCCAGCACCCTGGAGCCCTACGGAACGGAATACGACACCGGCCTAAAGCTGGTGCGCGTCATCGTCACCGACCCCAACGGCGAAGTAACCGAGATGACCGCCTTGCGTTCCCGCCTGGGCAGCCCCGACTTCCTGCCTCTGGTGGAAACGAGCTACATAGGCTGGGTGGGCATCGCCCTGCAATTGGGTGATGACCCGACTGGGCGGGTTGAGTCTTCGGCGTTTCTCATGAATCAGCCGATAGCCATCGACCGCACCCCGAAGCCG
>CAZFMS010000337.1:0-4323 GCA_964520125.1 uncultured Planctomycetaceae bacterium
GTCTTGGCGACCGTCGAAAGCTTCTGCCCGATGGCCACGTAGATGCAGACCAGGCCGCGGCCCTTCTGATTGATGATGGTGTCGATGGCGATGGCGGTCTTGCCCGTCTTGCGGTCGCCGATGATAAGCTCTCGTTGGCCTCGGCCGATGGGGATCATGCTGTCGATGGCCTTGATCCCGGTCTGGAGGGGCTGCTTGACCGGCTGCCGCTCGGCGATGCCGGGGGCTTTGTACTCCAGCGGCCAGCGGGTATCGGTGACGATGGCCCCCTTGCCGTCGAGGGGCCGGCCCAAGGGGTCCACCACCCGGCCGATCACGGCGTCTCCCACGGGGACGCTGAGGAGGTTTCCGGTGGTCCGAACGGTGTGGCCCTCTTTGACGCCGAGAAAGTTGCCCAGCACCACCGCGCCGACCGAACTCTCCTCCAGGTTCATGACCTGGCCGATGGCACCGTTTTCGTATTCGATCATCTCGCCGGCCATGGCGTTGGAGAGGCCGTAGATTTGGGTTACGCCGTCGCCGACGGCGATGACCCGCCCGACTTCCGAGGCCTCGAGTTGCTCCTCGTATTGGGCGATCTCCTGCTTGATTACCGCGGTGATTTCATCAACCTGGATCTTCATACGTCTGTTCCTTGGTAGCTAAGGAGTGCTCGTCCTTAGCTGCTATCTGTTAGCCGTCAGAGCCATGCCCGATCTGCGGCCTCCGGTCTTCATTCCGTATTCCGCGATCTGCGATCGTCAATCAACGGCCCTCTATCCCGGGCTCACGAATCGCGACACATCGCCCATCAGGTGCTTCTCCAACGAAGCCAACAAGACACTGCGAAGGTCGCCCAGTCGGCGACGGACCGACAGGTCATACAGGCGGTCCGCCACCTGGATGGTCATTCCTCCCAAGAGATCGGGATCGACCTTTTCGAACAGGTCGGTCTCGTTGCCCGTCATCCGCTTGATCTCGGCCCGGAGCCTGGTCCGCTGCTCGTCGCTGAGGGGTAATGCCGAGGTCACGTGAACCTCTTCGATGCCGAGCTGGCGGTCCAGCTTGCGCCGATAGGCGTCGCAGACCGCCGGCAGAATCATCGAGCGGCGCTTGTCGTTCAGGACCAGGAGGAAGTTCAGCACCAAGCGGCTGACCCGTCCGGAGCCGAAGACCTTGCGGATGCTCTCCCGCCGGGCGTGGATGTCGATGGCGGCGGAACTCATCATCGCGGCAAAGGAGGAGTCTCGCTTCCACAAGTCCTTTATCTCCCGCAGCTCGCTGCCGATCTCCTCCGCCTGATCGGCTTCATTGGCCAGTTGGAGGAGACTCTCGGCGTAGATCGATGCGGCGGCCTGGGAGATGTCGAAATCCGTTGCCATTGGCGCGTCTACCCTCGAAACAGGAGATCACCAGAGAGAAGGATGACCAGCAGGCGAGTCTGGGCCCCGATCATCGAATCCCTGCCTTCGCCCTTCAATGTTTGTCCTTCATCCTTCAACGTTCGTGCTTCATCCTTCCACCTAGTGCTCGGTCATGCTCGATTTGGCGGGTTGACCCCCCAGAGGGTTAGTGTCCGGGGTGTACGGCGGAGACCGGGCCGAGGACGGCCCGGCTCACTGGAAGCCTGAAGTCAACAATGACAGAGTCCTAGTTCATCTCCCCCATTTCGGTCAGGGCCTGGTCGACGAGTTCCCCGTGATCTGCCGGGCTCAGTTCCTTGCGGACGATCTTTCCGGCGATGTTGGTGGCCAGGAGGATGGTGCGATCGTGCAGTTGCTTCACGGCGTCGTCCCGGGCCATCTCGATCTCCCGCCGGGCCCGCTTGGCGACGGCATCGGAGTCGGCCTTGGCCTGGGCGAGGATCTTCTTGCGGACCTCTTCGGCGTCGCGTCGTCCCTCCTCGACTATCGAGGTGGCTTCTTCGCGGGCCTCCTCGAGCTTCTTGGTGTAGTCGGCCAGCGTCTGCTTGGCCTCCTCCCGCCCCCGCTGGGCCTCGGTCAAGGAGTCCCGGATGAACTTCTCTCGGTTGATCAGTACCCGAAGGATCGGGCCCCAGGCGAACTTGCCCAGTACCAGGATCACCAGCAGGAAGATCAGCAGGGTCCAGACGGCGTTGCCCAGATCGCCTGCAAACAGGCTCACCTGGTCACCGCCGTGCTCGGCGTCGGCCGCCAGGGCCGGCCGGGCAAGACAGACGGATAGCCCCACAGACATTGCCATCCAGATGCGTTCAATGCGTCTCATCAGGAGCGTCCCTCGGATCCTAACGGCCAGTGAGCAGGGCCCCCAGCGATCGCTGAAGTCGGGCCCAGCCTGCTCGAGAACACCTATCCTCAGGCGCTGACTACTTGAGGACCCCCAAGAGGCAGACGACCACGGCGAAGAGCGTGGCCCCCTCGATCATCGCAGCGGTGATCAAGGCCACTCCGTTTACCGAACCGGCGGCCTCCGGCTGGCGAGCCATGGCCTCGGCGGCGCTGCCACCGATGCGGCCGATGCCGGCTGCTCCACCGATCACCACCAGGCCGGCCCCGATACATCCGCCCAGAAAAGCCGCTCCCTTGTCGTCGAACCAGCGCGATCCGCTGGGGGTCGCGGCTCCGTCTTCGGGATTCCCTTCCGCCAATGCCGGGGCGGCCAAGAACAACCAGCCCATCAATGCCAACAGGCAAAACCTGATCCTCATTGCCATCGTCCTTTCCTTAAGGTTGAACCCGTGGGATCGGTTCACTGCGCGCTGCCGCGCTTTCGCAGGTCAGTTTTATGCCCCTCGTTCCCACGACGCGGGCATTAAAAGTCAAACTCCACATTGCGCCGAAAAGACCATCTGGGGCCCCGGCGTTCCGCCGGTGTTTTCCTGCACACTCCTAATGGGCATGTGCCGACCCCGCCTCGTTCGCCTGTGACTCCGCTCCCTGGTGCTCATGGTGGATGTTTACCGCCTGGCCGATGAACACACAGCTCAGGAAGGTGAAGATGAACGCCTGCAGACAGGCCACGAAGATCTCCAGCATATAGATAGCCACACTGCCCAGCACGACCGGAATCGCCACGGCGAATCCGATCGCGGCCCCGGAGGCGCCGGCCATGGCGATGAAGCTCACCAAGACGGCCAGCAGAATGTGCCCGGCGCACATGTTGGCGAACAACCGGATGCACAAGGCGAACGTCTTGGCGAAGAGCCCGATCACCTCCAGGAAGGCGATAAGGCAATTGATCGGAAAGGGCCCCATGAAGAAGTGCTTCACGTAGGCCATGCGGTGGATGCGCAAGCCGTTGATTACGATCATCGCCAGGGTGCAGACCGCCAGGGTGGCGGTGGTGAAGATATTGCCGGTGGCCGTACCGTAGATCGGGTGTCCGAACAGGAACTTGGTGATCGGCGCGAGCGGCAGCAGGCCCAGCAGGTTGCAGGTCAGGATGAAGAAAAACGCGCTCCAGACATAGACGATGAATCGGTCGGTGTGGGGACCCAGGTTGGGGCGGGCCACGTGGTCGCGCAGGAACGCGCAGATCGCTTCGATGAGGTTTCCCATCCCCTTGGGGGTGAGGCGCTCGACTTCGTCGCCCTCCTCCCGGACTCGGGCGAAGCGCGGCAGCAAGAGCATCAGCAACGCAGCGGCGACCAACATCATGATCACATGGTTGGACAGGAAGGTGAATTGTCGGAACAGACCCTCACCCTCGCCGATGCGCAGCCACGGGTGGTCCACGACATGGGTGAGCGGGTTATCCCCTTCGGCCAGGCATTGCACGATCATGTCCCACCCTCGAGCCGCTTACTCCAATGGATCAGGATCCAAGTCTCGATCTTGATCATCACCACATAGGCAATCGCCAGCCACACCAGGAAGACGTCGGTGTCCAACTGTGCGGACCAGCCGACCGCCGCGGCGACGAACACCGTGACCAGGAATCGAATCACCCCCGCTTGCAGGGCGATCCGGAATCTCCGCTCAAGGTCGGCCCCGCTCATACGCCTCAGGGCCGGCACTACCGTTGCGTAGACCAGCGCAATAACCAGCGCCTGGGCGACAAGCATGGCTGCCAGGCCGGTCCGCCCGGCGATCGAGCTGGTAGGGAAATACCCCACTGCCGCCAGCCCCAGCCCGCCGGCGGCCGGCCAGGCCAGTAATCGCCAGGGGGTTCCACTTGTCTTCTCCGCAGCGGTCATCAGTCGTCCGTGCCGTCGTCGGGCTGGTCCTGTCGTCGATCTTCCGGCCGGTCGGGTCGGCCGACCATCTGCTGAACCGTTCGACGGATCATGTTGTACATCCCGCCGACGATGCCGACCGCCGCGCAGATCAGCACACCCCAAGGGCTGCAATCAAACTTGCGGTC
>CAZFMS010000338.1:0-4299 GCA_964520125.1 uncultured Planctomycetaceae bacterium
GCCCGCCTCCGTTCCCCTTGCCACCGCCGTTACCGGTGCCACCGGCTCCCCGCGACCCCTCCAGCTCCATTTCCACATAAGCCCGCATCAAATCGGGCGGAACCCGACTGGCATCGATACGCATGCCGAAGTGCAGACAGTCCAGCAGGACGTTCTTCTCGATATCGAAGTGCCGATCCAGCAGATGCCGCCCCCCGATCCAGCCGATCTCCTCATGGTCCTCCCGGACTAACAGCCGCTTCCCGATCGTCCCGGCCCGCAACTTGTCCAGCAGATTCTCATCCAGCCTTTTCGGCGAGCCCCCCACAATCTCAAACCGCGAAAAACCCACCGTACCCGACACAAACGCCATCCTCGACCTCTCTTTGGGTTTGTTGCCCTGGAAACTAGGTCAAGACCCTATGCGGCCCCGGCCCCTCGATCCAAGCCTCATCAACAGGAGCCTCCCTCCCAAGCGCTCGAATCCTACGCCCCACCCAACCAACCGTCAACGCACTGCTCCCCCCCCGCCGGCCACCCTCGCCGATCGCCCACCAGCCAGTCTTCGGTCGCTTACTCTGCCGCGCCGGCTCCCGTATCCGGCCTTTTCAGAATGGTGTATTCGTCAAGCACCCGCCCCTGGTCGTCGATCTGGGACAGCTCCAAACGATCAGCCGATATGTCCACCCGCGTGAAGCTCAGCAACTCGTCGTTGTAGGCCACCATATATCCCGGCACGGGCTCGTTCATCGCGTAGCGGGCCGCACCGCCCGCCCCGGTAGTCACATAAACCACCCCCGCACCCTCGGCCACCACCTCATCGCCCTTGATCGGGCCGGTCCGCTCGTACAAATGGTTGTGACCGGCAAAGACCATGTCCACCCCGCACTCCTCGAAGACCGAGACATAGGCATCCTTGACATAGGCCGCCCCCTCCGCCGAGTGCTTGCTGCCCGTGTAGAAGGGATGGTGAAAAAAGACGAACTTCCACGTGGCGTCGCAATCCGTCAGCACGCCGCGCAGCCACGGAGCCACCACCGTCTTCATCTGCTCCAGCGTTTGCAGCCCGGGGTATTTCTCCGACGCCTTGTTGCTGTCCAGCCCCACGAACCGGGCGTCGCCGAAGTCGAACCAGTAATTCCGCTCCAGTTCCATCCCCGCCGGACCGTTCGCCGGAAGCGCGAAGGCCTCCAACAGCGGCCTCCCCATCTCCGTTGCGCAATCGTGGTTCCCCAGGACCGGCATGAACGCCGCCGACCGGATCAGCCCGGCGTTGGGCTCATAGAAATTGAACAGATAGTCCTCTTTCGCCCCGGCCGGATAGACCACATCCCCGGTATGGATCACCAGGTCCGCAGCGGCGTCGACAATCCGCTCGGCCAGCGTAGCCTGGCTCAGGCTCCCCGTGCCGGAATCCCCAAATGCCACGAAACGAAACGCCCGGCCCGGCTCAGCGGCGGTCGACGCCGGAAACGGACCCGCCACCACGATCTCCCGACCCAGAAACGCGTAGTTCAACAACGAGTAGTGATACTCCCCGCCGCGCTCCAGCCCCCCGAAGGACGCCTCATACCGCTGCCCGGCAACGGTCGCCGGTTCGATGGATTCGGCTCCCCCCGGGCCCACCAGCCGCACCGCCCCCCGGGCGAACGAAGCCTCCATCTCCCACACGATGGTCAGGCCGTCCGCCTCGGGTATCTGCACCATCGGCCCCGATATCAACGATGGCCGCGACTTCCACTCCATGTAGATGCCCGCACCGGCCCCGTGGGCCACCACTAATATGACGATCACCCCCAGCTTGCGGCGCATCAATAGACCTATTTGCCTCGGCATGCCCTGTCCTTCCTTGCCTAGCCGCCTCTGAACGCGACGACCGCGCCTGGCGGTTTGCCAGCCGATTCGCCGACCCCTATAGTAGTACGACAGAGCAGGGAGAACCACCGATGCCTTTACCAGACGGAACCGCCACCATCGACGAGCTATCCCAGCGCATCAATTCCATCAGGGACTCCCTTTGACCTCCCCCAAAAGAACCGCCAACTGACAGAAACCGAGGCCCTCATGGCCCGGCCGGGATTCTGGGATTCCGCAGACACCCAGACCGTCGTCGCCGAACTCAAATCCCTCAAGGCCCTCATCGAGCCCCTCGAAGCCGTCCTCCGACGGGCCGACGACCTGACCGTCCTCCACCAACTCGCCGAGGAGGAAGACGACCCCTCGGCCCGCCGGGAAGCCGACGCCGAGCGTCTAGCCCTGATCGACCAGGTCGAAAAGGTCGCCCTGATGGCCCTCTTGTCCGGCCCCGACGACCGCCGCGGTTGCTACTTCAGCATCCAGGCCGGCGCCGGCGGTACCGAGGCCTGCGACTGGGCCGCCATGCTCCTGAGGATGTACCTCCGCTACTTCGAACGCGTCGGCTACAAGGTCGAAGAGCTGTCCCGTAAGGACGGCGAGGAGGCCGGCATCCAGTCCGTCGATCTCATGCTCACCGGCGCCTATGCCTTCGGCTACCTCAGCACCGAGATCGGTGTCCACCGCCTGGTCAGGATCAGCCCCTTCAACGCCCAGGGCAAACGCCAGACCAGCTTCGCCGCCGTGGACGTGGTCCCGGTCCTGCCGGACAGCAAGATCGAGCTGCCCGATAAGGACCTCGACATCACCGCCTTCTGCCGCAGCAGCGGGGCCGGCGGGCAAAACGTCAACAAGGTCGCCACCGCCATCCGCATCAAGCACCTCCCCACCGGCCTGACCGTCGAATGCGTCAACGAACGCAGCCAAGGCCAAAACCGACGCCAGGCCCTGGGCATCCTCAAGTCCAAGCTCGAACGCCTCCAGCAGGCCGAGCGCGACAGCGAACTGGCCAAGGCCTACAGCGCCAAGGGCGACATCGCCTGGGGCAACCAGATCCGCAACTACGTCCTCGACGACCCCCGCGTCAAAGACCTCCGCACCGGCCTCGAAACCGGCAACCCCCAAAAAGTCCTCGACGGCAACCTGGCCCCCTACATCGAAGCCGCCCTCCGCCATCGAGCCGAACGAAAGGCCAAGCAACCCACCTAGTACACCCTCCCGTCTAGCCCCTTCTTGTTTCCCCTTTCTTGTTTAGCCCCGTCGCGTGCGACGGGATATCTCGCGTGCGACGAGGCACCCCCTCTTGTTTAGCCCCGTCGCGTGCGACGGGACACCTCCTCTTCTTTAGCCCCGTCGCGTGCGACGGGGCACCTCCGCACATTCAGCCCCGGCCCGCTTCCGCGCCACATCAACCATGCCCCTCGAACCAACAGTGGTCCCATATAATGCCCACTACCCAACCCGCAGCCCCCCGGCTGACATGCCCGCCCCTCCGCTACGTAGCCGACAACGTTCAGCACCTGCCTCCCATCATAAACTTTCGGGACCATCGTGCCGATGCATTATCCGAGGCCCCGGGATTACGCCGAACTCAATCCCCACCGCCGCCCACGGAGCATTGCCCATGAACATTCAGAACCTCAGCTCGACCAGCCTCCTTCCCTACACCCTGCAAAGCGCCGCCCCCCCCGACACCGGCCGCGCCCCCCGGGATATCTCGACCGACCAGAGCAACGCTCCCGACCCCAGCATCGCCACCGACCTCGGACCGACCCCAACCCCGGACGACCCTCCCGACGCCGGCCGGGCCCATGGAGTCATCCGCAAGCTCGAAGCCGGCCACTTCCGCGGCGTCGCCGACGTCCGCCTGCGGATCAACTTCTTCGACCAGCTCTCCGCCGACGCGACCCAAGCCGCAGCCACCGTCGCCCAGGATCAGACCCGCGCACTCAGCGATACCGTCAACACCCAAATCGACGACCTCCTGACCACCCGGCCCCTCGACGCTCAGGCCGAAGCCGCACTCGGCGAACTCCGTGAAGACTTCGACGCCGCAGTCGACACCGCCGTAACCGACTTCGCCGAGCACGGCGATCCCGCCGCCCTCGAGCAGCAGCTCCAGTCCGCCTTCGATGACCTGCTCGCTCAACTGGGCCCGATGTTCCCGCCTCCCGGCGAAGCGCCCCAGCCGCCTCCCCCAGAACTGTCCCCTGATCAGACCTCGGACCTCCCCGACCCGACCAGCCTCCAGACCACCCCGGGCGCCCCCGCACCCGCCCCGACCGGCACCGAATCCGGCCCGGCCCTCGAACCGAGCCTCGATCCGGAATCCCCACCGCCGCCTGCAGAAACCGACCCGTTCGCCCCCCTGCTCGCCGCCTTCACCGACGCCCTCGATCAGTTCCTGGCGACTATCTCCACCACGGCCCGGCTACCCGACCCCTCCCCAATGGGTGGCGCTCTGGA